>JAQGHV010000320.1 GCA_028288785.1 Rhodospirillales bacterium | reverse complement strand
CTGAACATGGACAACCGCGGCTTCGAAGCACACCACCTGCGCGTCGAACACTCCCACCTCTCAGTCCGCGCGGGCTGCTACCAGAACGCCTGCTTCGGCGTCGCCACCGCCAAAGGCGGCACCGAAGACGGCCACGAACTCTTCGGCCACTCGATTATCGTGAACCCGCAAGGGGAAATCATGGCCCAAGCCACAAGCTGGTCCGATGAACTCATCACCGCCGATTGCAACCTCGACGACTGCAACCTCGGCCGAACCACCATCTTCAACTTCGCCGCACACCGCCGCCCCGAAGCCTACACCCGCATCCTCGAACAAACCGGCAGCGTCGCACCGGGCGAGTGGACGCCAGGAAGGAAGTAAGGCGAGGGCTCCGCCCCTCGACCCCGCCAGGATCGTGTCGATCCTGGACCTCCATGCGCTGGTTCCTTGGATTGGGATGGGGTTGAGTCTCGCCGGAGGCGAGCCGGGTAGCCGAGGGCGGCGCTAAGTCGGCGCTCCCCGACAGGGGCTCCCGCGATGCGCCGCCCTCGGCTACCCGGCGCTCTTCGATGGAATGCAGCCCTCCAAACCGAGAACCAACACACGCAGGGGCCCGGGGATCGGCGCGATCCCCGGCGGGGGTCTTGGGGGCAGCGCCCCCGGCCTTGCTCCCTACCCGCGCCAACTCCCGTTTGCGCCCTGGCCATGGTAGCGGGGGGCATGCCTTCTGACAGTGTCATCCTTGCGCGTCCGCGGTCGCGTCGTGCGGCTCCATTCTGGGCGCGGGCGTCTTGGGTGGTGGCGGCAGCGATCACGGCGCCGGTACTGGCTGTGCTGGTGACGGCGGCGGTGCCGGCGGGCGAGGTTTGGCGGCACATCTGGGCGACGACGCTGCCGGAGATGTTGGGCAATTCGGCGGCGCTGGTCGTGCTTGTGGCGTTGATGGCGGGGTCTGCCGGGGCGGTCACCGCTTGGCTGGTATCGACCTGTGCGTTTCGGGGGAGGGCGGTGCTGGAGGTGGCGTTGCTGCTGCCGTTGGCGATGCCGGCCTATGTCTGCGGCTATGCCTATGTGTGGTTGTTGGAGATTTCCGGGCCGGTGCAATCGACCCTGCGCGACGTGACAGGCCTGCGCTTCGGGCAGTACTGGTTTCCGGAAATCCGCTCGCTGCCGGGTGCGGCGTTGATGCTGGCGATGGTGCTCTACCCGTATGTGTACCTGCTGTGCCGGGGCGCGTTCCTGCAGCAGAGTGTGTGCCTGGTGGAGGCCTCGCGCACGCTGGGGCACGGGCTGGCGCGTACCTTCTTCCATGTCGCCTTGCCGCTGGCGCGGCCTGCCCTTGCGGCCGGTATTGCATTGGTGCTGATGGAGACGCTGGCCGATTTCGGGACGGTGCAGCATTTTGCGGTGCGCACCTTCACGACGGGGATCTACGAGGCCTGGTTTGGCCTCGGCGATCGTGGCGCCGCGGCGCAGCTGGCCACGGCGCTGATCGGCTGCGTCATGCTTCTGCTGCTGGCGGAGCGCGCCACACGTGGCGACCGCCGCTTTCATCCGACGACGACGCGGCAGCCGCCGCTTCAGCCGGTGCAGCTTCGCGGCTGGCGAGAGGGGCTGGCAGTCTTCGCCTGTGCGGCGCCGATCGTGTTGGGATTCGTGATCCCCGCGGGAGCGCTGGTGTGGCTGATGGTGACGGTGGGCGATCCGCTCTCACCCTCGCGCTTCCTGCCCTTCGCGACCAATTCGCTGCTGCTCGCGGGCGTGACGGCGGTACTGGCAACGCTGGTTGCGGCCATGCTGGCCTGGGCCGCGCGGCTGCATCCTTCGCCGGTGCAGCGCGCAGCGAACAGCGTGGCCGGGCTTGGTTATGCCGTGCCCGGGTCGGTGATCGCGGTGGGCACGCTGGTGCCGTTCGGCCTGTTCGACAATGCGCTGGATGGCTGGATGCGGGCCAATCTGGGGCTGTCCACCGGGTTGCTGCTGTCGGGGACGATGGTGGCGCTGGTCTTCGCCTATCTGGTGCGGTTTCTAGGCGTCGGGCTGGGGGCGGTGGAGGCCGGTCTCGCGCGGATCAGGCCATCGCTTTCGGATGCGGCGCGGGTGCTCGGGCGCCGGCCGGGGCAGGCGGCGCTGGAGGTGGAGCTACCGTTGGCGCGCGGTGCGCTGGTGACGGCGGCGATTCTGGTCTTCGTGGACACGATGAAGGAGCTTCCGGCGACGCTGATCGTGCGGCCCTTCGACTTCGATACCCTGGCCGTGCGGGTGCATTCGCTGGCCGCCGATGAGCGCCTGGCGGAGGCGAGCACGGCGGCGCTGCTGATCGTGGCGGTGGGCCTGGTGCCGCTTGCGCTGCTGACGCGCGGCATGCGCAGTACAGCGCGCGCGGCGGAGCCGGAGGTGAGGGCCGCAGTCGGTCGCTAAGCTGGTCCCGTCGCCGACCGACTTTCGACGAATAGCGCACTGAATGCTGGATGCCTCCCTCGCTCGCGATGATCGGTCAGGTGTCGGCAGAGGTCTTATGCAGGCGGCCCACCATGTTGCGTAGGCCTTGCGGCCCGATCCACTCCGAATGGGGATGACCAGCCTCCATCGTGAAGATCTGGCCACGGCGGTACGTGTGGCTGCCAGCGGTGATGGTCAGCGTGACGCCGCCTCCCAGCACCAAGCCCTGCTCGTCGAGTGGATGGACGTGTTCGTGATTCGCGGTGCCCAGCTTGATCGCGCGGATATCAGCGCTGAACCCATCGCGCAGCAACGTGGCCTCGAACTCCTCTGTTAATTTCCGCATCGTCCGTTCTGCCTGGGAAGCAAGCCTGGAGCTGCCGAGGTGACAATCGCAACGGTCGGCCCATTGCCTGAAACGGCCGCCGAGGGCAGGCTCGCGGCGCAACGAAGATGGGGGCAACGATGGCCGAGACATTGCTCTTTCCGGGCGATGTGGAATGGACGGGCGAGAACCCCGGCATTTCCCTGAAGGAGGACCCTGCGGGGCCCTTCACCACACTCGCGTCGTTCTTCCGCGTGATGTTGTCACCGCATGGGCGCGGGCATGCGCTGGTGGTGCTGCTCTCGCCGCAGGACGCGGCACCGCCGGCGGATCGCCCGAATGTCTGCCTTACCGACAATGAGCCGCTCGCGCGCTGGCTGGTCGCGAACTACGTGAGCCATTTCGGTGCCTGGCGCGGGCTGCCGGGGCTGGCCAGGCTCGAATATCGCGGGCTCGACAGCGTCGCCTCGCGCGGCGATGCGATTGCAGCCTATGGCGAGACGGTGCGCGCCGGCGACCTGACCGTTGCGCTGGATTGGACGGGGCTGGGCAAGCCGTTCTGCTTTGCGCTGGAACCGGCGCAATCTGCGACGGGGGTACATCACATGCCGACCCTGTTCGTCGGCTGCGAACGCGCGACAGTGACGGTGAACGGCGTGGTGCGGCCGGGCGCGCCGATCCCGCGCGAGGTCGCGGGAAAGCGGATCTCGACGGCGATGCTGGCGTTTTCGGAGACCTGGATCCGGGTTTGATGATCGGGAGCTTTGGGCGCTGTGAGGGTCTGGCCACGGCGCACGCCACGACGTGGACGCTGCTGACGCAGTAGCCGCCGATGCCGCGGCAGCCCCCCGCCGAAGCGTGCTCGCGACGCCGCATGGCGGGCCGGGGAAATGCCGGTCGACGGAGGACAAGGTTCGCGGCGCCAGACGGGCCGGCCCTTCGGAGTCTGCAACTGAGACAGGGGTGGTCAGCACGAGCGGCGCCATACGGCGCAGCCTGTAAACGCAGCGGGGTTTTTCCGTTGTAGAAGCCCGTTGCGGGAGCAGATGTCGCACGAGGGTAGTCCGTTCCTTGCGCCGTCGAACTCCGGTCATTGCGACCGCCGCGGCGCCCCTCCGATGCATCCGAAGCAGGATTGGCGCGTTCAGAGATCAGCACCTTTCGGAGGCGATGATCATGGCGCTGGATCTCAAGCGGATCGCGGAGCAGCTACTTGGCGGCACCGGTGGACTAGGTGGCTTGCTCGGAGGCGGGTCGGGGACCACGGGGCCCGCCACCGGCCCTAGTGGGACCGGAATGCCCGCTGGAATGTCCGGCGGCGGCGGCCTTGGCGGGATGCTGGGCGGCGGAGGTCTGGGCGGCCTTCTCGGTGGAGCCGGGGGCATGTCCGGTGGCCTCGGCGACATCCTTGGGCGCCTTCGTGGCCCGATGGGGGGTGCGGGGCAGGCGGCCGCAGCAGGTGGCCTGCTGGGCTCAGTACTCGGCGGTCGCGGTGGCGGTGGACTGATGCGTGTGGGAGGAATGGCGCTGCTTGGCTTGCTGGCCCACCGCGCCTACGGCCAGTGGAAAGAGCAGCAGGCGAGCGACCCCGCGGTTCCGCCGGTGGATGATTTCGCACGACCCGACGCCGCGGATAGCGAAGGCAAACCGTTCGGCCTGTCAGTGATCCGGGCGATGGTCGCCGCCGCCCGCGCCGACGGTCAGCTCGATGCGCAGGAGCATGAACGCATCTTTGCCGAGGCGGAGCGCATGGCGCTCTCCGAGGAGGAGAAGGGCGAAATTTTCGGGGTGCTCGGAACCGCACCGGATCCCGCTGCAATCGCGCGCTTGGCCGCGACGGACGCGCAGAAAGCTGAAATTTATCTGGCGTCGGCAATGGTGCTGGGTGGGCCAGACAGTGCATCGGAGCGCGCCTACCTGAGTGCCTTGGCCGGAGCACTGAAGCTCTCGCCAGAGTTCCGCGTGCAGCTCGATGGGCAGCTCAAGGAAGCGCTTGCGGTGCAGCCATCCACCTGAAGGCGCGGCCAGAGAATACTTGGAATGGGTAGGGCGTGTCGCGGCGATGACGCCCTAGTTGTCTTTTCCCAATCGGCGGGCCGCCCTGCGGAGTAGCCAGCCGCCGGGGCCTGGCGCATTTTCAATGGCACCTCGGAGCGCGCGAAGTTCGCCCTGAGCCCTGGTTCGCTCCAGCGCTGCGTCCAATGCCTGGCCGCGCGCAATCTGGGCCGCTTCGATCAGCGACTCGATCTTCTTCGCGGTGAACGCGTCGAGGCCTTGGTCTTCGATTTCGCGCATCTTCGCGCGCATCTCATCAAGTTCGCGCGAAAGTCGCTCGATTTCCGCCCTGGGGGCATCAGCGACAGCCTTGGTGGGCTTGCCGGTTGGCTTCGCCTTGCCGGTGCGAGGTCCGCGCGTCACGCCTTCACACCTTTCGCGCATTGCAGGCGCGCGCGGTCGAACTTCAGCGTATGTGGAGCGGCTGCCGCTATACGATCTGGATCGAATTCAATCAGCATCTGCCAGCCTGGTTAGAAGAGGGAGGAGCCGTTCTGTCCGCAAGGTGAAGCGTCGACGAACTGCACGAAAGGCCCGCTGGAACAGGAAAACTGGCGGAGGGGATGGGATTCGAACCCACGAAAGGGGTTATCCCCCTTTAACGGTTTAGCAAACCGCCGCCTTCGGCCACTCGGCCACCCCTCCGCAGGAGTGGAAAACAACACGGCGTTGCAGCCGCCGCTTCTAGACGGCGGCCACAACCGCGTCAAACGGCATCAGCCGCCGAGATGCACCTCGAAGCCACGCTTCGTCGCCGGACGCGCCATCATGCGCTCATACCAGGCGGCCACGTTCGGCAGGTCGGTGAACGGCACTAGGTGCCGCTCATGCCGCCACGCCCAGCCGAGGATGGCGAAGTCGGCGACACTCGGCTCGCCGCTGGTGGCGACGAAGTCGCGCCACGCAAGGCGGCGGTCCAGCACGCCGTACAGGCGCTTGGTCTCGTCGCCATAGCGCTTGAGGCCGTATTCGCGCGCCGGGCTTTCGGGCTGCTGCAGGAAGTGATGCACCTGACCGGGCATCGGCCCGAACCCGCCCATCTGCCACATCAGCCATTCGAGCACGGGCACGCGGTCGCGCAGGGAGGTCGGCAGGAACTTGCCGGTCTTCTCGGCAAGGTAGAGCAGGATGGCACCCGATTCGAACACCGAGATCTCAGCGCCATCGGGCCCATCGCTGTCGATGATCGCGGGAATGCGGTTGTTCGGGCTGATGGCGAGGAAGCTCGGCTCGAACTGCTCCTTCTTGGAGATGTTCACGATCTTCACGGTGTAGGGCAGGCCCATCTCCTCGAGCGCCACGCTGATCTTGCGGCCGTTGGGCGTGTTCCAGGTGTGCAGTTCGATCATCAGACGGTTCTCGCTTGGCTGTATGGGCGGCACGGTAGCGGGAAGCGCGCCGGCGGCAAGCGGGCTGGCTATGAGCCTGACGGGAGCCCTCAGTGACAGCAACCACGGCTTCCATGGGCAAGGAAAGTGGCGTGCTGGCGGGTCAGCACGCCGGCGCCGGTTGCCCGCTATCGCCATATCCTACCCGCCGCTAGGCTCCCTACGGGAGGCCACAATGAACAAGACATTCGCAGCGCTCGCCGCTGCATCCTGGCTCGCGCTCGCGCCGCCAGCCGGCGCTCAGGTCACCACCTTCGACCTCACCGGCCCGCCGGAGCCTGCCTTCGGCGGCCAAGGCTTTGGCGGCGTGGGTGCCTATGAGCGCCTCACCGGACGCGCCACCATCGCGCTCGACCCCGCAGACCCGCGCAACGCTGTTATCGCCGACATCGCCGCCGCGCCGCGCAATGCGCAGGGCCGGGTCGAGGCCAGCGCCGATGTGGTGATCCTCCGCCCCGTCGATGCCGCGCGCGGCAATGGCACCATGCTGCTGGAAGTGCCCAATCGAGGCCGCATGCTCGCGCTGCCGCTGTTCAACGAAAGCCCCACCGCCGCGCAGGGCCGCGAACCCGGCAACGGCTTTCTGTTCCGCCAGGGTTTTACGCTCGTCTGGGTCGGCTGGCAGGCGGACTTCTCGCCCGCCGCCGGCAATCTCGCCATCCGGCTGCCGGTGCTCGAAGGCGTGACCGGCCCGATGCGGGAGGAGGTGGTGTTCGACCACATGCGCAGCCCCGCGCCGATCCCGCTCGCCTTCCCGATCGCCGATGCGGCCAGCGCGCGCATTACCGTCCGCGCCCGCTCGGACCTGCCGCGCGAAACCCCCGCCGGCCTCACGCTCAGCGTCGCCAGTCCGCGCGAGATCACGGTCACGCGGCCGCCCGGCTACGATGCCGGCGCGATCTATGAACTGACGTACACGGCTGCCAATCCCGCAATCTCCGGCATGGGTTTCGCCGCGGTGCGCGATGTCGCCAGCTTCCTGCGCCACACCGAGGGCGCGGCGAACCCGCTCGCCGGGCGCACGCAGCGCGCGCTGGCCTTCGGCGTCTCCCAATCCGGGCGGTTCCTGCGCGACTACCTCTATCTCGGCTTCAACCAAGACACCGCCGGGCGCCCTGTGTTCGAGGGCCTGATGCCACATGTCGCGGGCACCAGGCGCATGTTCATGAACAGCCGTTTCGCACGGCCGGACAAGGCACCGCGCAGCCTGCAGGACCCGGCCTGGAGCGCCGACGCCTTCCCCTTCACCTATGCCGAGACGCGCAACCAGTTCACCGAGGAGCGTGACGGCCTGCTGCGTCGCTGCGCCGCCTCCAACACCTGCCCGCGCGTGATGCAGACGGACACCGAGTATGAGTGGTGGGGCGCGCGTGCCTCCCTGCTGGTGACGGAACCGGGGGGCGGCGCCATCGCTCTGCCTGACAATGTCCGCGCGTACATGATCGCCGGGACGCCACATTTCGCCCAGCCTGGCGCCACCGTCGCGCCGAACCCGGTGTGCGCGCTGCCGACCAACCCGAACCACTCGGGCGCCCCGATGCGAGCCTTGCTCAGCCATCTGGATGCCTGGGTGCGCGACGGCCGCGCGCCGCCGCCGAGCCAGGTGCCCACCCTGGCCGCCGGCACGCTGGTGGAGGCCGCGCGCGCCCTGCCGGCGCCGGTGCCGGGGCTGCCCTACACAGGCATCCACATGCCGGCCGCGCAGTCCGACCACTCGGTCCTGCCGCCGCGCGAGATCGGGCGCTTTCCGGTCTTCGTGCCGCGGATGGACGGAGACGGCGTGGCGGTCGCCGGCATCCGGATGCCGATCCTGGAGGCGCCGACGGAGAGCCGCACCGCCTGGAACCCGCGCGCCGAGGGTTACGGCCCTGGCGTGCTGTGCCCGTTGCAGGGCGGCGTGCTGCCTCTGGCCGCAACACGCGCCGCTCGCGAGGCGGCACGCGACCCTCGCGTTTCCCTGGAGGAGCGCCCGGCGCGCGCCGCTGCGCTGCGTGCGGCGGCTGAGCGCCTGGTGGCGGCGGGGTTCATGCTGCCGGAGGATGTGGCGCGGTTTTCGGCGGAGTAGAAGAAAGGCGGGGGAAAGGAACTTCCCGGACCCCATTCTTTTGTTTTTTGGCTAATGATACCGACTGCAAAGGCGGCATTCCGGCGCCGCGCATGGAGATAAAATCTCAGCGAGAGATTTCAATCGCGGATGCGGCAGAACTGCGGCGATCGCGTGGCCAAAATGCTGGAGCCCTTGACCGCCCCCGCGCCTCCACATGAACCGCTGCACATCACAGGCGCTGGCGCTCGCAGCCCGCACCATTATCCAGAAACAAAACAAAGGGGTCCGGGGAAATTCTTTTCCCCGGTCTTCTCCCTCAACTCACCCGAAAATTCCCGAACTGCCAGGGATCGCTCCGGTCCACATTCTCCGGGAACAGAGCCTCCCGGTCCTGCAGTGGCGTCCAATTCGAGTACTCCCCCACCACGTCCCCGAGGTAGGGTGCGCAGAGTTCCAGGATGCGCGCGTGGTCGAGCGCGTCCGCTTCGAGCGGCCCGCGCTCCGGGTTTTCGATCGCCCAGATCACGCCGGCCAGCACAGCCGCGGTCACCTGTAGCGAGGTGGCGTTGTTGTGCGGCGCCACGCGGCGGGCTTCCTCGATGGTGAGGCGCGATCCGTACCAGTAGGCGCCCTTCGCGTGCCCCATGAGCAGCACCCCGAGCTCATCCATGCCGGAGGTGATCTCGTCGACCATCAGGCGCTTGTTGTGCTGCATCTCCCAGTTCTTGCCGGCGAGTTCGTGGATCGAGAGCACGGCGCCGTCGCAGGGATGGTAGGCGTAGTGGCAGGTGGGGCGGTAGGTCACGGCGCCGCTGGCGTCCTTCACCGAGTAGTAGTCGGCGACGGAGATGGCTTCGTTGTGGGTGATCAGGAAGCCGTGGAACGGGCCTTCCAGCGGCGTCCAGCTGCGCACGCGGGTGCCGGCGCCGGGGCGCAGCAGGTAGATCGCGGCGTCGCAGCCGAACTCATGGCGGCGGCCATCCTCGGGCATCGTCTTTTCGTGGCTGCCCCAGCCGAGCTCGGCGGGCTGGTTGCCCTCGCCGACGAATCCGTCGATCGACCAGGTGTTGACGAACTCGCCAGGCCGCTTCGCGATGGTGCCGGTCTGCGTATCGCGCTCGGCGATGTGGATGACCTTGATGCCGAGGGTCTGCGCGAGGGCGGCCCAGCCGGCGCGGTCAGTCGGGGTGGAGGTGTCCACGCCGGTATCGCGGGCGATCTCGAGCAGCGCCTGCTTCACGAAGTGCGAGACAAGGCCAGGGTTCGCGCCATGGGTCATAACCGCCGTCGGGCCATCCTTCGGCAGCGCCAGCACTCCCTCGCGCAGGGCGTAGTTCGACCGCTGCGAGGGGGTGAGCGAGGCATCCGTATAATGCCCACCCCAGGGCTCCGCGACGGTGTCGAGGTAGAGCGCGCCGAGCTCACGGCACAGGGTGATGAGTGCCACGGAGGCGACATCGACCGACACGTTGAGCAGGAAGTCGCCCTGGCCAAGCAGCGGGCTCAGCAGGTCGCGGTAGTTCTCGCGCGTCGCCGCCGTCTCGATGAAGGTGATGCCGTATTCGGCGGCGACTTCCTGCCCGCGCGGCTCGGCGGTGACGATGGTGATGCGGTCCCGCGGCATGGCGACGTGGCGGAGCAGCAGCGGCAGCACGCCCTGGCCGATCGAGCCGAAGCCGAGGATGATGAGGCGTCCGCCGAAGGTGGCGTGGATGGCGTCGAGCGGCGTCTTTTCAGGCGCTGTTTCGGTGATGGACATGGGCGGAACTCCTGCAATCGAGCGGACAGCATAGCGGCGGGGCGGTCGGGCGACCGCCCCGTTCGCGTGACAATCGGGTGGGCGTCAGGCGGCGCGGATGCGGCGCGTGGTCAGGCGCTTGGTGAGGCCGGGGGTCTCGAGCAGCGGCCGGTCGCGAACGGCCTCGACATGGGGCGCCTCAAAGCCGTTGAAGTTGGTGCCGAGGCAGGCGCCATAGGCCCCAAGCTGGCCTATCTCGATCCAGTCGCCCTCCGCCATGTCGGCGGGGAGCGGGAAGGGGCCGTGCATCACGTCCGCGCTGTCGCAGGTGGGACCGAAGAAGCTGAAATCGACCAGCGGAGCGTCGGAGGTCCGCAACGCGCGGACCGGGAAGCGGAAAGCCGGCACGCCGGCATCTGACAGGGAGCCATAGACCCCGTCATTGATGAACAGCGCGCCGTCGCGCCGGGCCTGCACCTGGACCACGAGCGAGGCGCCGCCGGCCACCAGCGCGCGACCAGGCTCGGCCCAAAGGCGGGTGCCGGCGGCAAGACCGGCCTGGGCATAGCCGCGCGCGATCGCCGCCATGAACGCCGAGAGCGGCGGCGGCGACAGGTCCGGATAGGCCACCGGAAAGCCGCCGCCGACATCCACGATCTCGACCGCCACACCTGCAGCGCGGATTACGCCGCCGGCGGTGATCATGGCGCGGGTGTAGCTCTCCGGCTCCATGCACTGGCTGCCGACGTGGAAGCTGAGGCCCAGCCGCACGGCGCGCGGGCGCGCCGCGGCGAGCAGGGCGGCCGCCACATCCGGCACCGCGCCGAACTTGCCGGACAGGTCATAGCGCGCGCTGCCCTTGGGCAAGCCAAGGCGCACGAACAGGCCGAGATCCCCGGCATTGCCCGTCTCGGCCAGGATCTTGGCCAGCTCCTCAGCGCTGTCGAACACGAAGTCCCGCACGCCATGCGCCACGTAGGCTTCGCGGATCGCGGAGCGCGCCTTGATCGGGTGCATGAAGTGGATCGCCGCGGTGGGGAACAGGCCACGCACGAGCCGCACCTCGCCCAGCGAGGCGCAGTCGAAATGGCGCACGCCGCCATCCCACAACGCGCGCAGGACCGCCGGGTCCGGGTTGCACTTCACGGCATAGAGCGTGTCGCCCGGGAAGGCGCGGCGGAAGGCGCGCGCGGTCTCTGCCAGCACCGCAGGGCGCAGGCAGAGCACTGGCTGTTCCGGGCGAGCGGCGGCGATGAGGTCATCCACGCGGGGCAGGGCGCGGAGCGCGCCGTGCGGAATGGCAGCGGACATGGGCACTTCCCTGTCAGAGCGCCGACCCACATGGCCGGCTCCACCGATAAGGACGCGTTCCCGTCGTTGCCTCTCGGCACGTGCGATGGCGTCAGTGAGAGAGATATGATTGGCCGCGCCGGAAAATGCAAGGGTGTTCGGCGGGATGGCCGGGAAATTTCCGGGGTGGGTGAGGGGCGGCGAGTGATATGGGGGGTGGCTTAGGAAGGTCAGGGGAAAGAATTCCCCCGAACACCTCTTTTTGTTTTTATCTAATGGTGCGGGGCGGGAGGGCAGCGCTAAAAATTCGCGGTCGAGGGACGGGCAAAGTTCAGCGTCCCAGGGTTGGACCGACCATGCACACGTATTCCCAGGCCAAAGTCGCGGCCGCGAGCGCCGTGATCTCCGACACATCATAGGCGGGCGCGACTTCCACCATATCCATGCCGCGCCAGTCCAACCCGGCCATACCGCGGATCAGTGCCTGCGCCTGCCACGAGGCGAGGCCACCGATCTCAGGCGTGCCGGTTCCGGGCGCAAAGGCCGGGTCGAGCGCGTCGATGTCGAAGGAAAGGTAGGCCGGACCGCCGCCGAGCACAGCGCGGGCACACGCGATGGCGACGACGATGCCCTCCGCATGCACGTCCTGCGCTGACAGCACGGTGACGCCGCGGGCCGGCGCCCAGGCGGCGACCTCGGCCTGGACGGTGGAGCGGATGCCCATCTGGATCATCCGATGCGGGTCCACCAAGCCCTCGTTGATGGCGTGGAAGAAGACCGAGCCGTGGCCGTATTCCTGGCCAAAACTTTCCGGCCAGGTGTCGCAATGTGCATCGACATGGAGCAAGCCCAGCGGCTCTCCGATGCGCTTCGACAAGGCGCGCAGCAGCGGGAGGGTGGCGCCATGCTCACCCCCGAAGGCGAGCAGATGCGGAATGGCCGCCGCCTGCCGCTCGATCAGCGCAAGGCTCGCCTGGATGTCGCCGAGCGCTATCGCGAACTCGCCGAGATCAGCAAGGGAGAGTGTTGCGGGGTTCACGCCGCTGACCGGATGCGCACCATCGACCAGCATGCGGGAAGCAGCGCGAATCGCACCCGGGCCGGAGCGGGTGCCGGCGCGATTGGTGGTGCCGATGTCGAGGGGAATGCCGGCGACCGAGAGTGCCGCCGGGGTGCTGGTGAAGGGCAGGCCAAGGAAGCCAGGCGGCGTCGCAAAGGTGGGCACGCCGACCATCTCAGGCAGCACTGGTAGGCGCGCAGGAGCCTGCGCGACCCATCAGCGAGCCGTGAGGTTTCGCGCCACCCGCCCGGACGGCATTGCACCGCACGTATGCGAAGCCCGGCACGCCACTCAAGCCGCCACGGGCCGCGGCAGCTTCAGCGTCTCGCGGATCCGAGCCAGCATGGCCACCACCGTCTCCGGCTGATCGCTCTCCGGCCCGGCGACGTCGGCCACCGTTTGCAATGCGCGCCCGCGATCCTGGGCGCCAGGCAGCAGCTGCGGCAACGTCGCCAGCGCCTGCTCCACATCGACCGCCACGATGAGGGTCTGCTCGCGGATCAGGCTCTGCCGCGCATCGGCCGACATCTCCGCGAAGGGGCTCTCGCCGGTGAGCAGCGCGCTCGACCGCGCGAGCCGGTCGCGGCGCACGCCACCACGCGCGCGGGCCAGCAGGATCATCATGCGCACCACGGCCTCGGCATAGCCGCCCTCCGCGATGCGCTCCATGGCGACCTTCACCTCCGGCGTCTGGGCGAGGGCGGCCTGGATCGGCGCGGCGATCGGCACGTCGTCGGTGATGCCGATGGCCGCGAGCGCGCCATAGAGCATGTGGAACGCGATCTCCTGCCGCGCATCGCGCGTGTCGCGCCAACGGTCGAGGCGCTTCTCCACGCCATCGGCCATGGTGCGTTCCAGGGCGATGAAGGCGTTGTCCTCACCAGCCGGCTTGCGGTTTGCGCGCACCTGGTCGGCCATCGCGGCGAAGCCCGCCATGAACGGGTTCACCTTGTCCGACAGCAGGGAGCGCCGGGCCCGTAGCGGGTGCATCTGGCGGCGCAGCTCCGCGCTCTGCTCCGTCGCGAACTGTCGGATGATGGGGCGCAGGGTCACGTCATAGAGGTGGTCCGTCATCGCGCTGACCTTGGCGACCGCGGGGAAGGCCTCGTTCTCCGCCTCGCCCGACAGGGTGCGGATATCGGCGATCGAGCGCTCCACCAGCTCGACCTGGAAGCCGGTGTTGATGCCGGTACCCTCGGTGCCGGTGATGCGCATTTCGTACAGGCCGGGTGCAACCGCCTCGATCATCTCGAGCGTGGTCGCGATCTCCGCGTGTTCCTTCAGCGCGACCTTGCCGGAGACGAAGATGCCGAGGTGCCCGATATCCTCGTGCATCAGGTAGATGATGGTCTGGCCGAGCGTCTTGATCTCATGTTCGTCATCGTACACGTCCGCGATCCAGCGCAGCGCCTGACCCGGCGGGGTGATGTTGTCCCCGGCCGAGGCGAAGACGATGATCGGCGAGCGCACCGCGCGCATGTCGAACGAGGC
>JAQGHV010000340.1 GCA_028288785.1 Rhodospirillales bacterium | reverse complement strand
CTTTCGGGCGAGCGGCAATTCTCCTACATCGCCCGCGCCCTGACGCCGCGCGAGATGCAGGCGGTGAACAACCTCGGCGTGCCCGGCCTGTACTTCGAGGAAGCCGAGCGCCGCTACTTCCCGCAGGGCCGCACCGCCGTGCACGTGATCGGCGGCACCGATGTCGATGGCCAGGGCGTCGCCGGCATCGAGCGCTTCTACGATGAGCGCCTGCGCAGCGAGCTGCGTGGCCGGCCGCTGCAGCTCTCCGTCGATGTCCGCGTCCAACTCGCCATGCGCGACGCGGTGCAGCGCGCAATCACGGAATTCAACGGCATCGGCGGCGCCGGCATAGTCATGGATGTGCAGACCGGCGAACTCATCGCGATGGTCAGCCTGCCGGATTACGACGCCAACGACGTGACATCAGCCACCAACGACCAGCGCTTCAACCGCGTGACGGTGGGCGTCTATGAGCCGGGCTCGACCTTCAAGCTGTTCACGGCGGCGGCGGCGCTGGATCTCGGCGTCGTCCAGCCCTGGAACGGCTTCGACGCCTCGCGCCCGATCCGCTATGGGCGCTTCACCATCAGCGATTATCGCGGCCGTGGGCGCTGGCTCGCGCTGCCGGAAATCCTTGCCTCATCGTCCAACATCGCGTCCGCGCACATGGCGATGGCGATCGGCCCGGCGCGGCACCGTGAATTCCTGGTGCGCATGGGCATGGCGAGCCGGCTGCGGCTCGAAATCCCGGAAAGCGCGCTCCCCATCGTGCCGACCGTGGCCGGCTGGCGCGACATCAACACCATGACGATCGGCTTCGGCCACGGCATCTCGCCGACGCCCATGCACATCGTGAATGGCGTGAGCGCGCTGGTGAATGGCGGCATCTGGCGCCAGCCGACCTTGATGCTGCACCCGCCGGGCAACGCGCCGCGCGAAGGCACGCGCGTCATCAGCGAACGGACCAGCGACACCATGCGCCGCCTCATGCGGCTGGTGGTCACCGACGGCTCCGGGCGTTCCGCCGACGTGCCGGGCTATTTCGTGGGCGGCAAGACCGGCACCGCGCAGAAGACCAGTGCGCGGGGTGGCTACCTCGCGGACCGGCGCATCGCCGCCTTCGTCGGCGCCTTCCCGATGCAGGCGCCGCGCTACGCCCTGTATGTGATGATCGACGAGCCCAAGCCAAATGCGCGCAGCCATGGCTTCGCGACGGCCGGCTGGGTCGCCGCACCGGCGGCCAACATGGTGGTGAGCCGCATCGCGCCGATCCTCGGCCTGCTGCCGGAGACGGAGCGGATCGCGGAGATCCAGGCGAGCATCGCAATGCCGCTGAACGGCCGCATCGCCCTGCCTGCGGCGCGCCCGGCAACACCAGCCCCGGCAGCCCGCACCGTGCCGGCATCGGGTGCACCGGCACCGACCACCTTGCGTGAAGCGCCGCCCGCGACGCCGCGTGACGCGGTACCCGCCACGCTGCGTGACCCGTCGGTCCCCGCGATGCGCGGTACGCCACCTAGCCCACTGCGTGATGCATCGCGTGGCACGACGCCCGCTGGGAATGGGGAAGCTCCTCTCCCGGCGACCCGGCCCACCGCCCCTTCCGGACCCCTGCGCCAGGCCGTCGCGCGGGAGGCCGATCTTGCGGCTCGTTGACCTGACACGCGCAGCCGGCCTGCCCGGCGATGCCGCCGGTCTGGCAGCGGCGGAGGTCGACGCGATCACCGCCGACAGCCGCGAAGTCGCGCCCGGCGCCCTGTTCGCGGCGCTGCCCGGCACCCGCGCCGATGGCGCCACCTACATCGCGCAGGCGGTGTCGCGCGGCGCGGTCGCGGTGCTCGCCGCCGCCGGCACGCCATGGCCGGATGGCATCGCGCCGGTACCCCTGCTGCGCGCCGATGACCCGCGCCAAGCGCTCGCGCTGATGGCTGCCGCCTTCTACGCCGCGCAGCCGGCGACCCTCGTCGTCATCACCGGCACCAATGGCAAGACCAGCACGGCCGAGTTCCTACGCCAGCTCTGGACGCTCGACGGGCAGCGCGCCGCCTCGATCGGCACGTTGGGCATCGTCGCGGAGGGGTTTCCGCCCGGCCCGACCCTGACCACGCCCGATCCGGTGACGCTGCATGAGCGGCTCGCGGCACTGGCGACGGCCGGCTTCGCCCGCGCAGCGATCGAGGCTTCCTCGCACGGGCTGGAGCAGCGACGCCTCGATGGCGTGCGGCTCACGGCGGCGGGGTTTTCCAACCTGACGCGCGACCATCTCGATTTTCACGGCGGCGTCGATGCCTATCGCACCGCCAAGCTGCGCCTGTTCGACACGCTGCTCCCCACCGGCGCGCCGGCCGTGTTCAACGCCGACATGGACGGCATGACACTGGAGTGTCTGCGCGCCATCGCGGCGCGGCGCGGCCTCCGCCGCATCGAGGTCGGTGAGGCCGGGCGCGAGATCCGGCTGCTCGCCGTGCATCCGCAGACCGCGGGCCAGGTGCTGGAGATCGAGGCCGGTGGTGTCAGGCAGACGCTGGACCTCGCCCTCCCCGGCCGCTTCCAGGCCGAGAACGTGCTCATGGCGGCAGCGCTTGCCATCGCCACCGGCCTGCCCAATGCGCTTGCCCTGGCACCGAAGCTGGTGGGCGTGCGTGGGCGGATGGAGTTCTGCGCCAGGCTCCCCAACGGCGCCGCCATCTATGTCGACTACGCGCACACGCCGGACGCGCTGGAGCGCCTGCTCATGGCACTGCGCCCGCATGTGACGGGGCAGCTGCATGTCGTGTTCGGCGCCGGCGGCGACCGTGATCCCGGCAAGCGGCCGCTCATGGGTCAGGCCTGTGCGCGCCTCGCCGATCGCTGCTGGATCACCGATGACAATCCACGCGGCGAGGACCCTGCGCTGATCCGCGCCGCCATCCGCGCCGCCTGCCCCGATGCCGTGGAGATCGGCGACCGTGCCGATGCGATCGCGGCGGCCATGGCGGCGCTGCGTCCAGGCGACGTGCTCGCCGTCGCCGGCAAGGGGCATGAGAGCGGTCAGACCATCGCCGGCGTGACGCTGCCCTTCGACGATGCGGCAGTCGTGAAGCGCCTCGCGGGTGTGGCGCCATGATGCCGCTCTGGACCGCCGCCGAGCTCACCGCCGCGACCGGTGGCAGCATGGCGCGCGCCGCCGATGTCACGGGCGTCGCCATCGACAGCCGTGCAGTCGCGCCGGGCGACCTGTTCGTGGCACTCGTGGCGGAACGCGACGGGCATGATTTCGTCTCCGCCGCGAAGGATAATGGTGCCGCCGCAGCGATGGTCAGTCGCGACCCGGGCGTGGTGATGCCGCAGCTGATCGTGGCTGATACGCAGACCGGGCTTGCTGCCCTCGGGCATGCCGCGCGGGCGCGGAGTGCCGCGCGCTTCGTGGCCGTGACCGGGAGCGTGGGCAAGACCACGACGAAGGAGATGCTGCGCGCCATCCTCTCGGCGAGCGGCGTCACGCATGCCGCCGAGGCCTCCTACAACAACCAGTGGGGCGTCCCGCTGACCCTCGCCCGCACGCCGCGCGACGCGGCCTATGCGGTCATCGAGATCGGCATGAACCATGCCGGCGAGATTGCACCGCTGGCGCGCATGGCACGGCCGGATGTGGCGCTCATCACCTCCGTGGAAGCCGCGCACATCGGCCATCTCGGCAGCCTCGAGGCGATCGCCCGCGAGAAGGCGGCGATTTTTTCCGGGCTGGTTGCCGGCGGCGTCGCCGTGCTCCCCGGTGATGCTCCGCACCTCGACATCCTGCTCGGCGCCGCCGGCGGTGCGCGCGTGATCCGCTTCGGCCCCGGCGAGGCGGCGCAGGCGACCCGCATCGCCGCCGATGCCGAGGGCAGCGACATCGAGGCGGATATCCTAGGTGAGCGCGTCACCTTCCGGCTCGGCACGCCAGGCGCCCACATGGCACGCAACGCCATCGCCGCGCTTGCCGCCGCCGCCGCTGTTGGAGCCGACATCCAGGCGGGTGCGGCGACGCTCGCCGGCTTCCGCGCGATGCCGGGGCGTGGCGACCGCCGCACCATCGCGACCCCCGATGGCGGGACCGCGCTGCTGCTCGACGAGGCGTATAACGGCCAGCCCCCTTCGATGCGCGCGGCGCTGGCGCTGCTGAAGCTGCTGCCGGCGAAGCGGCGCCTCGCCGTCCTGGGGCAGATGGGCGAGCTCGGCACCTTCGCCGAGGCCGAGCATGCCGCCCTCACGCTGCATGTGTCCGACGCCGCGGACCTCGTCTTCGCCTGCGGGCCGCTGATGCGCCACACCCTTGCGGGCCTGCCTGGCCCAGTCGTCGGCGCCTGGGCCGAGACCTCCGCGGCGCTGGCACCCCTGGTGCTGGCAGCGCTGCGCGATGGCGACGCCGTGCTCGTGAAGGGCAGCCTTGCAACCGGCATGAAGACCATCGTGCGGGCACTCAGTGAAGGTGCCGCGCGATGATCTTCAACCTGCTCGCCCCTTTCGCCGAGGGGTTCCCGCTGTTCAACCTGATCCGCTACACGACCTTCCGCGCGGGGGCCGCCTGCCTCACCGCGCTGGTCATCGCGCTGTTCTTCGGCCCCGCGATCATCCGCTGGCTACGCCTGCGGCAGCGTGGCGGCCAGCCGATCCGCGAGGACGGGCCGGCGAGCCACCTCATTACCAAGAAAGGCACGCCCACGATGGGCGGCGTCCTGATCCTGCTCGCACTCGCCGGTTCCACCCTGCTGTGGGCGGACCTGCGCAACGGCTTCGTGTGGTGCGTGATGATGGTGACGCTCGGTTACGGCGCGCTGGGCTTCGCCGACGACTTCCTCAAGGTCACCAAGCGCAACACCAAGGGTGTTTCCGGTCGCACGAAGCTGATCGCGCAGGCTGGCCTCGGCTTGGTGGCCGCTATCTGGCTCTGCTACCTCATGCCGGGGCCGCTGTCGGACAAGCTCGCGGTGCCGGTATTCAAGGAAGTGCTGATCCCGCTCGGCATTCTGTTCCCGCTGCTGGCGATGGTGGTGATGATGGGCGCCTCCAACGCGGTGAACCTGACCGACGGCCTGGACGGGCTCGCCATCGTGCCCGCGATGATCGCGGCGGCCGTCTTCGCGCTGATCGCCTACCTGGTCGGCAACCGGATCTTCGCGGACTACCTGCAGCTGCACGCGGTGCCGGGGACCGGCGAGTTGGCGGTCTTCGCCTCCGCGATGATCGGCGCGAGCCTCGGCTTCCTGTGGTTCAACGCGCCGCCGGCCGCGGTGTTCATGGGCGATACCGGGTCGCTCGCGCTGGGTGGCGCGCTGGGTGCGCTCGCGGTCGCGACGAAGCATGAAATCGTGCTGGCGATCGTGGGCGGGCTGTTCGTGGTCGAGACCGTGTCGGTCATCATCCAGGTGGTCTGGTACAAGCGCACCGGGCGGCGCGTCTTCCTGATGGCGCCCCTGCACCACCACTTCGAGAAGAAGGGCTGGGCCGAGGCCACCATTGTGATCCGCTTCTGGATCATCGCCATGATCCTCGCCCTGGTCGGGCTTTCGACGTTGAAAATCCGATGACGCCGTTCGTGGGACAGCGCGTGGCAGTGATGGGGCTTGGCCGGGCGGGGTTCGCCGCGGCCCTGCGCCTGCGGGATTGGGGCGCCATCGTGACCGCCTGGGATGACCTGCCGGAGGGGCGTGCCCGCGCGGAGGCAGCCGGCCTCGCGCTGCAAAATCCGGCCGTGGATTTCGCGGCCGACGCGCTGCTGCTCTCGCCCGGCATTGCGCACACCTACCCGGCGCCGCACCCGGCCGCCGCCGCCGCGCGCGCGGCCGGTGCACCGATCCTGAGCGACGTAGAATTCCTGTTCCGCGCGGTGCGTGCGAGCGGGTCCGAAGCGCGCTTTGTCGGCGTCACGGGGACCAACGGAAAGAGTACCGTGACCGCGATCATCCATCACATCCTGACCACCTCCGGGCGCGCCGCAGAAGTCGGCGGCAATCTTGGACCGCCGGCCCTCGGACTCAACATGTTGGGGCACGAGGGCATCTATACCCTCGAAATGTCGTCCTACATGTTGGAGCGACTCGCCGAGATGCGCTTCAACGTGGCAGTCATGTTGAACCTTTCCCCGGATCACCTCGACCGTCATGGAAGCATGGCCGGCTATGCCGCTGCGAAGGCGCAAGTCTTTGCGCGCCAGGCTGCCGGCGACACTGCCGTGGTCGGTATGGATGACGCCGCGAGCGCTGCCATGGCCGCGGGCCGGGCCGGTTACGTGCGGCCGATTTCGGCGAATTCGCCCCAGGCGCATGGCGTCTGGTGCGCCGATGGCGTGCTGCGGGATGAGGCTGGCGCGATCTGCGACCTGCGTGATGCGCTGTCACTGCCGGGTGCGCACAATGCGCAGAATGCCGCCGCCGCCGCCGCCGCGTGCTTCGCCCTTGACGTGCCGCGCGCCGCCGTCGCGGCCGGGCTCCTCAGTTATCCCGGCCTGCCGCACCGGCAGGAGAGGGTCGCCGAGATCGCCGGTGTCACCTGGATCAACGACAGCAAGGCCACGAACGCGGACAGTGCGGCGCGCGCGCTCGCGACTTATCCGCGCGTAGCGTGGATCGCCGGCGGCATCGCCAAGGATGGCGGCATCGAGAGCCTGGCGCCCTGGTTCGCCCGCGTGGCGAAGGCCTACCTGATCGGCCAGGACGCGCCGGTGCTGGCGAAGACCCTCGCGCAACATGGCGTGCCGCATGCGGTGCTGGGCGACCTCGCGGCGGCAGTCAGCGCTGCGCATGCGGATGCAGCGGCGCCGGTGGTGCTGCTCTCGCCGGCCTGCGCGAGCTGGGACCAGTTCTCCGGGTTCGATGCGCGCGGCGATGCCTTCCGCGCGCAGGTCCTCGCACTCTCTGGGGGGGCGAACTGATGGCGGCGTTTTCGCGCAGCGATGATTCGACCCTCGGCCGCTGGTGGTGGACCGTGGACCGCTGGACGCTCTCGGCGCTAATGGCGCTGATCGCGATCGGCTATGTGATGATGCTCGCCGCCTCGCCTGCCGTGGCCGAGCGCATCGGCACCGCCTCCCGCCACACCTTCTTCATCAAGCAGGTCGCCTACCTCGCACTCGCGGCGGCTGTCATGGTGGTGGTGTCGCTGCTCTCGCCGAAGAACATCCGGCGGCTGGCGCTGCTAGGCTTCGTCGGCGCCCTGATCGCGACCGCGGCGACACTGGCGATCGGCGTCGAGATCAAGGGTGCGCGGCGCTGGCTGCCGATCCCATTCCTGTCGCTGCAGCCCTCGGAGTTCCTCAAACCCTGCTTCGCGGTGGTGTCTGCCTGGCTGATCGCCGAGGGGCGCGCGCCGGGCAGCAAGCTGCCCGGCATGGTCATCACGCTGTGCCTGTTCGCGCTGGTCGGGCTGATCCTGAAGTCGCAGCCGGATATCGGCATGCTGTTCGTCGTCACGGTGGTGCTCTTCGCGCAGATTTTCGTGGCCGGCATCAACCTGTTCCTGGTGGGTGCCGCGGGCGCGATCGTGGCGGGGCTAGGCATCGTGGTCTACATGACAAGGTCGCACGTGCGGGACCGCGTCGCTGCCTTCTTCAACCCGACCTGCAACGACCGCGAAAACTACCAGATCTGCACCGCCATGGAGGCCTTCGGCAATGGCGGCCTGATGGGGCGTGGCCCCGGCGAGGGCCGGCTCAAGAACGTGCTGCCCGATGCCCATGCCGACTTCGTTTTCGCCGTCGCCGGCGAGGAGTTCGGCATGGTCGTGTGCCTGATGATCCTGGGCCTGTTCCTGTTCGTGGTGGTACGCGGGCTGCTGAAACTGTTGAGCGAGAGCGACCTGTTCGTGGTTCTCGGCGCCGCGGGCCTGCTGACGCAGTTCGGCCTGCAGGCCTTCATCAACATGGCCTCCACCCTGCACCTGATCCCGACCAAGGGCATGACCTTGCCCTTCGTGAGCTATGGCGGTTCCTCGGTCATCGCCATCGCGCTGGGCATGGGGATGCTGCTTGCACTCACCCGGCGACGCGTCACGCGCAGTTCCGAGGCGGAGGCGTGAGGGGGCCCGTGGCACGTCCGATCGTCATCGCCGCCGGGGGCACCGGCGGACACCTGTTCCCTGCCGAGGCACTCGCCGTGGCGCTGCTCGCGCGCGGCGAGCGGATCGCGCTGATGACGGATGCGCGCAGTGCCGCCTTCGACAGCCCAGCCTTCGCCAATGCGGAGCGGTTCTTGCTCGCCGGCGCCGGACTTTCCGGGCGCGGCGCACTCTCGGCCTTGCGCGGTGCCGCGGCGTTGGTCGCGGGCACCTTCGCGGCGCGGCGCATCTTCAAGCGGCTCGATGCCAGCGCGGTAGTCGGGTTCGGCGGCTATGCCTCGATCCCACCGCTGATGGCGGCATCGCTGATATCAGCAGCACAGCGCCCGGCGCTGGTGCTGCATGAGCAGAACGCCGTGCTCGGCCGCGCCAACCGGGCGCTGGCGACGCGCGCGGACCTGCTCGCACTCTCCTTCGCGGACACGCGGACCATACCGGCTGGGGCCCATACGGAAGTGCTCGGCAATCCCGTACGCCCGGCGCTCGCGGCCCTGGCCGACGCCACCTACACGGCGCCGGAGGGCGCGCTGCGGCTACTGGTCACCGGCGGCAGCCTCGGCGCCCGCATCTTCGCCGATGTGGTGCCGGAGGCGGTGGCACTGCTGCCCGAAGCGCTCCGTGCGCGGCTGGTCATCACCCAACAGGCCCGCGCCGAGGATTTTTCCCGCACGCGCAACGCCTATTCGGCACTGGGAATTCCCGCCGAAGTCTCGGCCTTCTTCCCCGACATCGCGAACCGGCTGTCGATGGCGCACCTGGTCATCGCGCGCGCGGGCGCATCCACCATCGCCGAGCTCGCCTGCGCCGGGCG
>JAQGHV010000313.1 GCA_028288785.1 Rhodospirillales bacterium | reverse complement strand
GCGCGGGCCGCGCCGCCGGCGCCGAGCAGCACGGCGGGGCCACCGGTAGCCCGCCAGCCGGGCGCCTGCTCGCGGATGCTTTCGAGGAAGCCGAAGCCGTCGGTGTTGGAGCCGTGGATGCGGCCATCGGCGAATATCAGGGTGTTCACCGCGCCGGCGCGCCTGGCCGTCGCATCGACGCTGTCGCAGACCTCGAAGGCGGCGAGCTTGTGCGGGATGGTGACGTTGGCACCGCGAAAACCGCAATCCGCGAGGCCACGCACGGCGCTCGCGAAGTGCTCGGCCGCGACGGGGAGCGGCACGTAGGCACCGTTGATCCCGTATTGCCGCAGCCAGTAGCCGTGCAGCCGGGGCGAGCGCGAGTGGGCGACGGGGTTGCCGAGCAGGCCGGCAAGGCGTGCGGACCCGGTCAGCATGGCAGAGTGCGGGGCGTCATCCCCCCGCTATGCCTGTCGTCACTCGGCTGGCGCAAGCCCGCGCACCGCCTCCGGGGCGGCGGCCCAACGCTCCGGCGCCAGCTCCTCGGGGCGATTGGGGAAGGCCAGGGCGCAGAGCAGGGTGACGGAGCCCACGCCCGCCAGCACCAGCATCGTGGTCGCGAGGCTGCCCGTGGCACCATGGAGGTAGGCGATCAGCGGCGAGGCCATTGCCGCACCCATGAAGCCAATGGTGAAGCGGATGGAGTACAGCTTGGCACGCAGCGCGGGGGCCACGTAGCGGGCCGTCATCGTCTCGTTCACCGTCACCTGCCCGAAGATCGCCGCGGCCGCGATGCCGGCAACCGGCAGCACCACCCAGCCATGCAGGAAGGCCAGTGCCGCGAGGGCGGGGGCAAGGACCATCGCGAGGGGGATGAACACCGCCTTGAGCGTGCGCTTGTCGATCATCCGGCCGACGGTGAACTGCGTGACGCCGCCGCAGATCGTGGCCAGGAAGGCGAGCAGCCCGACCACCGGCAGCAGCTCCACGGAGTTGGCCAGGCGCTCCTCCATCAGCTTCGGCAGCAGGATGGTGAAGGCGTTGAACACCAGGCCGGACACGGCGGCGATCGACATCAGCACGATCACGGCGCGGCGCACGATGGCGGGCGGGATGGTTGGGAAGGGCCGCTGGCGCTTCGCCTGGGCGGCGTAGTCAAAATCGGGCTCGCGGAGCCAAAGCAGGCCGATCAGCGCGCAGGCGACACCCGGCACGATGAAGGCCCAGCGCCAGCCCATGCCGCCCACCACGAAGGCGGTGACGATCGGCGCGGAGGCCACGCCGAGATTGCCGAATACGCCGTTGACGCCCATCGCGCGGCCGACGCGCTCGCCGGCGGCCTCGACCAGCATCGCGGTGCCGACCGGATGGTAGATCGCGGCGAAGGCGCCCATCAGCCCGAGCGCGGCGCCGAGCGTGAAGGGTGAATAGGCGAAGCCGGCGGCGGCCATGCATAGGCCGGTGCCGATGAAGAAGGCGGCGAACAGCGTGCGGCGGCCGAGCTTGTCCTGTAGCCAGCCCATCGGCAGCGCGCCCAGCCCATAGACGACGAACATGGTGGTGCCGAGCGCGATGATCGGCCCGTAGTCGTTGCCGAACAGCTCTGGCTCCTGCACGACGATGCCGAGCACCGCCGTTGCGAGGATCAGCAGCGAGTAGTGCGTGAAGCTGTGCGCGGCGTTGACGAACCAGACTTGGCGGGCGGCGGCGGACATGTGGCGTTCTCCTGGCGCCTGAGTGTAGGATGGCCGCCTGGCAACGTCGGGCCATTCCATGTCGCCAAACGGCCAAATCCCACTTCGCGATATCCCGGCGGACCGCGTGGACCGTCCGCTCGCGGCCTTCGCGCGCGACTATGTCGAGGGCGAAGCCACCGGGGTGCACATCCACGCCCGCGCCCAGCTGATCTACGCGACGCGCGGGCTGATGCGGATCACCACCGAGGCGGCGCGTTTCGTAGTGCCGCCCGGGCGGGGGTTGTTCGTCCCCGCGGGGCTGCCGCATTCGGTGCGGATGGAGGGGCAGGTCGCGATGCGCGCGCTGTTCCTGCGCGAGGATGCCGCCCAGGGTGCCCCGGCGAAACCGCAGGTGATGGTGGTCACACCGCTGCTGCGCGCCCTGATCCTCGCCGCCTGCGACGAGCCGCTGGAATGGGACGAAGCCGGCCGCGGCGGGCACTTGGCGGCGCTGATCCTGTCCGAGTTGCGCCGCGCGGCCACCTTGCCGCTGGCGGTGCCGGAGCCGCGCGATCCGCGGCTGCTGCGGCTCGCGGCGGCGCTGCACGAAACGCCGGCGCGCGGGCTGACCCTGGAGGCATGGGCGGAGCGCTGCGGGGCCAGCGCCCGCACCCTGCGACGGCTGTTTCTGGCGGAAACCGGGATGGGTTTTACGCAGTGGCGGCAGGCTCTGCGGCTGGCGGAGGCATCGGCCATGCTGGCGCAGGGCGTGGCGCCGGCGCGTGCGGCCGCGGCGGTAGGATATGGCAGCGCCTCGGCGTTCGGGGCCGCGTATCGTGCCGCGTTTGGCGAGACCCCGCGCGGCGGACGGGAGTAGGAGCGGAGGCGGGTGGCTTCGCCTCCGTAAGCGTCGGTCGCGCATGATCGGACGGTGAACCAGGCGTCGCGATGGTTGCCGCTCGTCGTCGCGAGCCATGGCGGCGGGGGGCGGTGCAGCTGCACCCGGAGCATGGCCGGCGAGCGGCGCCGCAAGCCTGGAGGCGCCGCCGGAATTCTGTGAGCCTAGGGCCTGTTGTCGCTTGAACCTGTCCTCGGAGCTTGCGTTTTGCCTCCTTTGAGCAGGAGGAACCCATGCTGGACGACAATCAGTGGGCGCTGCTCGAGCCCTTGGTGGAGGGGTGCCG
>JAQGHV010000299.1 GCA_028288785.1 Rhodospirillales bacterium | reverse complement strand
TGGCACCCGGGTCTCCCGCGGACCTCGTGCTGTTCGACCCGGAGCGCGGCTGGAAGGTCGAGGCCGGCAAGCTGCCCGGCAAGGCGCAGAACTCCCCATTCGACGGACGAGCCCTGGAGGGCCGGGTGATCGCCACCTTCAAGGCTGGAAAGCGCGTGTTCGGGTGATGGATCCCGCGCTCCATCTCCTGCTGGCGCTCGTCGCGAGCTTCCTGCTTGGCTCGATTCCCTTCGGCCTCATTCTCACCCGCGCTGCCGGGCTCGGCGATATTCGCGCCATCGGCAGCGGCAGCATCGGTGCGACCAATGTGCTGCGGACCGGCAACCGGAAGATTGCGGCGGCAACGGTGCTGCTCGACGGGTTGAAGGGCGCGGTGGCGATCTGGTTGTTTCCGGGCGAGGCGCTCACCGCCGGCACCGCGGCGGTCCTGGGGCACATGTTCCCGCCTTGGCTGGGCTTTCGCGGCGGCAAGGGCGTGGCGACGGGGATCGCTGTCTACCTCGCGGCGATGTGGCCCGTCGGGCTGCTGGTCTGCGCGGTCTGGCTCGTCGTGGCACGCGTGACACGCATGTCTTCGGCGGCCGGGCTTACGGCTTTCGCGCTGGCGCCGCCGGCCGCCTGGGTGCTGATCGGCCCCGACCAGGCGCTGTTGGCGCTACTGGTCGGCGTGCTGATCTTCTGGCGGCACGAGGACAATATCCGGCGCCTGATCGCCGGCACCGAGCCTCGGATCGGCAAGTCAGCCAGTCCTTCGTGACATCAGCCGAAGCCGCTGCACGCTTGCGGCTCGCCCGCACGGACGGCATCGGCCCGGCCCAGTTCGCCTCCCTCCTCGCCCGCTTCGGTTCGGCCGAGGAAGCCCTGCACCGCATCCCCGCACGCTTCGCCCTCCCCGCCGCCGGCGCCATAGCGCGCGAGATGGACGAGACCCACCGCCTCGGCGCTCACTACCTGCACCTGGGCACGCCCGACTACCCGGAACTGCTCGGACACATCCCCGACGCGCCGCCGGTGCTCGCTTGCCTCGGCGACCCTGCCTTGCTGGGCAACCGCGCCATCGCCATCGTCGGTGCGCGCAACGCCTCCGCCGCCGGCCGCCGCATCGCAGAGACCATCGCGGAGGCGGCGACCGAGGCCGGGCTCATCGTCATCTCCGGCATGGCGCGGGGCATCGATGCCGCCGCGCATGAGGGCGCGCTCCGCCGTGGCCCGACCGCCGCCGCCATCGCCGGCGGTCTCGACAAGCCCTATCCGCCGGAGCACGCGGCACTCCAGGCGCGCATCGCGGAGGCCGGCTGCATCCTCGCCGAGGCGCCGATCGGCACCGCCCCGCTCGCGCGGCACTTTCCCCGGCGCAACCGCATCGTGGCCGGCCTGGCACTCGGCACGATCGTCATCGAGGCCGCGGCGCGGTCCGGCAGCCTCATCACGGCCCGCCTCACCCTCGAATACGGGCGCGAGCTCTTCGCGGTGCCGGGCTCCCCGCTCGACCTCCGCAACCAGGGTTCCAACGACCTCATCCGGCAGGGCGCGTACCTGACGGAGACCATCGCCGACATCCTCGCCAACCTGCCGGCGGCACCTGCCTCCACTACCCAGCGGCCGACCCTGGTACCGCTCAATCCCAGCCCCCAAACCAGCCTTTCCCTCGACCAGGACTCGCCAGACACCATGCAACTCTTTGCTTTATTGGGAAGTTCGCCGATAGCGGTTGACGATCTGCTTCGCCGCTGCCACCTCTCGCCCTCCGTCGTCCAGGCGATCCTGCTCGATCTTGAGCTCGCCGGACGGGTCGAGACCTCCCCCGGACACCGGGTGGCGCTCCGCCCGCCCGGCCCCTGAAACGACGCAGGAGAGACCACTCTCAACCATGACCGATGTCCTCGTCGTCGAATCGCCGGCCAAGGCCAAGACCATCGAGAAGTATCTCGGCGGCGGCACCGTCGTGCTCGCTTCCTTCGGCCATGTGCGCGACCTGATCGAGAAGGACGGCGCCGTCCTTCCCGACGAAAACTTCGCCATGGTTTGGGGCAAGGACCCCCGCGGCGAGGCCCAGGTCGCCAAGATCGCCACCGCGCTGAAATCGGCCACCCGCCTGTTCCTGGCGACTGACCCGGATCGCGAAGGCGAGGCCATTTCCTGGCACGTCAAGGACATGCTGGCCGAGCGCGGCGCGCTCAAGGGCAAGCAGGTCCAGCGCATCACCTTCAACGAGATCACCAAGCGGGCCGTGCAATACGCCGTGGCGCATCCGCGTGAGCTCGATGCCCCGCTGATCGACGCCTACCTGGCCCGCCGCGCGCTGGACTATCTGGTCGGCTACACCCTCTCGCCGGTGCTGTGGCGCAAGCTGCCGGGCTCCAAATCCGCCGGGCGCGTGCAGTCCGTTGCACTTCGGCTGGTCTGCGAGCGCGAGGCCGAGATCGAGGCGTTCAAGCCGCGCGAATACTGGTCGGTCGAGACGAAGTTCACCACGCCGTCCGGCGCGCCGTTCACCGCCCGTCTGACGCACCTCGACGGCAAGCGTCTCGATCAGTTCGACCTGGCGAAGGAAACCGACGCGAAGCGCGCCGTCGCCGCCATCGAGGCGGAGCAATACAGCGTCG
The DNA here is from genome assembly GCA_028288785.1 of Rhodospirillales bacterium. Classification (GTDB taxonomy): domain Bacteria; phylum Pseudomonadota; class Alphaproteobacteria; order Acetobacterales; family Acetobacteraceae; genus Plastoroseomonas. Next base: position 2,493 of record JAQGHV010000299.1, on the reverse strand, counting down.
CCTCTGTCGACAAGAAGCGCACCAAGCGCAATCCGCCGCCCCCCTTCATGACATCCACGCTCCAGATGGAAGCGTCCCGCAAGCTCGGCATGGGCGCCCAGGCGGCGATGCGCACGGCGCAACAACTCTACGAGGCCGGCCACATCACCTATATGCGGACCGACGGCATCACCATGGCGCGGGAGGCGATCAGCGCCATCCGCGACCATGTGAAATCCGCCTTCGGGCCGGACTACCTCCCTGCGACCGCTCGCGAATACACCTCCAAGGCAAAGAATGCCCAGGAGGCCCATGAGGCGATCCGGCCGACCGACGCCACCCGCACGCCCGAATCCCTGAGCCGCGAGTTGGAAGGCGCTCAGGCGCGCCTCTATGAGCTGATCTGGAAGCGCGCCATCGCTTCTCAGATGCAGTCCGCCGAGATCGACCAGACCGCGATCGATATCGCCGGCCCCTCCGGCAAGACGCGGCTGCGCGCCAATGGCTCCGTCATCGCCTTCGACGGCTTCCTGAAGCTGTACCGCGAGGATGAAGATGACCGCGCTGCCGATGCCCGCGCCGGCCTCGCGACCGCACCGGCCGCCGAGGATGAGGATACCCGCATCCTGCCGCCGATGTCGGCGAACGACCCGCTGAAGCGCGGCGCGGTCACTCCCGCGCAGCACTTCACCCAGCCGCCGCCGCGCTATTCCGAGGCGACGCTGGTCAAGCGGCTGGAAGAACTCGGCATCGGGCGGCCGTCTACCTATGCCTCCATCCTGCAACGCCTGCAGGACCTGAACTACGTCACGCTGGATAAGCGGCGCTTCATTGCGCAGGATCTCGGGCGGATGGTGACGACCTTCCTCGTCCGCTTCTTCGAGCGCTACGTGAACACCGGCTTCACCTCCTCGATGGAGGAGGAGCTCGACAAGATCAGCGAGGGGAATGCCGACTGGCGCGCGGTCATGCACGCCTTCTGGGTCGAGTTCTCCAAGGCCGTCGCCGCGACCAAGGACCTCATGATCCGCGACGTCATCGACGCGCTGGACGAGGATCTCGGCCCGCACATCTTCCCGGACCGTGCCGATGGCGTCGACCCCCGCCTCTGCCCGAAATGCAATGCCGGGCGCCTTGGCCTGCGGCTCGGCAAGGGCGGCGCCTTCGTCGGCTGCTCCAACTACCCGGAATGCCGCTACACCCGTCCCTTCGGTGTCGCCACCGATGGCGCCGAAACCGGAGCTGCCGACCGCGACCTTGGCCGTGACCCGGTGACCGGCCAGCCCGTTACCCTGCGACGCGGACCCTATGGCGTTTACGTCCAGCTCGGCGAGGCCGGCACCGACGCCAAGGGCAAGCCGACCAAGCCAAGGCGCACCAGCCTGCCCAACGGGATGAACCCGGAGACCGTCACGCTGGAAGGGGCACTCGGTCTGCTGAGCCTGCCGCGCCCCATCGGGCTCGACCCAGAGACCGGGGAGGAGATCACCGCCGGGCTCGGGCGCTTCGGGCCCTATGTGAAGTGCGGCACGATCTTCAAATCGCTCGACAAGGATGATGATGTCCTGACGATCGGCATCAACCGCGCGGTGATGCTGCTGGCCGATGCCCGCGCCCGCGTGCGGGGCCTCGGGGCACACCCCAAGGATCAGGCGCCTGTCGAGGTGAAGAAAGGCCGCTTCGGGCCCTACGCCCAGCACGGCAAGACGGTGGCCAACCTGCCGCGCGGGGTGGAGATGGAAACCATCACGCTTGAGGAAGCGGTCACCCTCCTGGCTGAAAAGGGCAAGGTTCTGGCGCCGAAGGGCGGCAAGGGTGCCAAGGGCAAGAAGCCCGTGGCCAGGGCTGCAGTGGATGCGGCATCGGTTGCCGCCGCTCCACGAAGGGCCGCGCCAGCAGTAAAGGCGAAGGCAAAGCCCCGGGCAGCGACAAAGCCACCGGTACGGCCGAAGGCTGCAGCGAGCAAGGCCGCGGCGATGACGAAGAAGCCGGCTGCGAAAGCGAAGAAGTGAGGAAGGTCGGGGAAAGGAGTTTCCCCGCACAAACGTATACGTTTGCGCCATTCTTTTTTGTTCAGGTACTTGGATGCGGCTATGGAACCAGCCCTTCAGCTTGCTGGGCGGTTGAGGACGTCACTGATGCCCCCGCTTGATAATTCAAAAACAAGAGATTGGGGGCCTGTGGGAAATTCCGTTCCCCCGGCCTTCTAACCGCCCCCGTGCCCCGCTTCGGCCCCCCACCGAAAGGTCACCGCGCCCGCGCGCGCCCGGCCCCTCTCCCCACCGCCGCCGGCATCCCCGGCGAGCTTCCGACCCTCGATGCCCTGCGCGTCTTCCTCTCCAAGGCCAAGGGCAAGGTCGGCAAGTCCGACATCTCCCGCGCCTTTAGGCTGACCACCGAGCAGCGCCCGGCCCTCCGCAAGCTGCTCTCCGAGCTCAAGACCACCACTCCCGCGGCCGTCGCTCACGCCATCATCCCGCACGGGCACCTGCCGGACATGGCCGTGGTCGAGGT
>JAQGHV010000264.1 GCA_028288785.1 Rhodospirillales bacterium | reverse complement strand
TCGGCGGCGAGGCCCGAGACCATCGCGGCGAAGACCAGCACGCCGCCCAGCGCCTCCGACAGTTGCCCGAGCGCGCGGGGGTTTTCCCCACGCCCGACCGGGATTGCGCGTAGCGCCGCCTGCAGCTGCCGGATCGCGAGGCTCGCGGCGCCGTACATCTCGCCGGTGAGGCGGTCGCGCAGCAGTTCCAGCATCCGCCCGAGCTGCGCGGCGAGGGTGGGGATGCGTGCTGCCGGCCTGATCGTGCCGAGGACGGCGCGGCGGAAGGCGGGGGTGCCGGCACTGCGTGCGGCGTCCTCGTCGATGAGGTAACTGGCCTTGAGGCAGGCAGCGAGGGTGTTCAGCTCGGCCAATTCGCGCGGCGAGAGCGAGGCGCGCTCCAGCCGGATGATCGTGGTCCGCAACAGCCGCGCCGCGGCCTCCAGGCGTTCGAGGTAGCGGCCGAACCAGAAGAAATTGTCGGCGGCGCGGGAGGGCAGCTCGCCGGTGGCGCGGCGGATCGGCAGCGCCGCGACGGTGAAGGATGAGGGACCCTGGATGTCGCCGGTATCCTCGGACGCGATCCAGACATCCTTGGCCACGGCCTGGCGCGGCAGCCGCCCGGTCAGCGCATCGGCGGGCGCGAGGGCGCGGGCGAGACCACCCTGCAGGGCCTGCCAGCCATCGCCGTTGCGGACCAGAAAGAGGCGCAGCACGATCGGCCGCGGCTCGAAGCCCTTCGGGCCGGTGCAGGGTGCAACCGAGGGGGCGAGTGCGAGGGAAGCCGCGTATTCGCGCGGCTGCGCGGCCGCACGGGCGAGTGCGGCGTCGCGTGCGCTGGGCGAGAGCTCCGCAAGCGGCACCGGCGGCGCTACTCCATCGAGTGCCGGGCGCAGCAGCCACTGCGCCGGGTTCTCCATCACCTGCGCGAGTGCGCCGGGGCTGCCTAGCCAGAGCGTCGGCACGGAGGGCAGCGTCAGCGGCGCCATGCCGAAATGCGCCGCGATATCGGGCAGGAAGGCAGCGAGTGCCGGCGACTCCGCGACGTCGCTCCCCGGCGCATTGGTGATGACGAGCGAGCCCTGCCTTGCGGCATCAAGCAGGCCAGGGATACCGGCGGCGAGACCGTCGCCACCACCGAGTTCCAGTGGGTCGATGCTGCGGCCATCATGGCGGCGCAGCACCACGTCCACCCGGCGCAACCCGCCCAGCGTCTTGAGGAAGACCTGGCCGTCGCGGACGGTGAGGTCGCCGCCCTCGACCAGGGTGCAGGACAGCTCGCGCGCGAGCACGACGTGCTCGAACCAGAAGGCACTGCGCGGCCCGGGGCTGAGCAGGACCAGGCTCGGGTTGCCGGAGGCGCCGGGGGCGATGCGCTGCAGATCGGCCTGCCAGGTATCGAAGAAGGGGCGCATGCGGCGCAGCTGCCGCCCGCGGAAGATCTCGGGGATGGTCTTCGACAGCGCGCGACGATTCTCCAGCGCATAGGCCATGCCATGCGGCGCGTTGGTGCGATCGGCCAGCACCCGCCAAGCGCCGTCCGGCCCACGGATCAGGTCGGCGGCGTAGAGCTGTAACTGCCCCGCCAGCGGCAGCGAGCGGCAGGGACGCAGGAAGGCGTGGTTCGGATAGACCAGCGCCGGCGGGATGATGCCGTGCTCCAGCAGCCGTTGCGGTCCGTAGAGGTCGGCGAGCGTCGCATCGAGCAGGGTTGCCCGCTGCGCCAGCCCGGCTTCGAGGGCAGCGAATTCCGCAGGGCGTATCGGCAGCGGCACCGGGTCGCACCGCCAGGTCGCGGGGCCTGGACCGGGGAGCAGGGCCGTGACGCCTTCCTCGGCGAACAGGCGGTCCAGCATGGTGGCGCGCTCGATCAGCTGCTCGGCGCCGAGACCTACGAGGGTGCCCAGTAGCTCCTGCCAGTGCGGGCGCAGCCCACCGCGCCCATCGGCCATTTCGTCCAGTGCGGTAGGGTCAGCAATCATGGCGCGATGTTTCGCGACGCTAGCGACCGGCGCAACCCTGCGCGACGGGAGTTCGCTCGGGTGGCGTGGTCTGGGGCGGGCTGATGCCAGACGGCGAAGTCCGGCCTTGGGAGGCGGGCTATAGCCGGACGCGCCGAAGTCCGGTCCAGGAAGGCGGGGTGTAGCCGGGCGCGCCGAAGCGCGGCCTTGGAAGGCAGGGTATCGCCAGTACCCGCCGCGCCGACTCCGGGTGCGCCACGGCCCACGACGCCGACGCGCCGAACGGGCCGCAATATACGGCGGCGCGGCTTCGCGCTCACCCGCGTGCCAGCCGCCTCAGGTCCAGCGTGCGGGGCGTGTCGCGGGAGACGGTCAGCACCGGCTCCGGGCCGGGGCCAGGCGTGTGGCCATGCGGCTCGAAGCGGATGCGGCGGCGTGCCTCGGCCGCGTTCGCGTTCACCGGCCGGTCTTCATGCGCGCGGCCGCCGGGGTGGAAGACGTGATGCGTCAGGCCGCCGATGCTGCGCCCGCTCCAGCGGTCGTAGATGTCGAGCACGACCGGCGTCTGCACCGGCACCAACGGGTGCAGCGCCGAGTAGGGCGCCCAGGCCTTGAAGCGGATGCCGCCCACATACTCGCCCTCACGATCGGTGCGGCTGAGCGGCACGGCGTGGCCGTTCGCCGCCAGCACGTAGCGCTCCTCCGAGAAGCCGGTGATGCGCGCCTGCAGGCGCTCGGCGCTGGAGTCGACGTAGCGCGCGGTGGCGCCGCCGGCGGGTTCCTCGCCCAGCACGTGCCAGGGCTCCAGCGCGTGGCGCAGCTCCAGCTCCATCCCCTGCGTCGCGGTCGTGCCGATGAGCGGAAAGCGGAATTCCATGTGCGGCGCGAACCACTCATGCGCCATCGGGAAGCCGAGCATGCCGAGCTCGTCGAGCGCGCCATGCAGGTCCTGCTCAACGAAATGGGGCAGCATGAAATCATCATGGATGCGGGTGCCCCAGCGGATCAGCCGGCGCTCGTAGGGGGTCCGCCAGAAGGCGGCGATGGCTGAGCGCAGCAGCAGCGCCTGGGCCGCGGACATGCGCGCATGGGGCGGCATCTCGAAGGCGCGGTATTCCACCAGGCCGAGCCGACCCGTCGCGGTTTCCGGCGCGTACATCTTGTCGATGCAGAACTCGGTGCGGTGGGTGTTGCCGGTCATATCCGCGAGGATGTTGCGGAACAGCCGGTCCACGATCCAGGGCGGCGTCTCCTTCCCTGGCTCGATCTGCGTGAAGGCGGCTTCGAGCTCGTTGACCATGTCCTGCCGCGCCTCGTCGATGCGCGGATGCTGGCTCGACGGCCCGATGAACAGGCCGCTGAACAGGTAGGACAGGCTTGGATGGTTGTGCCAGAAGCCGAGCAACGACTTCAGCAGGTCCGGACGGCGCAGGAATGGGCTGTCGGCGGGCTCGGCTGCGCCCATGACCAGGTGGTTGCCTCCGCCGGTGCCGACGTGGCGCCCGTCGATCATGAACTTCTCGGCGGAGAGGCCAGCCTGGCGGGCCTCCTCATAGAGCGTCTCGGTGCGCTCCACTTGCTCGCCCCAATGGGTCGAGGGATGGATGTTCACCTCGATCACGCCGGGGTCGGGGGTGATCGAGAAGCTGTTCAAGCGGGGGTCGCGGGGCGGCTGGTAGCCTTCGATGACGATCTTCCGCCCGGCGTTGCCGGCGGTGTCCTCGATGGCGGCGGCGAGATCGAGGAAATCCTCGGCGGCGTAGAGGGGCGGCAGGAAGATGTGCAGCTTGCCGTCGCGGCTTTCCACCGTGAGCGCGGTGCGCACCGGCGCGGCATCCTGCGGATTCGCGACGGTGGGCGCGGGCTGCTGCTGCGGGCGCAGGTCGATCGGCAAGCCCTGGGCACCGGTGGCGCCGCTGATGCGGTCATAGGCATGGCGGGAGGGCAGCGCCTCGCTCGGCGCGAAGGGGTCGCCCTCGAACTCCGTCTCCACCGATTTCGGGTCGACCCAGGGCAGCGATTCGAGCGGCAGGCGCAGGCCGACCGGGCTGTCGCCAGGCACCAGGAACAGCACGTCGTCGCGGAAGAACCAACGGCCCCCCTGCCAGCGGCGCACGCCACCGGCGAGCACCCGGCGCAGCGGCAGCACGGCGCCCACGCTGCTGCCCAGCTCGCCGGCGAAGACGCGGGCGAGGCGCGCGCGCTCCAGCGGATCGGCGAGCTTGGACGCTTCGGCAATGACGTTTGCCGGCAGGCGCTTCTCGCGCCACAGGTAGTAGTGAATGTCCTCATGCGCCGTGCTGACGAAGGCGGGGTCCAGCTGCAGCCGCTCAGCGAGATTGCGCGCGAAGGCCAGCGCGTCCTCGGCAGTGGCGTCGTCGGTGTCCTCGTCGGCGGCGAGAAGGGAGGGGTCGCGCCAGATCGGCTCGCCATCGCGGCGCCAATGTGCGTGGATCGCCCAGCGCGGCAGCTGCTCGCCGGGGTAGTGCTTGCCCATCGAATACTGCAGCGCCGCACCCGGCGCCCAGAGCGGTGCGAGGCGGCGCATCAGCCGGCCCGCATAGCCGCGCTTGGTCGGGCCCATCGCGTCGATGTTCCACTCGGCGGCGTCGAAATCGGTGGCCGCGACGAAGGTCGGCTCGCCGCCCATGGTGAGGCGCACCTGGCCGCGCTCGAGCGCGCGGTCCACCGCCTCGCCGCGCGTGAGGATGTCCTGCCAGACTTTGTCCGTGTAGGGCTTGGTGACGCGCGGCGTCTCGGCGATGCGGACGACCTGCATCGCGAACTCGAATTTGGTCTCGACATCGGCCTCGATGCCGCCGGAAATCGCGGCCGCCGATTGCGGCTCGGGGCTGGCGGCGAGCGGGATGTGGCCCTCGCCGGCCATCAGGCCGGAGGTGGCGTCGAAGCCGATCCAGCCCGCGCCCGGCAGGTACACCTCGGCCCAGGCGTGCAGGTCGGTGAAGTCGGAGGTCGGGCCCTCGGCGCCGCTCACCGGCTTCACATCGGCCACCAGCTGGATGAGGTAGCCGGAGACGAAGCGCGCGGCAAAACCCATATGGCGCAGGATCTGGACCAGCAGCCAGGCGCTGTCGCGGCAGGAGCCCCTGCAGTTGGTGAGGGTTTCCTCCGGCGTCCACACGCCGGGTTCCATGCGCACGACGTAGGCGATGCGCTCCGACAGCGTGCGGTTGATGTCGACCAGCATGTCCACGGTGGTGTCGGCCTGCACCGGCATCTCGGTCAGCAGCGCGGCCAGCAGAGGCCCGGGGATGGGCTTGCCCATGAAGGGCGCGAGCTCCTGCGCGAGCTGCGGCTCATAGGCGAAGGGGTAGGAGGAGACGCTTTCCTCGACGAAGAACTCGAACGGATTGATCGTCGCCATGTCGGCCACGAGATCGATCGTGACGTCGAAATGGGTCACCCGCTCGGGGAAGATCACGCGGGCGAGGTAGTTGCCCTGCGGGTCCTGCTGCCAGTTGAGGAAGTGCCCGGCGGGCTCGATCTTGAGCGAGTAGGACAGGATCGGGGTGCGCGCGTGCGGCGCCGGCCGCAGCCGGATGATCTGCGGGCCCAGCGTGACGGCGCGCTCATACTTGTAGCTCGTGCGATGGGTGAGCGCGGCGTGGATGGACATGCGGCATGCTCCGGAAAGGCAAACCGGAGAGGCAATAAACATGCCCCGCCAGTGACGGCGGGGTTATGACACATAGTGCCGCAGGACATAACGCTCGCCCATGTGCTGCATCGGTAGTGGCGGCGGTGCGAGCAAACGAAGCGCGGAGCCGGGGGAGCCTCAGCCCCCCCGATCCTTCAAACCGCTTCCTTGAGTTCCTTGGCGGGGCGGAACGCGACCTTCTTGCTCGCCTTGATCTTAATCGCTTCGCCGGTCGCGGGGTTGCGGCCCATGCGGGCGGGGCGGGCGCGGACCTGCAGGATGCCGAGGCCGGTCAGGCGGATCTTGTCGCCCTTCTTGAGGCGCTTGGTCACGGTGTCCACCAGGTCGTTCAGGATCGCTTCCGCGGCGCGCTTCGAGAGCTCATGGGTCTCGGCGAGGCCGGCGGCCAGCTGCTTCAGGGTGACGGTGGGGATCGCCTTGGCTGCGGCCTTGGGGGCTGCTGCTTCCGCGGGGGCCGCCGGTGCGGCGGGCTTCTTTGCCATAATTGTCTCGCTCCTCATGGATGATCGCCGCGAAAGGCGAACGGGATGTTGCCGCGCCACGAACGACGCTGTGCATGGCGTGCGGCGTAAAAGGCCGAAAAACAAGAGGTTTTTACGAAGCATCAGCCGGAACCCTATGGAAACGGCACCTGCGTGGCCGCACGGCCGCATCCGGATGGGCTTTCCGACCCAATTGGGGTGCGGTCTGGATTCGGACCGGGCCGGCGAATCGCACCTGCAGCAGCGCCAGCATCACGCCGACGGGCAACAGCCAGACGATTCGTGCCGTATACCGAGGGCGGACGCTGCCGCCGAACCCGACTGCGAGCGCATTCGCAATGTAGGCCGCCAGCACCAGAATGATGAGCCGCAGGAGGCTGCAGTCGCGCTGGCAGTGCGCCAAGCCGCCGCAGCCCCCCTTCAACCCCAAAATAAAAGAATGGGGTCCGGGGAAATTCCTTTCCCCGGCCTTCGCTACAAGAGCTCCTCGACCTGCCCCGCGCTCAACCGCCGCAGCCCCGGGATCCCACGCAGGAGCAGGGCAAGTTTGGCACTTTCCTCCAACTCCTCGGCCGCGTGGACCGCATCGGTCAGGGTCGCCCCCGAAACCACCGGGCCGTGATTGGCCAGTAGCAGGGCGCGGGCGGTCAGGGCCGCGGCGTGGACGGCCGGTTCCATCGCCCCGTCGCCGGGCCGGTAGTAGGGGATGACAGGCAGCCGGCGCCCGACGCGCATGACGAAGTAGGGCGTCAGGGGCGGGATGGGCGCGTCGTCGCCGGGGACGGCAAGGCAGGCGATCGCGGTCGCGTAAGTGGAGTGCAGGTGCACGATCGCGCCGGCATCGGGGCGCGCGGTCAGGAAGGCGCGGTGGAGGAACACCTCCTTGCTCGGCTTATCGCCGGCGAGGTGCGACCAGTCCGGTGCAAGCTTGCTGATGCGGTCCGGGTCGAGGCGCCCGAGGCAGGAATTGGTCGGCGTCATTAGGTAGCCATCGGGCAGGCGGACCGAGATATTGCCGGCCGAACCCACCGAATACCCGCGCTCGAACAGCGACTTACCAAGAGTCGCCAGGAGCAGTCGGGCCGCGTTTTCCTCATGCATCGGCGAAGGCCTTCAGGAAGAAGTCGCGGCCACCGAAATTGCCGGACTTCAGCGCCAGGTGGATGTTGTTCGGCTCGGCATAGGTCCAGGGCACGCCGGGGTCGATCTCCGGCCCGATACGCAGCGCGGTGACCCCGAGGCGGAGCACCACGGCGCCCGAGGTTTCGCCGCCTGCGACCAGCAGCCGGCCGGTGCCGCGCGCGACGAGGGCTTCCGCGATATCGGCCATTACGGTCTCGATCAGGGCGCCCGCCGCGTCGCGACCGAGCTTCTGTTGCAGCGCTTCGACCCGGTCGGGTCCCGCGGAGGCCGCGATGACGATGGGCCGCGTGTCGGAAAACTTGTCCGCCGCCCATTCCAGCGCCTGCGCGGTCAGCGCCGCCGCGTCGGGCGTTGCGAGAGCGTCCAGTTCAAGCACCGGCACATGATCGCGTGCGAGCCCGATCTGGCCGAGCGTCGCGCGTGAGCAGGAACCGGCGAGCACCGCCATGGCACCGCGGGCGGGCGGCAGGTTCGCGGCATTCGGGCGCGGCGGCAGCAGCCCCGCGCGGCGGAAGTTTTCGGGAATGCCCATGGCGATGCCGGAGCCCCCGGTGATCAGCGCATGGGGCGCGCAGGCCTCGCCGATCGCCATCAGGTGGGCGTCGGTCACCGCGTCGGTGATGGCGTAGCGGCGGCCCTGCTCGGCCAGGCGCGTCATCGCGCGGCGGATGGCGACCGCGCCCTGCTCGACGATTGCGAAGGGGACGAGGCCGACGCCACCCTCGGTCTGGCGCGAGAGCACGCGGACCAGGTTGGCGTCGCGCATTGGCGTCAGCGGGTGGTTCTCCATCCCGGATTCCGACAGCAGCGCGCCGCCGACGAACAGATGGCCCTGGAAAATGGTGCGGCCATTGGTCGGGAAGGCGGGGCAGGCGATGGCAAAGCCGGAGCCGAGGCGGGCCAGCAGCGCATCCGCGACCGGGCCGATATTGCCCTCATCGGTGCTGTCGAAGGTGGAGCAGTATTTGTGGAAGATCTGCTTCGCGCCGGCGGCGAGCAGGGGTTCGAGAGCCGCCAAGGATTCGCGCACCGCGTCTCCGACCGGGATGGAGCGTGATTTCAGCGCGATGATGATCGCGTCCGCGTCAGGCAGTGGCCCCGTCGGGACACCGATGAGCTGAACGGCAGTCATGCCCTGTTTGACGAGCGTATTGGCGAGGTCCGTCGCGCCGGTGAAATCATCGGCGATGCAGCCCAACAGCAATGGCATCGGGGAAGGCTCCTTCAGATAGGCGTGCCGTCCTTGCGGCTGTAGACCCAGGCGCCGCCGGGCGCCATCCGCACCGCCAGGTCGTTGTCCGGGTAGGTCGCGCTGTCGCCGGGCGTGCGATCGCCGATCTCGAGGTACACCACGTCCGCGTCGCTGCGATTGATGAGGTGGTGGGCATCGCCGGTGCCGGACGGAAATCCCGCGCAGTCGCAGGGCGCCATCACCGCCTCGCCGGCATCCGTGATGAGGGTCGGCGTGCCTTCGAGGATGTAGACGAACTCATCCTGCAAGGCGTGCGCGTGGCGCAGCGAGGAGGCCGCGCCGGGGGCGAGCCGCGTCAGGTTCACGCCGAAATTCTTCAGGCCGAAGATGTCGCCCAGCGGATGCTTCGTACGCCCGGCCATCGGTGCCACGAGGTCGGGCGGGTAGGAGGAGGGGCGGATACGCGCAGGAGCCTCGGCGGCAGCGATCGTTTTCGGCGGCATCGGTGGTCCTCCCGCCGCGATCCTGCCGTCCTCACCCGGCCGGGGGAAGGGCCAGGATGTCGGTGTGGCCGATATGTGCGGAAAGCCGGCCGGCGAGGGCCTGGCGCCGGCGGTCGCGGAGCCAGCCTTCAATGGCGGCCTCGCCGCGCCGCTCCCATGCCGCGGCGGCGAGCGCGTGGCCTTCCGCGATCTCGGCGGCCATGGCGGCTTCGTGGCGGTTGACCTTCCACGGGCTGGCGCCGCGCACGACGCGGTAGCCATTGGCCGCGAAGCTGGCGGCGATCACGCCGGGTGCCTTGGCGCCGAGCGCGATGCCACCGAACCCCTTGTCGCGCGCCTGGTCGCGGGCGAAGCCGCGCGCCACCAGCGCATCGGTGCGGTGCGGCGGCGAAAACCGCTCGCGGCCGGTGACGTTCAGCGCGGCATAGAAGGGCAGGCCGCACTCCGCGGTCGCATCCGCCATGTCGATCATCCAATCCTCGGAGACGAGGTCGCATAGCGCGGTGTTGACGACGGCATCGACCTTGTCGAGCGGCAGGTTGTCCGGCGCATCGCGCAGGTCGGCGACCAAGCCCTCGACGCGCCAGGCGCCGCCGGGGGCGTGAACAAGTAGCGTGCGGCGGTCGGGCGCGGTGACCGTCCAGCCCACCGCCTCCGCCCGTTCGCGGATGGTCTCGAAGGCGCGGGCGAGTAGGGCGCCATCGGCATCGACAAGGGTCCAGGCCTGGGCGCGGCCGATGAAGTGACCGAGCCAGCGCAGCAGCGCCCCGGTGCCGGCACCGAGGTCCAGGATACGCGGACGCGCCGGCAGCGCCTCGGCAAGGGCGAACGCGAGGCTGGGATTGCGGGCGCGCGCATCGAAGGGCTCGCGCAGGTCCAGCCAGTCGCCGTCGAAGGTTTCGGTCATGGCGAGATGAGGCCGCTTTGCTCGTGGTGGCGGTGGTTCAGGACGGAGAGGAAGCGAGGGTGGTCAATGTCGCTGTTATCGATGACGAGCGTTGCACGCGCAACGGGACCGCACTCGCGGAAATACAGGCGTTGGCCCTCGATGTAGCGGCGGTTACCAGGCGCGTCCGGGTCGGGAGAGCCGAAGCCGGGGCCACGTGAGGCACCGCGCGGGATTGAGATGGCGAAGGGGGCTTGGAGAAAGATGGATAGGTCCCAGCACGCGCGAAGTTCGAGGCGGTGCAGGAAGAGTCCGTCGAGCAAAAGGATGGCGTCCGCAGGCGCGTGTTCGATGGGCGCCAGGTTGGGCAAATCCGCCGCGATGTCGAAGACGTGGCGCCGGTAGCGCCGCGAGCCGCCTGGACCGAGTGGGTCCAGCAAATGTTCGCGCAGCGACGCTACATCGTAGGAGTCGCGATAGAAGCCCTCAGGCGAGTCCCGGCCGCGCTGGTAGCGGATGGTGCGCGGATGATGGAAGCCGTCCGCCGACGCGCGGATGGTGGGCCGCCCGATGGCCGCGAACTGTGCCGCGAGCTCATCCCCAAACCGCGTCTTGCCGATACCGTCCACCCCGTCGATCGCCACGCGTAGCGCGCGGCTCCGCAGCCGCACGATCCGGTCCACGACCAGCGAGAGCATCGCCTGGCGTTCGGGCGTCACTGGCCCGCAAGAGGCGAGGAAGCCGGCTTCGCCATGGCGCTGGCAAAGGCTTCGGCGCGGTCGCTCCAGCGCGGCAGCATCTGGCCGCCCTGCCACGACGCTTCCGCCATTTCGGCGCGCAGGTCCCGGTCGAAGATCACGCGGCGCATCGCCCGCGACAGCGCCGCATGGTCGCCGGGGGCGGCGATGATCGCGGCGCCGGGTGCCACGATCTCGGCGATCGCGCCGCCCGAGGTGATGGCGAGCGGCAGGCCGCGCGCCATGGCCTCCGCGGCGGCCATGCCATAGCCCTCCCAATGCGTGGCGAGGGCGAACAGGTCGCTGCCTGCGTAAAGGACTTCGAGCGTCGCGGCATCGCATTCGCCGGCGAAGGTGACGCGCGCCTCGATCTTGAGCTCGGCGGCGAGTGCCGCGAGGCCATGCGCATGGATGGGATCGCGCGCGCCACCCGCGATGGTCAGGTGCCAGTCGAGATCGGTGAGGCGAGCGACGGCGCGCAGCAGCACGTCATGGCCCTTCCGCGGGATCAGCGCGCCCACGCTGATGATGGCGCAGGTCTCGTCGCCACTGCCGGTCGCGCGCGGCGCGGAATCGGTGCCGGGCTCCACCACGGAGAGGCGGTCGGGATCGATCCCGAATTCTTCCGTGAGCCGCCGGGCGGTGAGCGTGGAGGGTGCGACGATGCGCGTGAGGCGGGGGAACAGCGCCTGCTCGGTCGCACGGAGCGTCGTGCGGTCATCCTCCGAAAAGCCGGTTTCCAGCGCCGTGGGATGGTGGATGAGGCCCATGGCGCCACGTGCTTCGAGTGCATCGGCAAGCAGCGAAAAGGACGGCAGGCCAAGGCCGTCGATGATGATGCGGGAGCCCTCCGGCACCGTGTCCAGCGCGGCGCGGGCGGCGGCCTCGGCCTCGGCATCCGGCAGCGGGTGGTGGCCGGCGAGCTCGATCACCCGCACCGTGTGGCCAAGCGCCCTGAGGCCACCGACGACGTGGCGGTCGTAGATGTACCCGCCCGAGATGGTCGCGAAAGGTGCCGGGACGATGAGCGCGATATCCATGGCCGGGCTCAGGCCTTGGCGAGCGGCAGCACCGGCCCCTCGAAGGCGGCCCAGGCAATATGGCTCTCGCGCAACAGCACCTTCAGGCCGGACACCGCCCGGCCGCCCTCCCCCAAGACACCGGTGGTGAGGGCGGCCGAGAGCAACTGGTGAATGTGCCGGCAGAGAAATTCGGTGGTCGTGTTCTTGCCGGCGAAAGCGGGTTCGGCGTCGAGGTTGCGGTAGTCCAGCGCGCTCAGGATCTTGCGCAGCTCATCCTTGGCCAGGCCAATGTCGACCAGCAGGTTCAGGTGGTCGAGTTCTTCGGCGCGGAACTCCGCCTCCACGATGAAGGTCGCGCCGTGCAGGCGCTGGGCGGGACCGAACTCGGCGCCGCGAAAGGAATGCGCGACCATGATGTGATCGACGACGGTGAGGCTGAACATGGACGGCACTCCTAGCGGTAGAGGACAATCGGGCAGAGCGGCGCGGGCGCTCCGGCGGGCGCATTGAGCAGTCCGGCATAGGCGTTCGGCAAATCGGCGAAGGCGGTCTCGGGCCCGACCAGCGCATCGAGGCGCTCATCCGCCAGCAGCGACAGCGCGAGCCCCAGGCGTTCGGCGTAGCTGCGCCGTCCCCGCATCGCCGGCGCGATGGCGCCGACCTGCGTCGAGATGATGGACAGGCGTTTGGCGTGGAAATCCTCGCCCAGCGGCAGGGAGCATTCGCGGTCGCCAAACCAGGAGGCCTCGATGATCCGCGCCTCGAAGGCACACAGCCGCAGCGCGCTGCGCAGCCCGGCCGGTGAGGCGGAGGCGTGGATGATGAGGTCGCGCTCGCCAGGTGCATCCTCGGGCGCGGAAAATGCGGCGCCGAGGGCCTCCGTCAGTCCGCGGCGGGATGGGTCGATGTCGGTGACCACCACCTCGGTGCCGGGGATTTGCGCGATGAGGTAGGCCACGAGCAAGCCAACCACGCCGGCGCCGATGACCAGCACGCGCTCGCCGCCCAAGGGGCGCGCATCCCAGAGAATGTTGACCGCCGTTTCCATGTTGGCCGCGAGTGCCGCGCGCGCGTCCGGCACGGCGTCGGGGACCGGGATGCACATGGCGGCGGGGGCGAGGAAGCGGTCCTGGTGTGGGTGCAGGCAGAAGGTGCGTCGGCCCTCATGCGCGCCCGCCTCGACTACGCCGACGGCGCTGTAGCCGTACTTCACGGGGAAGGGGAATTCGCCCGCCATGAGCGGCGCGCGCATCATCGCGAACTGGCTTTCCGGCACGCGCCCCTGCAGCACCAGGCGCTCCGTCCCGCGACTGATGCCGGTCACTAGCGTGCGAACCAACGCCTGGTCGGTGCCGCGCGGCGGCAGGGTTTCCTCGCGCAGTTCGGCGCGGCCAGGTGCGACCGTCCAGAGCGCGCGCGCGATCACCGGCACAGCGTCGGGCGCGCGCGGTCGAGCGGCATGTCGAGCAGGATGTCGGGGTCCATCGGGAACACTCGGAAGGAGGCGCGCAGCCCGTCGCCAATGCGTGATGCTTGCGGCAAAGTGAAGGCGGGGATGCCGGAGCCGAGGATCACCGGCGCGATCGTCACGTGCAACCGGTCCAGGCAGCCGGCCGCGAGGAAGCGGGACACCGTGATGCCGCCGCCTTCCACGAAAATCCGCGTGAGGTTCATTGCCGCGAGGCGCGTGAGCAGCAGGGGCAGGTCCAGTGGCGCGGGCAGGCGGAGCACCCGCGCGCTGCCATGATGGGTGGCGTCGCCGACACACGTGACGAGGATGGTGGGTGGGCCCTCGGTAAAGACCTGGTGCGTCACCGGGAGGCGCCCGGTCGGGTCTAGGATAATCCGGGTGGGGTTCGGGCCGCAGACCTCCCGCGTCGTCAGGCGGGGATCATCCGCGGCGACGGTGCCGGCGCCGACGATGACCGCGTGGCAGAGCGCCCGCAGACGGTGGGTGTGCAGGATATCGCCGGGTCCACCGATCCACTGCGAGGAACCGCAGGCGGTGGCGATGCGGCCATCGAGCGTCTGACACAGGCGGCCGGCGACGCGGCAGCCATCCTGCGCGACGGGTGGGGCCAGGATCGGCCCGAACAGATCGGACAGGGTGCCGGGTACCCACGCGAGGTCGCGGGCACTCTGTGTAGCCTGTGGGCAGTCGCGTGGGCCGAGCGAAGGTTCCGCGCCGTTGCGTGCAATGGTTGGCGCCGCGGCGTCGTGCGCCATCAGGGGAGCCACCGTTCTGCCACGCACGCCCGACCTAGCGTCGGGCTGGCCGCGCGCATCGGCCGCAGACGCGGCCCCACCGTCGCGCGCCGCGAGCAGGGCCTGCCATTCAGCATCAATGTCCTGCGTGCGCATTGCCGCGCGGTATGCCTCAGCGGGGAAACCCTGTCACGGGCGAACCAGCGCACCCGGGAACCAGGGCAGCACCCACGCGACGCCGAGCCCGGTCAGCACCGGCAGCACCAGCCCCGCCAGCATGCGGATCGCGACGAAGCGCCAGCCGAGCACCGGCACCTCCCAGGCGATCACCCGGTGGACGCCGTAGATCGCCCAGCCGGTGACCAGCGCCGCCATCTGCGGCACGCCCGCGCCCGCCTTGGTGAAGGTCAGCACCAGCGGGAAGGACACGAAGGGGCCACCAGGGATGAAGCCGCCCGCGACCGAGGCGATCAGGATGCCTTGCAGACCGGATTCCGGCCCGAGCCAACCCTCCGCGATATCGGCCGGCACGAGCTCGGCCAGGAAGGCCGCCATCGGCAGCGCCACGGTGAACAGCGGCAGAACGCGCATCAGGCTGTGGGCGCCGTCCCGCCCGGCGCGGATGGCCGTGCTGGCGCTGCGCTTGAGGCAGAAGCCGAGTGCGATCAACGCCATTAGCCAGAGCAGCCCCTGCGTAGCGGTCACTTGGGCGGTTGCCAGCGGATCGGGATGAGGCGGCTCAGCCAACCGGCGAGAATGGGCATCGGCAGGGTCAGCAACACGCGCATCATGGCGAATTCGGTGCCGAGCAGCGGCACCTCATAGATCAGCAGGCGCTGGAAGCCATTCAGCGACCAGGCGAAGATGAAGGCGACCAGGGCCCCGCGGTCCGCACCCGCCTGGGCCAGTACGAGCACCAGCGGGAAGGCCGCCATCGGTCCGCCTGGTGTCGCCATTCCCGCCAGCGTCGCGATGACCAGGCCGCGCAGCCCCGCCTCGGCCCCCATCCATTTCGCCAGGGCGCCTGCGGGCACCAGCTGCTTAAGCGCGCCGGCGAGCAGCAGGCCGCCGACGAGCGAGGGCAGGATGAACACGAAGGTTTCGCCCGCGCTCTCCATCGCGTGGCGGAAGGCGGCCGCGCCGCGCAGCTCATAGGTTGCGATGGCGGCGGCGATCCCGATGGCCAGCAGCAGGACGAAGGCGAGGTTCTGACGAATGAGTGCAGGCACCCGCCCAAGCTGCGCCGCCCGTGCCAGCACGGCAAGCGGGCTTGCTGCAGTGCCGCATTCACCCGCGTCCGGACACCACGAGATCGGGCAGCTTGCGCGCCAGGGCGCTCCGCGCCGATCCACCGTAGCCAGGACGTGGCTCGCCATGGGGCGGGGCGGCGCCGGCGATGGTCTCGATCACCCGTGCCTGCAGCAGGATGGCGCGAGCGAGCAGCCGCCGGTTCTCGGCGCCGAGGTCGGCCAGGTGGCCCGCCAGCGCCTCCGCCAGCGCCGCGTCGCGCGGGCCATCGCTCAGGCCCAGGTGCCGGCAGTGTTCCGTCGCCGCGTCGAAGGCGTCGCTCGCGCGCAGCTTGGCGCCCGCGAGCTCGCCAGCGATGCCGAGGTCGAGCTTGGCCAGGGCTGCGTTCTCAGCGTGCAGCGCCTCGGCCAGGCGCTTGCCGGCGGTGATGAGGATATCGATCATGGGGCAGGGGTCCTCGTTGCAGCGGCGGCGGATTGAATGCGCAGCATCTGGCGATAGACGGCGTCGGCGATGCCGTAGCCGCCCCGTCGGGAAGCGGCCTGCGCATAGGCATCGACCATCATCGGCCGCCACTGCGACTCGCCCGCGCCGCCGCCGAAGCGTCCGCGCGAGGCGTCGGTGGTGGCGAAGATCGGCTGCAGCATCTGGCCGAGCATCTGCGTCTCGAACTGACGCGCCGTCTCCCGCATGCGGGCATCGCTAGTGGAACCGCGCGGCTGCGCGATGGCGGCGGCCGCGCCCGGCTGCGCTGCATTGCTGGCAGCGCGTGGCGGCGGAACCGCACTTCTCGCCGGGGATGCCGTCGCGGGGGTGGCGCCCGGCATCAGCGCAGCTCCAGCTCGGCCTGCAAAGCGCCCGCCGCCTTGATGGTCTGCAGGATGGTGATGAGGTCGCGCGGTCCCACGCCGAGGCTGTTCAGCCCGCGCACCAGATCCTGCAGCGTGACGGACCCCGTCAGCACGCCGACTCGCCGATCCCGTTGTTCGTCGATCTCGATCTGGGTGCGCGGCACCACTACCGTCTCGCCGTTCGAGAGCGGTCCTGGCTGGCTCACCTGCGGGGTTTCGGTGATGCGGATGGTGAGGTTGCCCTGCGCGATCGCCACCGTGGAGACGCGCACATGCGCGCCCATCACGATGGTGCCCGACGCTTCCTCGATCACCACGCGTGCCGGCTGGTCCGGCTCGACGCGCAGCTGCTCGATATCGGTGATGAAGCCGACCGCGTCGCGGCCACCCAGCGCCACCGTCACCGTGCGCGGATCATTGGCAACCGCGACCTCGGCACGGGCGCGCGCATTGATAGCAATCGCGATCCGGCGTGCGGTGGTGAAGTCCGGGTTGCGCAGCGCCAGCCTCAGGCGGTCCCGCCCGGCGAGCTGGAAGGGGATCGCGCGCTCGACGATGGCGCCCGAGGCGATGCGCCCCGAGGTCGGCACCCCGCGGCTGACCGAGGCACCGGCGCTGCGCGCGGCGATCGCGCCGGTCGCGACCGCGCCCTGCGCCACCGCATAGACCTCGCCATCGGCGCCAAGCAGGGGGGTGACGATCAGCACGCCGCCCTGCAGGTTCTGCGCATCGCCAAGTGCTGAGACCGAGACATCGATGCGGCTGCCCGGCCGTGCAAAGGCGGGCAGGTTGGTCGTCACCATGACGGCGGCGACGTTGCGCGTCTCGAGCCGGGCCTCGTTGTCGCGCGTGTTGACGCCGAGGCGTTCGAGCATGCCGACCAGAGATTGGCGGGTGAAGATGGCGTTGCGCAGCCTGTCGCCGGTGCCGTTCAGCCCGACGACGAGCCCGTAGCCCACGAGCTGGTTGTCGCGTACGCCCTCGACATCGGCGATGTCCTTGATGCGGACCTGCGCCGTCGCCGGCCAAGCCAGCATCAGCCCAAGCATGAGGGCTGCGGGCAGCTTCACCTTCGGATAAGGTTTTGCGGGCAAGGTCACGCTCCGTGCCGGGCTTGTGGTGAACCACGGCTCGGTGCGGGAAGTGCGAACGCCGTGCCAGCATGGCGCCGCACTTCCGGCCGTTTTGCCCGGCAAATCCCGCCGGGTTGCGGCACCCCCTGCCGCGACACGGCAGGCCAGGATGGCAGCGGAGGGCGTGGCGATGAGCGGCATCAGGGGATTGGGCGGCGCGCCCGTGCGGCAGGCCGGGCAGCGTGCGCCTCCGGGGGCGACCCGGGGCTTTCGCATTGCATCCGGGGGGGCGAATGCCATGGCGCCCACTGGCGCCCTGGTGGTCGCTGCGCCGGCCGGCCTGTCGTTGCTGGCCTTGCAAGAAAATTCCGCTGTGGCCGAACGCGATTTGCGTGCCCGCTCCCGCGGCCTGGCGTTGATCGCAGCACTCGCCGCGTTACAGGCGGGGTTGTTGCGCGGCGTCATCGATGCCGCGTTGCCGGCGCGCCTTGCGGCCCTGAGCGAGGGGGAGGCAGCGTCGGACCCGGCACTCGCGGCGCTGCTTGCGGAGGCGACCCTGCGCGCGCGCATCGAACTCGCGCGGATGCACCTCTCGCCGCCCCTCGCGACTGACGTGGCACCCCGGTAAAAATGGCGGCGCGCCAGGACCTTGCCCGCATTCTCCCCCTTGGCGTCGGCGACGAGTCGCGCGTATAGAGCCCTCGCCCAGGAGGGGCTTGCGGCCGGCGACGGTCCGGCGAGCCCGGGGGCGGGGGACAGTGCGATGCTCATGACGTTGCCGCCGGATTACCGCCCCTCGGACTCCGAGGAGTTCATGTCATCGATGCAATCGGCGTATTTTCGCCAGAAGCTGCTCCGATGGCGCCAAGACCTGGTACGGGAGGCGGGCGAAACCCTGTCTTCCCTCTCCTCCGAGGGTGGCATCGCCGAGGCGGACCTCACCGACCGCGCGAGTGTCGAAACCGACCGCGCTCTTGAACTCCGCACCCGTGACCGCGCACGCAAGCTGATCAGCAAGATCGACCAGGCGCTGGAGCGGATCGAAAACGGCACCTACGGCTACTGCGAAGACACCGGCGAGCCCATCGCGCTGCGCCGCCTCGAGGCGCGTCCGATCGCGACGATGTCGATCGAGGCGCAAGAGCGTCACGAGAAGATGGAAAAGGTTCACCGCGACGATTGAGCAGGCTGGGGGAAAAGAATTTCCCCAGACCCCCAATCTTTCATTTTTATTCATTGGCCCTGCCCGGCCAACCAGCACCAATAATCAGAAACAAAAGAATGGGGTTCGGGGAAATCCCTTTCCCCGACCTAACCCTCCCAATCCGGCGCCTCATCATCCAGCTCGGCGGGGACGTCCGCAGCCGCGATCTTCGTCGGCAGCGCCGCATCATTCTCCACGAAGCGCCCAACGCGGTTGTCCACCGGCCAGGCGGCCATTTCCTCGGCCGGATAGGGACGTAGCACGCTTTCATCCGCCGCGCCGCTTAGCCAGCTTTCCCAGGTCTTGGGGGCTAGAATCACCGGCATTCGTTCATGGACTAGACCCGAGTAGCTCTGGCGGGAATCAGGTTGTGATTTGATCTGGCGCGGTTGGGTGTGATTGGCAGGTTTCCAGGTTGCGCTGGAGGTGGCGATGGCTTGGCGTCGTGGGCAGGCGTATGGGCAGGACCTGCGCGATCGTGTGCTGGCGGCTGAGGGCGAGACGGTGCGCC
>JAQGHV010000250.1 GCA_028288785.1 Rhodospirillales bacterium | reverse complement strand
GAGGAGGATGCGGGCCGGACTAACCATGCTGCACGCGGCGATCCAGCACATCGTAGTGCACGGCGTGGCTTTCGAAACGGCTGAGCACGGCGCGCGCTGCGGCCGGCACGTGGCTCGCGGTGTAACCCTCGCCCATGAAGGCCCGCACGTTGTCCAGGCTGTCGAACCACATCAGGGTGCAGAACTCGACCTCGTCCGCGCCGGCGTGGCGCACCACGTCGATCTGCCGGAAGCCGGGGATCTCGCGCGCCTCAATCTCCGGGATCACCTGGCCGAGGAGCAGCGCCTGGTAGGCGTCCGCGTTTTCAGGCGTCGTCCAGCCGCGCCAGAGACGACAAATCATGATGAACTCCTTGGGCTCGCGGGCGGAGGCTAGCGCCTTCGCGCCGCGCCGCGCCATGGCGCGCGCGTGAACAAATCGGCATCCTCACCCGCCGTCGCGGCCTCGCAACGCTTGCGCCCGGCGGGCCCAGGGGCTACCGGCGCCCGGTGCCGCAGCCGCTCTCCCTAGATGATTTCGACTTCGATCTGCCGGGCGAGCGCATCGCCCAGCACCCGGCGGAACCGCGCGATGCCGCACGGCTGCTGCATGTCGGCGCAGGCGGCCTCACGGATCTGCGCATCCCCGACCTGGTGCACCTGCTCCGCCCCGGCGACCGCATGGTGGTGAACGACACCCGCGTCATCCCGGCGCGGCTGCATGCGCGGCGCGGCGAGGCGCGCGTCGAGATCATGCTCAACCGCGCCGAGGCCGATGGACGCTGGCACGCGCTGATCCGCAACTCGCGCCGGCTGCATGCCGGGGATACACTTGTTATCGAAGGCGCGCCGGGCCTCGAATGCCAAGTGATCGAACGTCTTGAGGGCGGCGCCGCGCTGCTGCAATTCGGGCCGGGCCTGGAGGCCGCACTGGAAACCGCTGGCGAGGTTCCCCTACCCCCCTACATCACCCGCGAGCACGGCCCGACAACCCGCGACCGCGCCGACTACCAGGCGATCTTTGCGGCCCGCCCCGGCGCCGTCGCGGCCCCCACCGCGAGCCTGCACTTCACCCCTGCCCTGCTCGCGGCGCTCGTCGCGCGCGGCGTCACGCGCAGCACAGTCACGCTCCATGTCGGCGCCGGCACGTTCTTGCCGATCCGCGAGGCCGATCCCCACGCCCACACAATGCATTCGGAATGGGGCGAGGTGTCCGCGGAGGCCGCCGACGAGATCAACGCCACGCGGGCTGCGGGCGGGCGGGTCATCGCCATCGGCACTACCGCATTGCGGGTGCTGGAGAGCGCGGCGACGCGAACGGGGATCGCGGCATTCCGGGGCCTCACCGACATCTACATCCTGCCGGGCCACCGCTTCACGAGTGCCGACCTGCTGCTCACCAACTTCCACCTGCCGCGGAGCACGCTGCTGCTACTGGTCAGCGCCTTCGCAGGCACCGAGCGCATGCGCGCAGCCTATGCCCACGCCATCGCGTCCCGCTACCGGTTCTACTCGTTCGGCGACGCCTGCCTGCTGGAGCGCGCCGGATGACCCTGCATTGGACCTCTGTCACCACTGACGGCGCCGCCCGCGCCGGCACCCTGCACACCGCGCATGGCGAGGTGGCGACACCCGTCTTCATGCCCGTCGGTACCGCCGGCACGGTGAAGGCGATGACGGCCGATGCGGTGCGCTCTACCGGCGCCCGCATGATCCTGGGCAACACCTATCACCTGATGCTGCGCCCCACCGCCGAGCGCATCGCGCGCCTGGGCGGGCTGCATCGCTTCGCCGATTGGCACGGGCCGATCCTGACGGATAGCGGCGGCTTTCAGGTCATGTCGCTCGCGGGCCTGCGCAAGCTCGACGATGACGGCGTCACCTTCCAGAGCCATATCGACGGGACGAAGCACCGCCTCACGCCCGAGCGCAGCATCGAGATCCAGCATCTCCTCGGCGCCGATGTCACCATGTGCTTCGACGAATGCACGCCGTTCCCGGCCACTGAGGAGCAGGCCGCATCCTCCATGCGCCTGTCGATGCGTTGGGCGGCGCGATCGCGCGAGGCATTCATCCCCCGCCCCGGCCACGGTCTGTTCGGCATCGTCCAGGGCAGCACCTTCCCGGAATTGCGCGCCGAGAGCGTCGCCGCACTCACCGCCATCGGCTTCGAGGGCTACGCGATCGGTGGCCTCGCGGTCGGCGAGGGCCAGGCGGCGATGTTCGCCACACTCGAGGTTACGGTGCCGCTGCTGCCCGCGGACAAGCCGCGCTACCTGATGGGGGTCGGCACGCCGGCCGACATCATCGGCGCGGTCAGGCGCGGCGTGGACATGTTCGATTGCGTGATCCCCACCCGGTCCGGCCGCACGGCGCGCGCCTATACGAGCACCGGCCAGCTCAACATGCGCAACGCCCGCCACGCGGATGACGGCGCGCCACTCGACCCCACATGCGATTGCCCGGCCTGCCGCAACCACTCCCGCGCCTACCTGCACCATCTGTTCAAATGCGAGGAAATGCTGGGCCCGATGCTGCTCACCTGGCACAACATCGCCTATTACCAGCGGATCACCGCCACGCTGCGGGCGGCCATCCTCGACAACCGCTTCGAGGAGGTCGCCGCCGCGATGGAAGCCGCCCTGGACCCTGTATGACCGAGAACCTCACCCAGCTTGGCCGCCCGACGCCGACACCCGCCTCGCCCGAGGCCGCGCTGCTGGAGCGCGTCGCGAACCCTCACCCGGCGCTGCGCTACTGCGTGCGCTTCACGGCGCCGGAGTTCACGAGCCTCTGCCCCCTCACGGGACAGCCGGATTTTGCGCATCTGGTGCTCGACTACGTGCCGGATGGCTGGATCGTCGAGAGCAAGTCGCTGAAGCTGTACCTGCAGTCCTTCCGCAACCATGGCGCTTTCCATGAGAGCTGCACGCTCGATATCGCGCTGCGGATCGTGGGCCTGCTGGACCCGCACTGGCTGCGCATCGGCGGCTACTGGTATCCGCGCGGCGGCATCCCGATCGATGTGTTCTGGCAGACCGGCGCGGCGCCCGAGGGCGTGTGGATCCCCGAGCAGAAGGTCGAACC
>JAQGHV010000246.1 GCA_028288785.1 Rhodospirillales bacterium | reverse complement strand
TAGAGGGAGATCAAGGCGCGGTCCCGGCGGGTCTTGGGGGAGTGCATCCAGACTTCGTCCGGGATGGCGTACCGGAGCGTCATGTCGAAGTCCGCCGAGAGGGGCGCGTCGTGGCGCTTCTTATAGGTAGGCTCGATGGTCTCGACGGCGGTACCGTCGGGACCGGGGAGCATGACCCCAGAAGGCCTCCACGCCCAACCCGTAACGCTCCGGAGAATATCCCGGCAGTCCCACGCCTTGAGTGCGTTCGGGCACAGGGCGACCTTCCCCATGAGATCCTGCGGCTTCAACCGGTCGGCGAGCTCGGGGTAGCGGTCGGCAAGGCTAGGCGGACTGGTGTCGTCGGGTGCCACAGCAGGACCTCCTTGGTCTCTTTGTCGTAGTCCCCGGTCCGCAGGATGCGCGCCAGGCGAGCTTGTTGAAGGGCGTCGTCGTGGGTCATGCCGACCGACTGAAAGGCAGCTCGCGCGCTGGCCCACAGTCCCGACACTCCCACCACGCCGCCGAGTGTTCGGGAGGCGCCCACCGGGCCGACGCCTTTGGCACCCCCATAGCCATCAACCGGGTCCCCAGTGAGGGTCTGCGTCATCCACAGGAAGTCCGCCTGGTGGAGGGTCACCTCGACCGGCTTCTCGTCCTTCCGCGGGTTCAGGTGCAGCCCGGGGACGGTCCGAAGATCCTTGTCGACACTCACCACGACCCCGCGCCCGTCGGACATCGAGCCGGTCAACATGAGGCCCAACAAGTCGTCCGCCTCCAGACCCTCGACGATCCTCGCGCCGTACTGCTCCAAGAGAAGCCCCCGCGCGTACCCCAGAGCGACCGGCTTGGCGGCACCAACGCGGTTCATCTTATAAGATGGCGCGACGATCTTCCTGAAGTTCATCCGGCCCGTCAGCAGGACGACCCGCTCGCCGGCCCCCGCCTTGTCGCACCACTCGTCGACCATCCGGCGCACGGCGAACCGGACGTCCGCCTCGTTGAACGTGGGGACTTCCAAAGGGCCGTGGAGCCCCTCGGTGACCTGGCAGATGGACGCGGCGGTATACGCGATGATGTCGCCGTCCAGGAGGGCTACCGGCTTCACTCCGACCCCCACAACAGGAGGAGGGTCGACAAGACCGCCACCACGGACAGGATGAACATCTCGTGGTCGCTCATGGGCGATGAACCGGCGAGGTGACCACCAGAGCGATCACCAGGAGCGCGTTGAAGATCGCCAGCCCGGAGACGATCACCAAGATTGTCTCGGTCATCGGAAGAACTCCCGGCTGAGTTCTAGGAGAACCATGGCGGCGACGGCCAGCGAGGCCGTTATGACGACCGCGTACAAGCCGCCGACGCCGAGGAGGATTGTCTCGATCATACTGGCAGTCCTCCTTGACGGCTGTCCGGCGGGTTCGTGTTGGGGACCTCGATGAACGCCTCGAAGAGGTCCCACTGAGCGATGCGAACCTCTCGGGGCTCTCGGGACCACGACGAAGCCGCCGCGCCGTTCTCTGCCAGTCCTCGCGACGTGTAGACTTTACAGCGAGCCTTGTGGCCGGCGAACCGTGTCGTGTTGTGTCGATACCGGGCGACCCAGCCGATGGACAGCCGAGTCTTCGCGTCTACCGGCTGGATATCTTCTATGTCGTTCATCACGCAGCTCCTTCATCGGGTTGGGTGTCGGGGCACATCAAGAAGTGCGGGCTGCGGGCCGGTGTGCGGCTCGACATAGGGTTCTACTTCGTCCAGCCAGAAGAGGTTGCCGGCGCCATCCTTGGGCCGACCGATCGGCTTGAGAAATACGGCCGGGGGTCCGTCCGGGTAGATGCGGTTCCCGGACGTGACCTCGGCGATCTCACCCACGGTCCAACTCGTTCTGCAGAACCCGCCGTTCGACAAGAGACGCACCTTGTCGCCAACCTTGTAGTTCGTCTTCATGTCCTCACTCCGATCCTCAATGGGTTTGCTTCCAGTTCACGCCGACCTTCTTCTCGCCGCCCAACGGACAGCGCATCTTGAGGCGCCTGCCGGCCTCCTCGATGCACTCCGAGAACAGGTCACCGAGTTCCTCCGCGAGCTCGGGCAGACACTCGAACTGGACCTCGTCATGGACGTTCGAGCAGTACGCGTATTGAGACCCGTGGACCAAACCGCGGGGGGCCAGATGCTCGAACTCAAAGATACCGAGCGCCATCTTCATGGCGACCGCTTCGCCGTGTTGCAGGAGGCTGACTAGAGCGGCGTGGGCCGTGGAGATGGGCACCCAGGCCCCGCCGATCCCCCGGAGGAACTTAGGCGCACGATACGGCCTGTTCGCCTTGCGCGCCGCCTCGCGACCTGCGGCATCTCCACCGGGCACTTCGAGTTCCTTACCGGCCTTCTGGACGTCCTCCAGGAGGTCATCCAGACCCGGCATGGACCGACCGAGCGCGTCGATGGCACCCTGGCCGATCTTCCACATCTTGGACTTCGGGTGGGGAGCCGTGTCGTGGGCCGCCCGGTCCTCGTTGATGGTCTGCCACATGCGGGGAGCCCGGCAGCCGAACACACGGGCGTACAGAGCGGTCTTGGCGCCGTCCCGGCTGACCAGCCCGAACGGCTTGAGGGCCACCATGTTCAACGAGTGACCGTCCGTGCCGAGCGCCTTGGACCCCGCGAGGAGCTTCTGGCGGTACGCCCCGTCGTCATAGGGGTCTAAGTAGTGCGCCAGGAACCGCGCCTGGATCTCCCGGCCGTCACACCCGACCAACACCCAGCCCTTCCGGGCGACGAACAGCGAGCGGACCCGTGGGTCCTTGTCGACGTTCGCCATGTTGGGCTTGCTGTGGGCCATGCGCCAGGTGACGGCACCGAGGGTATTCACCCGGCCCCGGATGCGACCGTCTGGGTGAACCAACTGCAAGTACCCACCGGCCTTCTTGCCCTCGCCGATAATCGTCCCGATGACCTTGGCGGTCTTGAGGTACTTTACGAGCAACTTGCCGCCGGGGTGATTGACTGCGAGTAAGGTCTCTTCGTCGATCTTCGGTTGGCCCGTCGGTGTGAACTCCGTCGGCTCCCATCCGTCCGCCTGGAGGTGCTCGGCGATCATCTGCCGGGACCGGGGGTTGAACGCGTCCTCCCACTGTTTCAAGAACACCTGGCCCTTCACGTAGCCACGCGCCGCGTTGTTGACCTTGGGGATGAACTCTTCCTCCCGGGAGAACGCCGAGAAGATCCCGTGGATGGCCTTGCTGTGGTCGGCCTGTTCCTGCGCGAGGGTGGCGTGGAGGTCTTGCGCGGCGGCTACGTCCAAGGTGAAGCCATTCTGCTCTTGGAGTAACAGGCAGTAGGCGGCCCGTGCCTCGATGTCGTAAACGGACCCCTTGCCCCATTCAAGCCCGTGCTTGACGGCGTGCCAAACAGCCCTCCCAGCGTGGATATCTTGTCGCGAATATTCGGCGAACTCGGGCGTGAACACATCGTAGGGGCCTTTGAACGACCCCTTGATGGTCCCCGTCTTGCGCCCCCAGGCATCCAGGCTGTGGTTACGCTCCGTGATGTTAGTCATCCGAGCGAGGACCAGAGTGTCGAGGACTTGGTCGAATTGCAGCGTCCCCGGGAAGAAGTGGTTTATGACCCACAGATCAAAGCCGAACGCATTGTGCCCGACGACATGCCGGGCCGCCTTCAGCCGAGAAATACCCTCTGCCAACGGGCGGTCGCAGAGATCGTTGTCACCGTAGAGGAGGGAGTCGGAGCCTTCGGATTGACCTATCTGCACGCAATGCAGCTTGGTCATCTTGTCGAGTAGGTTGTCCGTCTCCGTGTCAAAGATGAGTATCTCACCGGCCGTCATGCCGCTCTCTCCTGATGTGCGGGTTCGCAAACCAGGCGTCGGGCGCGGTGGGCTCGTAGCCGGATGTTGGCGCAGGGTCGGCAGACGCGCTCGCCATCAGGCGCGACACGATGGTTTTCGCCAGTGAACTGGTGGCCGCGTAAGCAAGCCGTCTTCGCCGCGTTGAGCGCCCCCACGCCAAACCCCGCCATGGTGTTCACCCGGTGCGTCACGGCCCGTAGATGCGCTGGATTCAGACACGCGCGGTTCCGGCAGAGGTGATCTATCTGAAGACCCTGGGGGATCCCGCCGTGGTGCGCGCGGTAAGATAGCCGGTGAGCGCCCTCCGTCCGGCCGCGGACGCTCATTTGTCCGTAGCCGTCCCTCGTGAGGCGCCCCGTCCACACCCAGCAACCGCTTGGCAGGATGTTGGTGCGTTGCTCCAGACGCTCTAGAACCTCGTCGTCGGTCATGCCGCCTCCATGTTTCTAGGTGTTGATACCCATCGACCTAAAAGTCCTTACTCGCCGCTCTCTTCTCACCGAACCCACCGGCCGCGGCCTCAATCGGTGCCTCGGTCAGTATCCCCGTGAGCCGGTCGTACGAGAGCCCCCAGGTCTGCCCGGTGGCGTTGCCCGTGTAGCGGTCCTTCAAGCACCGCAACGTCGCCACCGAGCGTTCCTCGGGGTCCTCCGCCTGGGTGTTGCGCTCCAGGCCGAACATCATGTGCGACCAGAAGCCGATCGTCCGGGACCCACGGAAGTGTCGGGTCATCACCCGGCCGCCCTCCTCGTGTGGCTTGTTGTCGGGCGTGGAGAGATGCGAGATGAAGTGGATCTTGGCGCCCGTCTCCTGGGCCAACCCGGCGATGGCCGCCATGATGACCTTGAGCGCGCCGTTCTCGTCCTCCTCGTCCGCCGCGAGTGCGGTCAGATGGTCAAGGAACACGTGGCGACACCCCAGGCCGATAATCATGTACCGGATGATCGGCCCGATGACGTCCCAGGAGGTCGACCCGAACGCCTCGAACAGATGGAGAGGTGCCTTTGCATCCAGGCGGTCCAAGGCGACCACAAGCTCGTCCCGGGTCCAACTGCCGTCGGGTACGTGGAACCTCTTACCGACCAACTTGCCGGCGACACGTTTAGCCGTCTCGGCGACCGACTGCTCAAGGTACAGAACTCCACATGTGACACCCAGTGTGTCGAGGTCGTGCGCGATGATCTGCGTGAAGAGGTCAGTCTTGCCGACCCCTGTGCCCGCCCCGAACCCGTAGACCTCTCCCTCCCGCCGACCGAACGTGGCCTTGGTGAGCCCCTCCCAGGGCCACGGGCAGCCCACCTCGATGGGCCTCAAGGCGCGCTCCTTGACATCGGCCAGCGTCACCACGCCCTCTGGCCGCCACGCCTTGGCGTCATAGACGCACCGGGCGAGCCCCTTGAGGTCCCCCGCCACGAGCATGTCCCCGGCGTCCTTGTGGGGGGACGGAGCGTACGCCACGGAGCACTTCCCGGGCTTGAACAGCGGGACACACTCCTCGACTGCCGCCCTGCCGGCCTCGTCGTTGTCGAACCAGAGGACCACACTGTCGTAGCCCTCGAGCCACTGGAGGTCCCTCTTGATGGCCGCGGCGGCACCGGCTGCACCCTTGGGGACCGAGACCACCGGCCACGACAGCCCGAAGCACTGGGCGACGGCCATGGCGTCGATCTCGCCCTCGGTCACCACGATCCGTCGCCCAGTATCCGGCCAGATGGCCATGGGCCACAGCCGGAGCTCCTTGGGGTCACCCGTGGTGTAGAACTCCTTGTCCGCCCCCCGGACCTTCTGGGCGAGGACCGTGCCGCCGACGGAGTGGTTCGCCAGTTGGACGGGACCCTTCGAGGTCTCGCCGATCTGGTAGCCCATCTTGCGGCACGTCTCGACGTCAATCCGACGCTTGGACAACGCGCGGTACTCTCCGTCTATGATGCCGGCCACTGCACGCCTCCGTTGGGTCTGGGGGTTGGGCTGGTAGGTGCCGTCGGTGGGCGGCTCGAAGCGGGAGCACCCCATGCCGAAGCAGTAGGCGGACCCGTCGTCGTACCGCGCGAGGTTGTCGGAGGAGCCGCACGACGGGCAGTGCTCCCGGGCTATGACGGTGCGGGACTCGCGGGGTTCAGGGGGCACTGGGTGGTTCGTCGAAGTAGACCCGGATGATGCGCGGGCCGAACCACGCGGCGGCGGTGCCGTGCGGACGACCAACCCCGGAGTAGATCACGCAGTTCCGTTGTAGAGGTCTAGACCCGTCAGCGTACCCGTTATCCCGGTACTGCCGGACCAACGACTGGGAGCGCCCAATGTGATCCTCGGAGTGGGCGTTGTAGGTGGTGATCTTCACGCCGTCACCAGCCGCCACGCCCCGCTGACCACCAGCCCCCGCAGAAACCACTGCAAGAGATCGGCCAGCAACACGGCGGGAACTATGTGGATGCCGAGGAGAGGCACCTTGATCGGGGTGTTCATGCGGTTGTCCTCATGTTGCTGGGTGTGTTGACGCGTCGACCTCTAGGTACGACTTGATGAACTCGACGGCGACCGGCGCGACGATCGCGTTGCCATAGGCGCGCAGTTTGCCCACGCGGGAGGTAACCCCATGAGCCAGCGGGAGTGTTCCGGGTTCAACTGGCCGGGACTTGCCGTCTCGGCAGGGGAGCCAGTCGGCGGCGGACCAGAAGCTAACGCCACGGTCTTGCGGCTGCTGTCCGTGTTGCCGGCCGCGTTGTAGCCCTTCTGCGCCGGCGTGCCCGCCATTGGTGTGGGCCAACTCGACAACCGAACTTGTTCGTTCAGTGGTCGCGCGTTCGAGCCCCACCGTTCCAGGGTGGCACCCTTCCAGTCCCGTGCCGCGGGGGTCGCCCATGCCACACGCTGTACCCGCGTCGGCAGGTCGTCGTCGCAGGCCTGGCGGGACAGGGGGTTCGCACCCTTGTGGTCCGTAGCGGTTGGCGTCGGCCACGAACCACAGTCGTTGCCGGATGTGCGGAGCCCCGACGCCCGCAGCGCAGAGATCAGCCGACCCGACGGCGTAGTCCGCGTCTTCCAGGTCAGCATGAACAACGTCGAACCAAGCGAGCGCGTCCTTCGACGCAACCTGTTCGCCAAAGACGACGCCAGGGAGGCACTCCTTGATGAGATCGTACCAGGCGGGCCACAGGTGGCGCTGGTCCCCGAAGCCGTCTCCCCGCCCCGCCACGCTGAATGGCTGACAGGGGCAACTCCCGGTCCACACACCCCGGTCATCGGGCCACCCGGCCGTCCGCAATGCGTGCGACCACACGCCAATCCCGGCGAAGAAGTGGCACTGCGTGAACCCTCTGAGATCGTCTGGTCCGACATCCAGTATACTCCGTTCGTCGACGTGACCCGGGGCGATGTGCCCGGCGTCGATCAGGTTGCGCAGCCAGGCGGCGGCGTAGGGGTCGTTCTCATTGTAGTAGGCCCCCCCGTTCATCCCGTTATGTCCAATCGTCCGTTGCGGTGCCAAATGAAGTCCACCCAGGCCCCATCGGAGGCCATCGTGGCGGGAGATCCGGGCGGCACACCGGGCGTAGAACTCGGGGTCCGCTCGACCGGGATGGCCTGGGTGTGGAGGCAGTCCGGGCGGTGCGCCTTGAGGGCCTCGACGACCTCTCGCATGGAGTAGGACACGCGGTGCCGACGCTCGGTGTTCATCAGCCGACCACTACGACGGCCGGCGCGAACCCGTCGAGTTCTTCAATCGGCTCCTCAAGCGGGTGCGCCAGCCCGACCACGTTCTCGTGGTGCCCACACGCCATGTCGAACACGTCGTCCAACGCGTCGATCTCCTGCTCGGTCATGCCGAGGGCGATCAGTACGGACTCGTCGATGACCGAGAGTAGTTCGATCAGAGCGTCGGTATGGCGCAACTTGAGCATGACTAACCCTCCAGAGTGTTGACGGTGAGATGGATGCCTTGTGGTTCGCCGAGTTCCGCCCAGCGTTTCGTGCAGAACAGGTGCTCGATCTGCACGTCGTCCTTCCAGAACCGGCCAGTCTTCGTGGCGGCATCCAGGGGACCCTTGACGTGGTTGTCGACGTCGCCGAGGGGGGCGGTCAGGATGGTCTTCTTGGGGCGGTCCTTGATGACCTCCACCCCGACCACCAGGGGACCCAACATGGGGTCCCCCGTGTGTGCCAGCGCGAGTTCTCTCTGGAGCTCGCCGGCGAACCCCGCGTAGGGCTGCGGCATATACGCGTGGCCGGTCTTCGTGGCGAACCGAGGGCGCGCCGCCGGGATCGGCTTGATCGCGATGAACACGGAGACCGCGGTGACCAACGTGAGGCGCCGCACGGCGTGTATGGCCCGGGCGGCGAGGCGTCGGGTGGCGTCGGAGCGTGCCCGGCCGAGCCTCTGCTTCAGACGCGGGGCGAATACCCCCGCGAGGTCAGAAGTCGGCATCGGCGCCGGTTCGACGGGTCGTCGTGCGCTCTGCGGGGGTCTCGTCGGAGGCCTCGTCACGCACCTTGGCGTCCGCCGCGGTCGCCTCGTAGCCACCTTCCTGAACACCGAAGCCGGACGACGCGGCGCCCTTGGTGATGATCTGGACGGCGGCGAGGCGGAGCGACACGCCGTAGACCGTCACGGCAGTCGTCTTCTTGGTCTTGGAGTCCTTGACGTTCTCGGCCTTGGAGAACGGGTAGAGCGACACGCGGAACCGGACGACGTCGCCGCCGCGAGGGAACACCCCGGCCGGCACCTCGTTGTCCTTCGCGTCATACACCTTCGGCTGGAACTGCGAGGCGGCGCTCAGCAGCGTCTTGCCGTGGAACTCTTCGTTCTTGTCGCCGTCACCGGACTTCAGCGGTAGGAGCAACTCGTCCTCGGCGGGAAGGACCGAACCGAAGGTCTCCTTGAGGAGCTTGAGGCACGCCTCACGGACATCCGCGCAGTCGGCCTCGTCGCCGAACACGAGTTTCGCCTTGTACTTGTTGTCAACCTTCCAGGTCGCCCCGTCGGGGGTCTTGTCGTCCGGTCGCTCGATGTAGCAATGCACGACCGGGGCGGCACGAGTGAACATCGTGGGGAATTTTTGGGCCATGTCAGTTCGCCTTCTCAATGAGGATTTCTTCAGGTGTCTTCGGGGGTGCAGACCCGTCGACTTCATGCATCGCCCGGCCCATCGCGTGGGCAGAGGTCAGGTGGTCGGGGAACGGGCCGCCGAACTGCAAGAGCGCCTCGACCACGACGCGTTCGCGGGCGGTTGGCTCCCCGAGGTTCCGACGGGCGGTCTCGACGGTCTCCAGGGCCGTCCCGAGCGTGTCGGAGATCACCTGGAGGGCCAACGAGAGGGCCAACGGCTGGGCGGTCTTCGAGACATTCGTGAGGCCCAACGCCGCGATGATCTTCACGGCCGCGAAGGTGACCTCGGTCCGTAGAGCCGATTGGATGTTGTCGGGGACGGGCTTGAAGGTTGCCATGGTGTGCCTTTCGGGCTCGGGGTTTTTCACTCGGGGCATAGAGGTCGTCTTAATGGCACGGGTGTGCAAACCCGTAGACTACGAGAAGAAGAACTGCGAGCCCGGGACGTTGGCTTGGAGGTCGAACGTCCCCCTACTAGGAGGGGACGGGATGACCACATGTGGCGCGTACCGGTGGAACCCTTCGGCCAGTTCAACCAGCCGATCCGGGGTGTACAGGTCGACGAACGTCCGGCGTAACACGGCGTTCATCGTGGTCGTGTCGGCCGCATGTGTGGCGAACGAGTCATGCACCATGGCGAAGTCCGTGATGCCCCGACGGCCCAGCGTGTTGACCGTGGCCGCCAGGTGGGACGCGTCGAACGAGTGGACGATCTGGGGGGCACTCCCCAGGGCCTGCTTCTTGGCATCCAGGCCGCCGCCCTCCGCCTCCTCGTGCAGCACGATCTTGCCGGACAACGTTTCGACCCGCCGGACGGATCTCTCCTTGTAGGCTTGCTGCACGGTGGACCCGGTGGGGGTCTTCCAAATCATCGGCAAGCCCGCCTCGGCCAGTCTGAAGGCGGACGATTGGAGCCACGCCATGATGACATTGGCTGACACCACGGTGCCGGCGAGGGCGTCCACGATGACGTCCCGGAAGTACGCCGACGCGACATTCTGGCTGACGAGATCGGAGTGGGGAACCCGTCCGTCCTCGACCAGTTGTCGCCTGATCCCTTCACGCGTCACACCGTACGGCGTCGCCAGGACAGCCCGCTTGACCGCGTCGCGGTTGACGTGGCCGAGCCACAGCATGGCGGCCGGCAGACCCTTCGCCGCGTCCGTCTCGACCCGACGGGCGGCGTGCTCGGCGACGGTAAGATACACGTCGTGGCGGGCCACCCCGGCGCACAGGTTGGTCGCCAAGGCCCCCACCGGGTCTAGCCCCATGGCGGACAGGTGTTGCAGCCCGTTGCAAGTGCCGTCCATGGGGATCGGGAGGTGACTGATGAAGGTCGTCCGGTCGTCCCCCCTGAGAGCCAGGTAGATCTCGTGGGCAGTCGCCAGGGCCTCCCAGGGGGCCTCGGCGCTCTCCCAGGACTCGCGGTGCCGGACGGGGAGCTCGGCGACCTCTACGATCATCGACAGGTTGTCCAACGCCCACCCGTACCGTTCATCAAGGGGCAGCTTGTCGTGACCCCAAGCATTGGCCGCCCGGACACACAGCCAGTAGAACCCCAGGGGACCGAGGGCCTTACCGTTGGCGAAGTGCATGAGGCTCTTCCCCAAGTCCGACCCCTGCGGCGACAACCCACCGCATGACACGGGGTACCTCCGCAGCCGGAAGTCGTGGGTCCACACGAAGTAAAACGCCGAGCGGTCCTCGAGTTGGGTCGCCGTGTCCAACGCGTCGACGAACGCATTGCGCCGTCCGGTCAGCCCGGCGTTCTCGGCGTGGACCCGGGAGATTGCCCCCAGGTGCTTCTTCTTGACCGCCTCGTCAGCCGCGGCCCACGCCTCGTCCTCCATCCGGCCCGGGACGGCCAACCGGAC
This sequence comes from Rhodospirillales bacterium, assembly GCA_028288785.1. Lineage (GTDB taxonomy): Bacteria > Pseudomonadota > Alphaproteobacteria > Acetobacterales > Acetobacteraceae > Plastoroseomonas. The sequence goes on along the minus strand of JAQGHV010000246.1, from coordinate 15,228 downwards.
GTTCCCCGGCACGACGGGCGATTGGACGTCATCCACGAGCATCTGCCGGGCCACTTGCAGTACGAACCGGTTGACGGCCCACGGGGTCGCCTGGAGCCGGTTGGTGGCTTCTAGGTCGGACTGGGAGATGGTCCGTCCGGGGAGGTCCAGGGTGTGCTTATAGAAGCCGCTTAGGATCGCCGGGGCCTTGTGCGTGATGTAGCCACCTTCGAGGGTGTCCATGCTAGACGGTCTCGGGGAGCGGGTCTTGGAGGGGGAGGTTACCCGCGGCCTCAGCCAGCCAGTCGGATAGGCGGCACGCCTTCTTTCTGGTCAGAAGGACTTCGTCACTTCCGAGAGTGAGCACGATGTACTCTTCATCGTGTCCGACCCGAGCGGTCAGAACGTCAACCGGGTTGTTCGCGCACAGAACTTGAAGATCTCTCACGGCGTCTCTCCTCAAAGTTGTTGACGGCTCGATCATTACGTCCCCATAAGTGAACCTCATGGAGGATTGACAATGCGCCATCTCGCCGTAGTCGCTATGTCTGTAGCCTCGTTGACCCTATTGGCGGGCTGCGAGTTCGACACGTCGAAGGAACACCTCGTCTACTGTCAGAACGGCGGGGCGTTCGGCTGCGGGCACGGCACCCGGATGTTGCTGGGCGGCGGCGGTGCGGTGGCGATGGGGGCGGCGATGGGTCAGTTCAACCAGAACGTCTACCAGCAGCCCGCCCAGTCGAACGTGGCGATGAACTGCACGACCACGACGATGGGCCAGTTCACCAATACGAGGTGCAACTAGAGGCCGATAACGCCCCGTAGAACGGCGCGGGTCTGGGCGGTGGAGTCGTCGCGTCCCTTCTTGTAGGCGACCCTTAGGGCCTTGGTGACATCGTCCGGGAACAGCGTAAGGTTGCCCGTGTCGAGCCAACCCTTCAGGACGACTGTCTCGCCGAGCTTGAACACGGTGGCGCCGTCGGCATCCCGGGAGGTCTCGATGATCGTTGAGCGGTTCACAGTCAGATGACCTCCGGGCCTTCGTCTGGCTCCTCAGAGTCCATCCCGTCCGCGACCTCGTTCAGCCAATCGGCCATCCGCCTGGCCTTGCTAGCGTTTAGCAGAACGCCGTCGCTCCGGGCGGCCCCGGTGGTCACACTGACGACAATTTCGCCCCCTCCATAGACCAGCTCGACCTTGTCGTTGAGAGTGGTGGTGCAAGTCACATGTAGATCACGCATGGTTTACTTCCTTGTATTGCCACGGGTTGGGTTCAATGAGCATCGGCAGCATGAGCGGCCGGGCGACCTCTGCCCGGACGTCGAACTCGGCGAGCCTTGCGACCGCCTCGTGTGTCAACAGCACGCAAACCGGCTGACGCGCCGCGGCACCCAGCCCGAACCTCTCGACGGAGAACCAATCGGGAGCACCCCGCACGAGGGCCTGCGAGAGCGCCGCAGCGATCTCCACACAGTCCTTGTCGGGCCACTTGCCGGACCGGGCGCCCTCGACCTTGGCGGCGAACCGGGACCACGCCCGGCGGTTGGCATCGGGAAACGCCTTCTGGAACCGCCGCAACAGGAGGTCGCCGTTCGGGTCGATCTTCTTGGCGGCCCTCTGGTCCCGGACGAACCGATCGTGGTCCGCCTGGTCCCGCAGTGCCCCGCAGACCCGCCTGGAGAAGGACGTCAGAGCGAGTCCGACCCGGCTGAACTCCATGGGCGCCGCGCGCAACGCCACGGCCACGGCGATCAACGCCAAGACATCGGCGTGGAACGCGAGGAGCGGGAAGTGCCAACCCGGAGGTCGACCCTTCTGAGCTCCGATGGCCGCCTGTTGAAACTCCGTGACCACCGCCGAGACCGGGCCGATGGTCTCCAGCATGGCGCGGCGACCCGGTGGCAGGTCGTCAATGTTCCGACCACCCGCGGCGTCCCGGTAGCGGGCCACTGCGAGAGTTACGGAGCGTACCTCCCAAGCGGCTTGCTCGGAGATGTCGTAGGCGGATCGGGTGGTGGTAAAACCCATAGACAGATGCTCCCCGGGTTGCTCGGTGTGCCGAAAGTGTGCCGCGAGGCGCGTCAAGCGGGCTTAATCTTACGGTGTGCAAACCCGTAGACTACCCAGTGTTTGTTGAGGTTCTCATCACGCGTCCTGCTTCTACGAATCTGGGGGTCAGGAGTTCGAATCTCTTCGGGCGCGCCAAGAGTCTATCGGTACCAGCGGACATTCCAGCCGCAAGCGACGAAGCCGGAGTGCTTCCTCGGAAATAACCAAATCATTCGAGCCATTGCGGCGCCCTCGCAGGGTCAGGTGGGCGCTCAGGTCGGTGCACCCGGCGCGTTCACTCGGCCGCCTTGGCGAGTGCTTCGCCGAGTTGCTTCGCTTTCTCGGCGTTCTTGGATTTTGCCTTGCCGGCAAAGGTCACCGTGGCCTTGCCCAGCTTCGCGACCAGCTCCTTGACCTTGTCGCCATTGATCGGGTCGGCCTGGATCAGCTTCTTCAGCCGCTCAAGATCGCGAACGAGTCCCTTCGCGCCGGGTGTCTCCATCTTGCTGAGCGTCGCTTCCCAGCCTTCGATGTTCGTGACCGCGAGGCTGATCGTGAACCCCTTCACGCCATCTTGGACACGCTTGATGGTCGAGCCGAATTGCGGCATTGCGAAAGCTCCTTGGATGCGGCGCTTCTGTGCGCGCCCCCGGAGGGCAATGCGCTCTCGCAACTGAAGTTTCGGTAGGGCGAACCGAAGCACCAGCGCTCATGCAATGTTGAGAGGCGCGATCATTCGCTGCTGGGCCAGACCGGTCGGCGCGACTTCATGCGGGTAGCCCGCGGCGCCTGACCGGAACGACGCCACTGCGCGAAAGCACCGGACTGGCCGCGCACCCGAGCATCATCGCCCCCGATGAGAGGGGCGGTTGACCGGCTCTCCGATCACCGAGCCTATCTCGCCGCAGTCCCCAAGAAATCCCGCACCGAGCCGACCACCTCGGAGAGCGGCAGCCGCCGCACCTCGACACCCGCCGGCAGGCCAGCAAGCAGCCGGCTCGGCGTGCGGGGATCCAGGATCACGAACACGCCCTTGTCGTCGGCCCGGCGAATGAGGCGCCCGAACGCCTGGCGCAGGCGATGGCGCGCAATCGCGTCGTCGTAGTCCTTGGCGCGCCCCTCCGAAAGATGCGTCCGCCGCTCGCGATGCAGGATGGTCGGTCGCGGCCACGGCACCCGGTCGAACACCAGCAGCCGCAGCGAGCGCCCGGGCACATCGACACCGTCGCGCATCGCATCGGTCCCGAGCAGGCATGAATCCTCCTCCGCACGGAACACGTCGACCAGCGAGGCATTGTCCATCGCATCGACATGTTGCGCGTAGAGCGGAATCCCCGCCGCCTCCAGCGCCGGAGCGATCCGCGCATGGGTCTCGCGCAGGCGGCGGATAGCGGTGAACAGGCCGAGCGCACCACCGCCGGAAGCCAGGAACAACGCCCGCATCGCACCCGCCAGCTGCCCCACATCGCCCTGGCGGATGTCGGAAACCACGAAGGCGCGCGTGCTTGCGGCATAGTCGAACGGGGAGGCCATGGCGGCGCGCAGTGCCGGCAGGGGAAGATGCGACGCCCCCGTGCGTGCCTCCGCGCCGCGCCAGGCGGCCTCGGGATCGTCGCTGTCGCCACCCTCGTCACGGAGCGTGGCGGAGGTCACCAGCAGCCCGTGCGCGGGGGCGGCGACCGTCAGCGCGAAGGGGATCGTCGGGTCGAGGTAGTGCCGGCGCATCCCGGCATCGATATCGCGCCCGTCGCGGCGCTCCAGCGTCAGCCAGTCGACGAAATCCGGCCGCTGTCCGGGCTCCGGCGGCGGCGCCTGGCAACGCCTGAGCATCGCCCCCCAGGCGGCGAGCGGCGCCAGCGCCCGGCGCTCCAGGGATCGGCACGTGGCCTCCATGCGGATGCGCGTGCCGGTCTCGAGCTCCTCCGCCTCATCCTCCAGCATGGCCGTGAGGCGGTCCCGCAGTGTCTTCAGCGGGACCTCCAGCCGTGCCAACGCGCGTTCGAACAACTCGGCCGCCGGCGGTAGCTCCGGCTGCACCGGGTACAGGTCGCATTCGGTATCGTAGCCGGCGTCGGCAGTGGCACTGCGCGCGAGCACCTGCAGCCGCACCGCGCGGAGGAAGCCCTCGGAGGGATTGTCGCCCTCCCCCTCGCCGAGCCGCGCGTACCAGCCGCCTGGCGGCAGGGCGCGCGCGGCCTGCAGGGCCGCCTCGAGCGGGGTCATGATGTCGGGCTTGCCGCCCATGATGTCTTCCAGCCGGCGCCGCAGCCCGCGCGCCCGGGAACGGCCGCCCTCGGCGCCGAGCAGCCAGCGGCGCAGCTCGGCGGTCTCGGCCCCCGTCAGCGCGGCGGAGAAGGCGCTGTCGGCGGCATCGAAGACGTGGTGGCCCTCGTCGAAGACCAGGCGCAGCGGCCTTCCGTCTTCGCCCCCGCCGAATGCTGCCTGCACCATCACCAGCGCATGGTTCGCGATGACGATCGTGGCGCCGCGCGCGCGGCGGATGGAGTGCTCGACGAAGCAGGTCTTGTAGTGGGGGCAGGCGGAATGGATGCACTCGCCGCGCCGGTCCGCGAGCGACGCGACCGCGGTGTGGCCGAACAACTCGCCAAGCCAGCCGGGAAAGTCGCCGCCCATCAGGTCGCCATCGCGTGTGCCGAGCACCCAGCGCGCGGCGAGCGCCAGCGGCACCACCTGGTTGCCGAGGCCGGCGCCGCCGACCGCTTCCTCAAGGTTCAGCAGGCACAGGTAGTTCTCCCGCCCCTTGCGGATCGCCACCTTGCGCCGGCGCTCCTCCGGGTCGGGAAACAGGCGCACCAGCTCCTGGTCGATCTGGCGCTGGAGGTTCCGCGTGAAGGTCGAGATCCACACCGGCGCGCCGTTGCGCTCCGCCCAGAGGCTCGCGGGTGCGATGTAGCCGAGCGTCTTGCCGGTGCCGGTGCCGGCCTCGGCGAGCACCATGCGGGGGGCTCCGGGCGCCTCGCGCGGGGCAAAGGCGGCCGCGGCGGCGGAGGCGTAGTCGGCCTGCTGCGGGCGCTGCTCCGCGCCGTCGCCCAGCATTTCCGCCAGGCGTTGGCGGGCCTCACGCGGCTCTACGGCGAAGCTCGCGGCGGGTGCGGGTGGCGCGGTGTCCTCCCACTCCAGCAGGCGCCGCCACGGCTTAAGGCCATTGGTCGCGGCTGCCACGTCATCCTGCCCGAGCGCCGCGAGAACCGAAGGCGCCCAGGGCCAGTCCGCGGCTTCGGCCATGCGGGCGGCGAGCGAGGCCGCATCGCGGTTGATCGGCTCGGCCCGGCGCCTTGCCAGTTCGCGAAGGAGCGCCGTTGCCAGCTCGGGCAGCAGGGCCGCCAGGGCTTCGATGTCGCGCGGCGGCTCGATGCCGAGCGCCATCGCGAGGCCGCGTGGGGTAGGTGCGCATGGCTGGGCGGGGCGGCAGAAGGCGAACAGCTCCAGCAGGTCATGCGCGCCGGGGATGCTGGTCAGCCCGAGCCGGCGCGCGGTCGCCGGCGCATGCACCAAAATCGGGGGCGGGTCGTCGCGGCCGAGGAGCTCGGCGCCGGAGAGCCATAGGAACTCCCCATCCGGGGTCAGCAGCGCAGCCCGGCCCTGTTCGGCTACCAGGGCCGGCGCGTCCGGCAGCAGCAGGCGCGGCGCGCGAGGCGAACGCTCAGCCAGCGCGTGTGGGTTCCGAAGCAACCACCAACATCCGCTCCGCGATCTGCACCGCGTTGAGCGCCGCACCCTTGAGCAGCTGGTCGCCGCACAGGAAGAAGTCGAGGCCGCAATTCCCGAAGACCGGGTTCTCACGGATGCGGCCGGCCTCGACATCGTCGCGCCCCGTGGCGGTCAGCGGCATCGGGTAGCGGTTGGCCCCGGGCTCATCGACCACGACGATGCCGGGGGCCGCGGCGAGAACCGCCCGCGCCGCCTCGGCCGTGACGGGCCGCTCGGTCTCGATGGTGACGGCCTCGCCGTGGACGCGGAAGGTCGGAATGCGGACTGCGGTGCAGGAGATCAGCAGGTCCGGCTGGCCCATGATCTTCCGGCTCTCCCACACGACCTTCATCTCTTCGCGCGTGTAGCCATTGGGCTGAAAGCTATCGATGTGCGGGATGACGTTGAAGGGCAGGGGGTGCACGAACACTTCATGCCTCGCGCTCTCGCCCTCGAGCAGGGCGCGGCGGGTCTCCCGCTCCAGCTCCGCCATGCCTTCGGCACCCGCGCCGCTCGCGGCCTGGTAGGTGGAGACGATGACCCGCTTGAGGCCGAACGCCCTGCGCAACGGCTCAAGGGCTACTACGAGGATGGCCGTGGTGCAGTTGGGGTTGGCCACCAGGCGGTGCGCGCCGATCGCGGCCTCGTTCACCTCCGGGACCACCAGCGGAACATCCGCTTCCAGCCGCAATGCCGAGGAATTGTCCACCACGGCAACGCCCTGCTCGGCCAGCGCGCGGGCGTGCGCCTTGGCGAAATCACCGGATACGGCGAGCAGCGCCAGGTCCAGGCCGCGCGCGGCGTCCGGCGTGAAGGCCTCGATGACGACCTCGCCGAAGGGGGTCCGGGTGCGGATGCCGGCCGAACGCGGCGAGGCGAAGAGGCGCAGTTCCGTCACCGGAAATCCGCGCTTGCCCAGCACCGTCACCAACTCCTTGCCAACTGCTCCAGTCGCACCGATCACGCCTACGCGCATGAGACTTTCCTAAGATGAATTGGAGACGGATTAGCCTAAGCCTGAGCCGCGCGCCACAATCCCCATCGCACGTCCGGCATGCAGGCTGGCCGGTGCGCAGCCGCAACGCTGCGTTGACCCCGCCGCCCGCCCCTGCCATCTGGCCTGTATGATCGAACGTGACTCGCTTCGTGGCATCAAGGCGTGGCCTTTCGAGGAGGCTGCGCGGGTCGCCGACCGCCTCGCTGCCACCCCAAAACCCAAGGGCGCGCTGTTCGAGACCGGGTATGGTCCGTCCGGCCTGCCTCATATCGGCACCTTCGGCGAGGTCGCGCGCACGACCTGGGTCAAGCGCGCCTTCGAGCGGATGACCGGTCTGCCCGCCCGCCTGATCGCCTTCAGCGACGACATGGACGGCCTGCGCAAGGTTCCGGACAACGTCCCCAACAAGGCCATGCTGGCCGAGCACCTCGGCCGGTCGCTGACCGCCATCCCGGACCCGTTCGGCACCCATGCGAGCTTCGGGGCGCACAACAATGCCCGCCTGCAGGCGTTCCTCGACGCCTTCGGGTTCGAGTACGAGTTCGTCTCCAGCACCGACACCTACCGGTCCGGCCGGTTCGACGCGGCGCTGCTTCGCATGGCCGAACGCCACGAGCAGGTCCGTCAGGTCATCCTGCCGAGCCTGGGTCCGGACCGGCGCGCGACCTACTCGCCCTTCCTGCCGATCCATCCCCACACCGGCGTGGTGATGCAGGTGCCGATGGACGCCGTCCTGCCGGAGCGCGACGCCCTCCAATGGCGCGACCCCGTGAGTGGGGAGCGGTTCGAGACGCGCATCACTGGCGGTCATTGCAAGGCGCAATGGAAGGCCGACTGGGCGCTGCGCTGGTTCGCCCTCGGCGTGGATTATGAGATGTCCGGCAAGGACCTGATCGACAGCGTCAAGCTCGCCTCGGCAATCTGCCGCGTGCTGGGCGCCGAGCCGCCGATCAACTTCACCTACGAGCTGTTCCTGGACGACCAGGGCCACAAGATCAGCAAGTCCAAGGGCAATGGCCTGACCATCGACGAGTGGCTGCGCTATGCGCCGCCGGAGAGCCTCGGCTTCTTCATGTATCAGGCGCCGCACCGGGCCAAGCGGCTGCATTTCGACGTGATCCCGCGCGCGGTGGATGGCTACGTCGCCGCGGTCGAGCAGGTGCGTGCCCAGGATGAAGCGGCGCCGCTGGAGGCCATGAAGAATCCGGCCTGGCACGTTCATGGCGGTGCCATGCCGAACACGCCCCCGCCGGCGATCTCCTACGCTACCTTGCTCAACATCGCCGGTGTCGCGAACACGACGGATCCCACGACCCTCTGGGCCTATATCCGGAAATATCATCCGGCCAGCCACCCCGCGACCGACCCTTTCCTCGACGGGCTAGTCACCAATGCCTGCGCCTACTGGGGCGACTACATCGCGCCGGCGCGGAACTTCCGTTCCGCCACCCCGGAGGAAGCGGTTGCGATGCGCGAACTGGTGCGCCTGCTGCTGGAGCGGGAGCCGGAATTCCTGGCATTCCCGCCCGGCGCGGCGCGCGAGAGCGCAATCCAGGATGCGGTCTATGATGCGGGCCGCCGCGCTCCCTTCCTGGAGCTGACGAAGGATGGCCGCATGGGTGTCTCCCGCGCCTGGTTCAGTGCGCTCTATGAAGTGCTCCTGGGCAAGACCGAGGGGCCGCGCTTCGGCGGCACGGTCGCGGTCCTGGGCGTGGCCGAGACGGTGCGCCTGATCGAAGCCGCCCTCGCACGCGGCGATGGAGGGAGCGCGGCTTGAGCGGCATATGGCCAATCCTGCGCCGGCACGGTCCGACCGTGTTCGGCCTGGCCCTGCTCGTGGGCGCCATCTACGTCGTGCAACGCGAGTTCCGTGGCCTTTCGGTCGCCGATATCGGGATAGCCTTGGCGGCGATCCCGCCCTCCGCGTTGTGGATCGCGGGCGGGCTCACGATCCTGGCCTTCGCGGTGCTGACGATCTACGACCGGCTGGGTTCGGTCTATGCGGGGCATCCCGTGAGCTATGGGCGCACCTCGCTTGCCTCCTTCGTCTCCTACACGCTTGCGCATAATCTCGGCTTTGCCGCGGTGTCGGGCGCAGCCGTGCGCTACCGCTTCTATGCCGCCTGGGGGCTGACACCGCTCGAGATCGCGAAGATCGTGGCGTTCACCAGCCTCACCTATGGGCTGGGCGGATTTGCCCTGGGTGGCCTGGTGCTGATGGTACACCCGGACATCCTGCCCTGGCTCCCCGACCACGTGCCGAACTGGGCCATGCAGGTGCTGGCGCTGGTGCTCTGGGCGATCGTCCTCACCTACATCGTGCTCTCGCGCATCGTGTCCAGCATTCGTATCTTCGGCCATGAGATCAAGCTGCCCGGCCTGAAGATGGCGCTCGCGCAGGTCGCGCTCGCCAGCGTCGATGTCGCGATCACCGCCGCCATTTTCTACACGCTGCTTCCGTCCGCTCCAGGCCTGACCTTCATCATCTTCCTGGGCATCTACGTGGCCGGGTACACGGCGGGCATCGCCGCGAGCGTGCCAGGCGGGCTCGGGGTGTTCGACGGCTTCATGCTGCTCGCGCTGCAGCCCTATCTGCCGCCCTCCCATGCGGTTGGCGCGCTGCTGCTGTTCCGCCTCTACTACTACATCATTCCCCTGTTCGTGGCCGGCGGCCTGTTCGCCGCCTTCGAGCTGACCCAGCGCCGCGCGGCACTTGGCAAGCTCACCGCCAATCTGCGCGGTGGCGAGGCGCTGGAAGCCCCCGCACTCGCCTCCCTCATCGGGCTGGGCGGCATGGTGCTGATCTTCGTCGGCGCGCTGCCGGTGAAGGGGACGCTGATGGAGGAATGGGCGGGGCCCACCGCCGCCATCGCATCGCATTTCGCCGCCTCGGTGGTTGGCTCGCTGCTTCTGCTGATCGGCTACGGCATGATCAGGCGCCTGCGCGTGGCGATGCAGTTGGGCCTGCTGCTTTTGCTGAACGGCGCGGCGATCTTGTGGCTGCGCGGCGAGGCCTGGTGGCTGTGGGGTGCGTTCCTGCTGGTCTTTGCCTTGTTGGCGGCGACGCGCGGCGCCTTCTATCGTGATGCCCGGCTGCTGTCGGAAACCGTCTCGGCGGAGACAACGCTGGCCCTTGGCGCCGGTGCCGCCTGCGCCATCACGCTCGCACTTGTCGCCTACGATGGCGCGGTTGCCGATGCGAGCTGGTGGCAGGTGGTCCTGTCGGCGGCTGCGCCCGATTCGCTGCGTTTTACCGTCGGCCTGTCCGCGATTCTGCTCCTGGTCGCGCTGCAGCGATTGCTGCGCCCGGCGCGAAATCCGGTGCTGGCCTATACCGCCGACATCCGCGCCCGGCTGGCGAGCCTCGGAGCGGTGGCACCCGCTATTGCCGATGGCGCCGTTTTCGGCGACGCCGGCTCGGCCGGTCTCGCCTTCCTCAAGCGAGACGGCGTGTGGCTCGCACTTGGCGATCCCGGCGGCGAGGCGCGCGACCGCATTTCTGCCATCTGGCGCTTCCGCGACCTGTGCGAAGCGGCGGGCGTCGAACCGGCCTTCTGGGGCATCGGTTCCGAGCTTCAGCGCGTCTATGCCGATGTCGGACTGACGGTGTTTCCGATGGGAGGTACATCGACCGTGCCACCCAGCTTCATTGCGTGCCGCGTCGAACGCGACATTGACAACCTGCGCCTACTCTTGCCTCAAGGGCGAGACCTGCCGTGACAACCGCCGGTTTCCCCGCGCGTCGCGGGCCAAGGGGCTGAGACCATGCACATCACGATGATCGGTGCCGGCTATGTCGGCCTGGTATCCGGCGCCTGCTTCGCGGAATTCGGCCATGACGTCGTCGTCGTGGACATGGATCAGGCGAAGATCGACGCGCTGCTCACCGGCAGGATCCCGATCTATGAGCCCGGTCTCGAGAAGCTCGTCGCGGAGAATGTGCGCGACGGCCGTCTCGCCTTCACCACGAACCTGGTCGAAGCGGTCAGTGCGGCCGAGGCGGTGTTCCTTGCCGTTGGAACACCGACCCGGCGCGGCGATGGCCACGCCGATCTCAGCTATGTCGTCGCCGCCGCCGAGGAAGTCGCGCGTGCTGTCACCGGCCCCGTGGTGCTGGTCACGAAGTCCACCGTCCCGGTCGGCACCGGCGCGAAGCTGCGCGAGATCGTGCGCCGCGTCCGTCCGGACCTCGCGATCGAGGTCGCGTCCAACCCGGAATTCCTGCGAGAAGGCAACGCGATCGGCGACTTCATGCGTCCCGACCGCGTCGTCATCGGTGTCGATTCCGAGCGCGCCGAGGCCGTGCTGAAGCGGCTGTATCGCCCGCTGTTCCTCATCGAGACGCCGATCGTGAAGACAGCCATCGAGACCGCGGAGATGATCAAATACGCCGCCAACGCCTTCCTCGCGATGAAGATCACCTTCATCAACGAGGTCGCCGACCTCTGCGAGAAAGTCGGCGCCGATGCTCATGACGTGGCGCGCGGCATCGGCCTCGATGGCCGGATCGGCCGCAAGTTTCTCCATCCCGGCCCGGGCTATGGCGGCTCCTGCTTTCCGAAGGACACGCTGGCCTTCGCCCGCACCGGGCAGGATTACGGCAGCCCGCTGCGCCTGGTCGAGACGACCATCGGGGTGAACGAGAACCGGAAGGAAGCGATGGCCGGGCGCATCATCGCGGCCTGTGGTGGCAGCGTCGAGGGCAAGACCATCGCCGTGCTCGGCCTGACCTTCAAGCCCGAAACCGACGACATGCGCGATGCACCCTCGCTCACCGTGCTGCCGCTGCTGGCCGCGGCCGGCGCGCGGCTCGCCGCTTTCGACCCGACCGGCCCGGGAATGGCACGGCCGCTGCTGCCCAGCGGCGTGCGCTATGCCGAAAACCCGATCGACGCGGCAACCGGCGCCGATGCTTTGGTGTTGCTCACCGAATGGAACGAGTTTCGCGCGCTCTCGGCCGATCGGCTGAAGGCGGTGATGCGCGGCGATGTCGTGCTCGACCTTCGCAATGTCTGGGATCCGGCCGTGATGCGTGAGGCCGGGTTCCGCTACTACTCAATCGGCCGCCCGTGACGGAGACCAGCATGCCCGCTTTCCAGCACAGCTTCGATCCAACCACTCTTCGCGAGTACGATATCCGGGGGATCGTCGGCACGACGCTCCACTCGGCCGATGCCTTCGCCATCGGGCGGTGCTTTGGCAGCATCGTGGCGCGTGGCGGCGGCAAGCGCGTCGCCGTCGGCTATGACGGGCGCTTGTCCTCGCCGGAGCTGGAAGGCCAACTCGTGGCTGGTCTCACCGCCTGCGGGCTGGAGGTGGTGCGCGTCGGCTGCGGGCCGACGCCGATGCTCTACTACGCGACCTACGCGCTGAAGGCCGATGGCGGCATCATGGTCACCGGCAGCCACAACCCGCCCGACTACAACGGCTTCAAGATGATGCTCGGCAAGAAGCCGTTTTTTGGTACCCAGATCCAAGAGATCGGGCGCATGGCGGCCGTCGGCGACGTGGTGGCCGAGGCGCCCGGAACCAAGCGTAGCGTCGACCTCACCGAGGATTACCTGGCGCGGATGCTGAGCGATTATGATGGCGGCGACCGCGCGCTGCGCGTCGTGTGGGATCCGGGCAATGGCTCGGGCGCCGAGATCACCAAGTCGCTCGCGGCGCGGCTGCCGGGCGAACACACGGTCATCAACGGCACGATCGACGGCACCTTCCCGGCGCACCATCCGGACCCTACCGTCGCCAAGAACCTCGAGCAGCTCATCGCCGAGGTCGCGCGGCAGAAGGCCGATCTGGGCATTGCGTTCGACGGCGACGCCGACCGCATCGGGGTGGTGGATGACGAGGGGCACATCCTGTTCGGCGACCAGCTCCTCGTGGTGCTTGCCCGCGATGTCCTGAAGAGCCATCCCGGCGGCACGATCATCGCCGATGTGAAGGCGAGCCAGGTGCTGTTCGACGAGGTCGAGAAGGCCGGCGGCAAGCCGCTGATGTGGAAGACGGGGCACTCGCTCATCAAGGCCAAGATGGCGGAGACGGGCAGCCCGCTCGCCGGTGAGATGTCGGGCCACATCTTCTTCGCCGACAAATGGTACGGCTTCGACGACGCGCCCTATTCGGCGCTGCGACTGCTCGGCATCGTCGCGCGGATGAGCGAAAAGCTCTCCGATGTCCGCAAGGCATTGCCGCAAGTCATCAACACGCCGGAACTGCGCTTCAACTGCGCCGAGGAACGCAAGTTCGAAGTCGTCGCCGAGGTGAAGGCACGCCTCGCGGCCGAGGGCGCGAGCGTGCAGGATGTGGATGGCGTGCGCGTCCTGACCTCCGATGGCTGGTGGCTGTTGCGCGCGTCGAACACCCAGGCCGTGCTCGTCGCGCGCGCCGAGGCCAGCAGCGATGCCGGCCTCGAACGCCTCAAGGCGCATCTGGTGCGGCAGCTTGTCGCGAGCGGTCTCGAAGCGCCCGATTTTTCGGGTGACAACGCCGGGCATTGACGGCCCGCTGGCGCCTCGCCACGCTCGATGGAACAAGAACGCCACCGGGAGATTTCACGCCATGTTCACTCGCCGCACTCTCGCCGCCGCGGCCCTGATGCTGCCCGCCGTGCGCCATGCTTCCGCGCAGGACGTGTACCCCAGCCGTCCCATCCGGATCGTGGTGCCGTTCCCGGCCGGGGGCACCACGGACCTGCTGGCGCGCCTGTATGCGCAGCGCCTGACGGAGACGCTGGGGCAGTCCGTGGTCGTCGAGAATCGCGGCGGCGGTGGCGGCTCGATCGGCGCGGATGTGGTCGCCAAGGCGGCGCCGGACGGCTACACGCTGCTGTTCCACAACCTCACCTTCTGCACGACGACGGCGGCACTGGAGTTCCAGGGCCGCGCGCCGCACCAGATCGAGCGCGACTTCGCCCCGATCTCGATGGGTGCGAACGTGCCGATGATGCTGCTGGTCGGCGCCGCGGTGCCGGCGCAGAACCTCGCGGAGTTCGTCGCACTCGCGCGCACGCGGACCGACATGTTCTATGGCTCGACCGGTCCGGGCAGCACGATCAACCTGGTGGGTGAGATCCTGAAGAGGGACGCGCGGATCAGCATGGAACACGTGCCGTTCCGTGGCGCCGCCCCGCTCGTGCAGGAAATGCTCGCGGGCCGCATCCAGTTCGGCGGCGACCAGCTGTCCTCCTCGCTGGGGCACATCCGCGGTGGCACGCTGCGACCGATCGCGACCCTGGCCGCGCAACGTGCGACCGCCCTCCCCGACGTACCGACCGCGCGCGAGCAGGGTTTCCCCAATATCGAGCTGCTCGGCTGGAACGGCTTCTTCGCTCCGGCGCGGACGCCGGCGCCGATCCTGGCCAAGCTGCAGCAGGAGATCGCGGCCGCGGCGCGGCACCCTGCCGTCGCCACCCGCATCACCGAGCTCGGCGCCGTCCCCGGCGGCGACACGGCGGAGGAGTTCGGCGCCAATGTGCGCGCGCAGCTGGCGCAGGTCCGCCCGCTCGTGACCGAACTGCGCATGCAGGTCGAATGAGGCCAGTGGTCATAAAGAATGACTACTGGCTTGTGCTTTTCCTCAGGCGCCGGGCGCATGGCCCTGGCCGGCGTGACCATGGCGGCGGTTTGCGGCTAGCCTCCGGCACCTGAAGGAGCCACGCCGATGTTGCAGCCGCCCCCCGCCGAGCCCGGCATGCCCGAGGATGAGATCGACACGCCCGCCTTGCTGCTGGATCTTGACGCGTTCGAAGCCAATCTCGACATGATGGCGGCGCTGCTGGCACCCACCGGCACGCGGTTGCGCGCCCATGCGAAGACGCACAAATCCGCCGTCATCGCAAAGCTGCAGATGGCGCGTGGTGCCATCGGGCAATGCGTGCAGAAGACCGCCGAGGCCGAGGCGCTCGCCTGGGGCGGCATCCCCGACATCCTCGTCAGCAACCAAGTGGTCGGCGCCCGGAAGCTCGCGCGCTTCGCGGCGCTGGCTCACATCGCCCAGGTGGCGATCTGCGCCGACGACCCGCTCCAGGTGGCGGCCATCGCGGAGGCCGCCGAGGCCGCGGGCGTACGCATTCCGGTGCTGGTTGAGATCGATGTCGGCGCTGCCCGCTGCGGCGTCGAACCCGGGCCGCCCGCCGTCGCCCTCGCCGAGTACATCGCCGCGTCGAAGCACCTACGCTTCGGCGGCATCCAGGCTTATCACGGCAGCGCGCAGCATCAGCGCACGCCCGAGCAGCGTGCAGCCTCCATCGGGCACGCCGCCGAAAGCTGCCGACGCACGGTCGA
Organism: Rhodospirillales bacterium; assembly: GCA_028288785.1. Lineage (GTDB taxonomy): Bacteria > Pseudomonadota > Alphaproteobacteria > Acetobacterales > Acetobacteraceae > Plastoroseomonas. Next base: position 210 of record JAQGHV010000246.1, on the reverse strand, counting down.
GCAGCTGCGCCAGCGTGGCCTGGACTGCCCGATCGTTGGGGGTGCCGGCACCGGCACCTTCCGCCTTGAAGCCGCGAGCGGCGTCTATACGGAAATCCAGGCAGGCTCCTACGCCTTCATGGACGCCGATTACGCGCGCAACACCGACGCGCCGCCGTTCCGCCACGCCCTGTTCGTGCTCGCGACGGTGATGAGCCGATCGATCCCCGG
>JAQGHV010000334.1 GCA_028288785.1 Rhodospirillales bacterium | reverse complement strand
CCACGACCACCGATTGGTCCAGCGGCGATGCCATCTGCGCCGCCAGCACGCGCACCAGCAGGTCGATCGCATTCCCCGGCGGGTAGGGCAGCACGATCTGGATGGGGCGCGCGGGAAACACCTCCTGTGCGCGCGCCGACGGCGTGACAAGCAGAGGCAGCGTGGCGAGGGCCAGCTGGCGCATCATCATGGTTTTATGTTCTCTCCCGCAGCTGCGTCGTCAGCCGGCAGGCGCGAGCCGCGACGGGTCGGACCCGACGCGCCCGCCACCGCTGCCGCTCTCCTGCGAAAGCGTAAAATCGTAGCGAATGCTGGGTAGGCCGGGGATTGGTGCATCCGGCAGATCGAGCCGATCATGGACCACCAGCGAGGCGGAGACGCCGAACACCGTGTCGGAATCCACATGCTCGTCATCGCCGAAATACAGGGCGGTCACCAGCTCCCGATAGCCGGGCGCGGAGATCAGCACGTGGATATGCGCGGGCCGAAAGCCATGCCGGTTCTGGTGGGTGACGAGGTCGCCCACCGGCCCGTCCATGGGGATCGGGTAGCCGATCGGCTTGACCGTGCGGAAATGGAAGCGCCCCTCCGCGTCGCAGCGCAGTTGTCCCCGCATATCCATCACGCTGGGGTCGTGCGCCTGGAGGTCGTAGAGCCCATCCGCGCCAGTCTGCCAGACATCCATCTGGGCGTCCGGCACAGGCTTGCCGGCGGGGTCGGTGACCTGGCCGTACAGCACGATCTCCGGCCCGGATTTCACGTGTGCGATGGTGCCGCCGAGCGCGATCTTCGGCGCCTGCTCGCGGAAGAAAGGGCCGAGCAGGCTGGTCTCGGTGCCGACCTCCTCGCGACCGGTCGCGTCGTGCATGGCGTTCACCAGGCGCGAAAGGCCGAGGATGTCCGACAGCAGGATGAATTCCTGGCGGTAGGGCGTGCAGGCCTGGCCCACGGCGGTGGCGAAGGCGATGCCCTTCAGCCATTCCTCGGGCGTCAGCTTCACCTCGCGCGCGAAGGCGTGCTGGTGGCGCACCGCAGCCTCCATGATCTCGCGCAGGCGCGGGTCCGGCGTGTCGGCCATCTGGGCGATGACGGCGTCGGTGATGTCGTTGGCGTCGAGGTCCTGCATCGCGATCTCCTGTCGTCGTTGGCGGGAGCCTGCTTGGTGGGCGTCGCCCAGGTCAATGAATGTTATGCCGGAGGTGTGGCCTTTTGCCCGCCCGCGGCGCATGCCCGCGCTGAAAGGCGTACCCTCGGAGCGCAGCGCCGCAACGCCGAATGGCCACCGCCGGTGGTCCGGCGAGCTAAGCGAGCGCCGCCCGCGAGAGGGCAAAAGGCAGACCATCGCCCTTCGGCCCGCACCGCGGGCCGCGAGCCCGAATGGGCGAACGCCGGTAGTCCGGCGAGCCAAGCCGCGGGACGCGGCGCCGGCGCTTGAGGGCACACAGATCCCGGGGCGCGCTTAGCCCGGTTCGATCTGCGCCTCGCGCACCACGTCGCGCCACTTGGCGACCTCGGCCGCGGTGCGCGTGGCGAGGTCCTCGGGCGTGCCGCCGAGGGCGGTGACGCCCTGGTTGCGCAGGGTCTCCATCGCCTCGGGCGTGCGGAGCCAGGCGTTGGCCGCGGCGTTGATGCGATCCACGATTTCACGCGGCGCGCCGGCCGGCAGATACAGCGCCCACCAGCCCTCCACCACGAACCCCGCGAGGCCCAGTTCGAGCATGGTCGGCACCTCAGGAAGCGTCTCCGTCCGCGTCGGCGAGGTGACGCCGAGCACCATGAGCGAGCCGGCCTGCACGTGCTGCGACAGCGGCAGGTAGTGGTAGAACATCGCATCCACTTGGCCCGACAGCAGGTCCGTCACGGCCTGGCCGCCATTGCGGTAGGGCACGTGGGTCGTCCGCACTCCGCCGCGCAGGTCGAGCAGCGCCTGCGACAGGTGCCCTGTCGTGCCGTTGCCGGCGGATGCGAAGCTCAGCGACCGCTGCCGCGCGATCGCCATCAGCCCGGCGAAATCGCGCGCGCCAAGCTGCGGCCGCACCGCGAGCGCAACCGGCGCGCTCACGAAGGGCACCACGGGGGTAAAATCGCGCACCGGGTCGAAGCCGGGCTCGCGGTAGAGGCTGGCATTCACCCCATGCGTGCCGCTGGTGCCGAGGATGATCGTGTAGCCATCCGGCTGATCGCGCGCGACGGCAGCAGCGGCGATGTTCCCGCCGGCACCGCTGCGATTGTCGACGACCACATTCTGCCCGAGCGCCTGGCTCAAATGGTTGCCGATGGCGCGGCCGAAGATATCGGTCGTGGTGCCCGCGGCGAAGGGCACGATGAGGCGGATCGGACGCGCGGCGGGCCAGGCGGGCGCCTGGGCATGCGCGCCGCTCGCTAAGGCGAGGGTAGGCATGGCGGCCAGCAAAGCGCGGCGGCCGGTCAGGGCGCGGGGCATGGGGAGTCTCCCTCGGCCCTTGCGGGCGTGACGTATTGGGCGAGGCCGGCTTCGGCCACACCGCGTTTCATGGGCAGGCAATCGGCCGGAAAATCCTGCCGGAAGCTCGCGCCCGCATCGGCCAGGCTTCCGAGGAAGGCGTCAAGGTGGCGCATCGCACCGCCGGCGATGTCGTGCAGGACCAGCAGCGGCTCCGGCTGGCCAAGGCACTGCGCGAGGGCGATTTTCGGCCAGCCATCCGCGTCGCGCCAATCCCCGGGAACGGCGGACCACACCACCATGGTGTGCGCCTCTGCGACTAGATGGTCGCGCGCTTCGGCACTCAACAGATGCGGGCCGAGCCGGCCACCGCCACCGACCGGACGGAACAGCCTGTCCGGGTGAGAGAGCGTGCCGAGCAGCTCTTGCGTGCGCCCGATCTCGGCGGCGGCGTGGCCGGAATCGCGCCGGCCGCCGAGTGGCCCGTCATGGCTGAAGGTGTGGTTGCCGATCCAGTGGCCCTCGGCATGGGCGCGCTCGGCGAGGTTGCGGAGCGGCGGGTCCAGAAGGCGGCGCCCGATGACGAAGAAGGTCGCGTGCAGCCCGCGCCGGCGCAGCACGTCGAGGACCAGGCGGGTCACCTCGGCATCCGGGCCGTTGTCGAAGGTGAGGGTGACCGTGGGTGCGCTCATCGGCTTCTCTTGGCGTTCGGGGCATTCTTGCCGATAAACCAACCATACGCCGCGCCTCCCGGTCGACACCAGGGCGGGCGTGAACAGGGGATGATCGCCGACATGGCCAACACGAACACGCTGCTGCCCACCACCGTCGTGGGCAGCTATCCGCAGCCGGACTGGCTGGTGGACCGCGCCATCCTCACCAAGAACAACGTGGTCCCGCGCGTGCGCCTGAAGGAAATCTGGCGCGTCGCGGAGGACGCGCTGGAAGGCGCCCAGGACGACGCGACGCTGATCGCCATCCGCGACATGGAGCGGGCGGGGATCGACATCATCACCGATGGCGAGATGCGTCGCGAGAGCTATTCCAACCGCTTCGCCCTCGCACTCGAGAATGTCGACGTGGACAACCCCGCGGTCGTCGCGGGCCGCATGGGCAAGCCCACGCCGGTGCCGCGCGTGGTGGGCGAAATCCGTCGCCGCCACGCGGTGGAGGTGCGCGACATCGCCTTCCTGCGCGCCAATACCGATCGCCAGGTGAAGATCACCCTGCCCGGCCCCTTCACGCTGTCCATGCAGGCGCATGACGAGCACTACGGCGACGACGAGGCGCTCGCGATGGCCTATGCGGCCGTGGTGGCGGAGGAGGCGCGCGACCTCAAGGCGGCCGGCGCCGACATCATCCAGCTCGACGAGCCATGGCTCCAGGCGCGGCCGGAGCAGGCAATGCGCTACGGCGTGAAAGCGATCAACCGTGCGCTGGAAGGTGTGGGCGGCACGACGGTGGTGCATCTGTGCTTCGGCTACGCGGCGCTCGTGAAGGACAAGCCGTCGGGATATTCCTTCCTGCCGCAGCTTTCCGATTCCATCGCGACGCAGGTCTCGATCGAGGCGGCGCAGCCGAAGCTCGATCTTGGCATCCTTAAGGACCTGTCCAACAAGATGATCATGCTCGGCGTGATCGATCTTGGCTTGGAGGAGGTGGAGACCGCTGAAACCGTGGCCGCGCGGCTGCGCGAGGGGCTGCGCCACGTATCGGCCGAACGCCTGGTGGCGGCACCCGATTGCGGCATGAAGTACCTGCCGCGGGCGCGGGCCTACGCCAAGCTGCGCGCGCTCGCCGAGGGCGCCGCGATCGTGCGGCGCGAACTGCAGGGGTGAAGTTTTTCGTGCCCGACGGCAGGCCGTCCGCGTGACGCGCGCTCTTGGCTCGCCTGACTTCCGGCGCCGGCCATTTGGCCAGACGGCACGGGCGACGCGCTCGCGCCGGGCGGCATGAACGCCTGAGGTCTCGCCTTGGCGCTGATGGCCTTTCTGAACCGCGTGCAGTGCGGGTTCGGCGCGCCGGATGCCGAGGCGCAGGCCCGCGCCATCGAAGCGCTGAACCGGCGCACGGGGCTGCCCGCGAACCTCGCCGCGACAGCCGGACGCAGCGCTTCCGGCTGTCGTGGTGGGGGCGATGCCTGACCATCACCACCTCACAATCCTCGCGCCGCTAGCGCGGCCGAATACCTAGTGTTGCCCGCCGCCTGAGGACGCACCGCGACCGCAGGGGGTTGGCACCGGCACCGCGCTGCGGCAGCCTTGGGCCAAGGGGAAACGACATGATGAAAATGCGCATGCGGCGGCTCGGAATGATCGCGTGCATCCTGGCGGCGATGATGGCCCAGGCCGCGCCCGGCATCGCGCAGGGCTGGCCTAGCCAGCCGATCATGCTGATCAACGGCTTTCCCCCCGGTGGCGGCGCGGACATCCTGGCCCGCCTCGTGGCCGGGCACCTGTCCACTGCGCTGGGGCAGACGGTTTCGGTCGATAATCGCACGGGCGCGAATGGGCTGATCGCGGCTGCGATGGTTGCCGGCGCGCGGCCGGACGGCAACACGCTGCTTCTGGTGACCGCGAGCATGGTCTCGATGGCGCCGGTGATGCCGGGCGTCACGCTCAACTTCGACCCCGACCGCGACCTCGCGGGTGCGGCGATCATCGCGGGCTTGGACAACCTCCTCTACGTCAATCCGCGGCTGCCGTTCCGCACCCTGCAGGATGTGATCGACCACGCCCGGGCGCATCCGGACGCGCTGACCTATGGCTCCTCCGGCGTCGGCAGCTCCTACCAGCTATGGGCCGCGCAGTTCGCCGCGATGGCCGGGGTGCGGATGGTGCACGTGCCGTTTCGCGGCGGCCCGCCGGCGATCGCCGAGGTCATCGCGGGACGCGTGGACATGATGTTCGGCAACCTCGCGGAGATCCTGCCCCATATCCGCGCCGGCACGGTGCGCGCCATCGCGTTCACGAGCGATCCGCCCTCGCCGGTGCTGCCGGGCGTGCCGACCATCGCGGCGTCCGGGCTGCCCGAGTACCGCGCCGACAACTGGTTCGGCATTGCCGCACCAGGTGCCACGCCGCGCCCGGTGCTGGAGCGGCTGAACGCCGAGGTGAACCGCATCGTCACCGACCCCGCCGTGCGGCAGCGGCTCATCGAGCTCGGCTACCAGCCGCGCGGCGGCACGATGCCCGAGATGCTGCGCACCATCCGCGAGGATCGCGTGCGCTGGCAGCGCGTGATCCAGGCGAACAACATCCAGGGGGAGTAGGAGAGCCTCAGTCCAGGTTCAGGTCCCAGCCCAGCCACTCGCACACGCCGCGGCCCATGACCCACTCAAGGTCCTCACCCTGCAACCACGGCAGTTCCTCGGTGAAGAAGGTCACGCATTCGCGGTAGCTGCAGCGCATGCGGGTGATGTCGGTGCCCCAGAAGAAGCGCTTCGGGCCGAAGGCGTCGAAGATGCGGTGCAGCCCGTCCTGGATGTTCCGGAACGGGTAGTCCTCGGTCGAGTAATGCGGCGCGCCGGTCGCCTTCACCGCCACATTGGGCAGCGCCGCCAGCGCGCAGAGCTCATCGAGATTGGCGAAGGCCGCTTCATCCTGGCCGGTGCGCACCAGCCCGCAATGGTCGAGCACGAGCTTCAGCTTCGGATGCGCCTCCGCGATGCGCCGGAACTCCGGCAGGAACAGCCCGCCCATCATCGCGATCGGCAGCCCCTCGCGCTCCGCCGCCGGCCACAGCCAGTCGAGCGATCCGTCCTTCAGCCAGGTCTGCTCCTCCGGATGCAGCAGCGCCCAGCGCAGGCCGAGCATGCCTGGCTGGTTGCGCCAACCCTCGATGCGGTGGCGCTGCTCGGGATCGCGCGGCGGGAACTGGCCCATCACCGCGAAGCGTTCGGGGTAGGCGGCGGCGGCCTGCACGGCATAGGCGTTCGCGTCGGCGTCCCAGCTCACCGGCGGGTGCAGCACGGCGGCGTGCACGCCGGCCTCCGCCATTTCGCGCAATGCTTCCTCGGCGGTGAAGGACGCTACCTTGCGGTGCAGCCCGGAGGGTTTGCCGCGCTGCCAGATGTGGATCTGCGCGTCGACGATTTTCATGGCACTTCCTCGGCTACGTTGCGCGCAGCTTTCCCCAGGCGCGGCACGCCCGCAACCCCACGCCTTGGACAAGTGCGGCCACTGCTGCATCCTGTCCCAAATCCAGGAAGGAATGCACGATGGCGGTGGTCGAGACGGAACGGCACGGACAGGTTCTCGTGGTGCGGATGAACCGCCCCGAGCGCCTCAACGCCCTGAACCATGAGCTGCGCGTGGCACTCGCGCAGGTGTGGTCGGACTTCCGGCGCGATGATGGTCTGGAGGTCGGGATTCTCACCGGCACCGGGCGCGCCTTCTGCGCCGGTGAGGACATGAAGGAAACGCTGGCCGACGCCATGCCCGGCGGCCGCGCCCTGGACATCGAGGACCCCTTCCGCACCGGCGCGCTGGAGAAGCCCGTGATCGGCGCGGTAAACGGCTTCGCCATGGGCGGTGGCTTCATGCTGGTCGAGCGCACGGACCTTCGCGTCGCCGCGAAGGGCGCCGTCTTCGAGGTCTCGGAGGCGAAGCGCTGGCTGCTCGGCGGCTACGATCACGGGCATGTCGCGAACCTGCCCTACCCCATCGCGATGGAGATGGCGCTTGGCTTCCGCTTCACCGCCGAGCGCTTCTACGAGCTTGGCTTCGTGAACCGCCTGGTGGAGCCCGATGCCGTGCTGCCGACCGCGATTGAGATGGCGAACCACCTGCTGACGCTGCCGCCGGCGTCGCGTGTCAACACCGTGCACATGATGCGGCAGATGCGCCCGAAGGCGACGCCGGCGCAGCGCGAGCTTGCCCTCGCCCTGCACGAGCATGGTGCCAAGAGCGACCTGATGGAAAGCCGCGCCGCCTTCGCCGAAAAGCGGCCGCCAAACTTCAAGGGCTGGGATGACCCGCAGGACCGCTACCGGACGCCGAGCCTGAAGGAGGGGTAGGGGTCACCTGACGGCTGGCCCGCGCTGTAGATCGCGGGCCAAGCGCCTGAACCTCAGCTCTTCTCCACCTGCCAGAAGATCGGGAAACTGCTCTCGAGCAGATTGCGCAGCACACCGCGATACGCCGCCGGGATGGTGAACTGTCCCCACATCACCGCCGGAACCAGTTGATACGCGATCGCCTGGATCTCGTTCGCAATGCGCTGCCGCTCCGCCTGCGTCTCGGCCTCCGCGAAGCTGCGCACCAGCGGCGGGATCGTCGCGTCGCAGGACCAGCCGGGGTAATCCGCGCAGGTGCTCGCGATGTAGAAATGGGTCAGCGGCGTCAGCATGTCGACACCGTTCGAATACACCGCGAACAGGCTCCAGCCCTCGTGCCGCGCACGGCGCGCGAGCACCGTTCCCCAATCCATCACCTGCTCGTCCACCACGAAGCCGGCCTGCTTCATGTTCTGCACCAGCACCGCCGCCGCCGTCTGCGAGATCGACCCCGCAACCTCCAGGAACACCAC
>JAQGHV010000383.1 GCA_028288785.1 Rhodospirillales bacterium | reverse complement strand
ACGTCGCCGGGGAACAGCGCCCAGGCCTCCCGCCAGTCGGCCCGGTCATCATTCTCCACCTTGCCGATGCGCGCGGTGTTGCCCAGGCCGGCTCGGTTGCGCCAGGCCGGGTCGTACTCCACGCCGTAGGGCGGGTCCGTGACCATCAGGTGCGGCTGCACGCCGGCCAGCAGGCCCGAGACCACCGCGGGGTCGGTGCTATCGCCACAGGCCAGCCGATGCCGCCCCAGGCGCCACAGATCGCCGCTACGCGCCACTGGTGCCAACGGCACCTCCGGGATGGCGTCAGGGTCGGTGAGGCCCTCAGTGGTGTCCACCAGGAACCCTGCCAGCTCCCCAGGGTCAAAGCCGGTCAACGCCAGGTCAAAGCCCGACGCGTCCCACTCCCCCAGCTCCAGGCGAAGCATGTCCACGTCCCAGCCGGCAGACAGGGCCAGGCGATTGTCGGCTAGCACATAGGCGCGGCGCTGGGTCTCGGTCAGGTGGTCAAGCTCGATGGTGGGCACCTCCGCCATCCCAAGCAGGCGCGCGGCGAGGAGGCGCCCGTGACCAGCGATGACGCCGCGCTCGCCGTCGACCAGCACCGGGTTGGTGAAGCCGAACTCCCGGATCGAGGCGGCGATCTGCGCGACCTGGGCGTCGGAGTGCGTACGTGCGTTGCGGACGTAGGGCACCAGGCCGCTGACGGGCGCTAGCTTGTAGGGCGGGAAGCACTGAGCTGGAGGCGAGGTCAACGGGCGCTCCTTCGCGACGGCTCGCCAAGGATACCGAGGGCGCACACGCCAGTGCTACCGACCGCAATTACGCAGCTTTTCGTATGTTTACGATCGAGCGGAGCGATCTTGGTTTTCTGCACCTTTCCCGTCGTGACCCGGGGGAATGCTGGATTCCCATCTCCAGCTTCTCCCCATAGGGGACGAGGCCGGGAACGCGGGAAAGTGGCTTGTGACAAGGGTTTTCTGCGTTCCCAGCGCGCGCGGGAACGGATCGCGCGGGAACGCTGATCCGCCAGCGAATACAGAGTCTTATGGCGTTCCCGCCGCTTTCGCTTCCCGGTGGGAACCAGGAACCGGGAACGGCTCGCCCCTTCACCGTTGGCTTCGGCAGGCGCGGTACTGCTTGATGGCTTCGGCCCGAGAGCCCTGGAACATCTCGACCACTTTCCCTAACGCGAGCGGGCCCTCCGGCACGTCGAGGTAGTTGGGTGTCCCCTGCGTGAAGGTGGTCCTTGTTTTCACCAGAACGCGCAACGCTAGCGCCGCAGTGCCGAGTTTTTCCATGCGTGGCTTGCTAAGGGTGGAAATTGCCTCAGGCAGATCTGTCCGCTGGTTCCACAAGCCGGCAATCCCACTGTACGAAAACGGCATCCCCGCCGCGGCACTTTCCGCACATGCGTCGACCAAGATCGTGAGCAACTCAGTATCGTTCATCCCCTCACCTGCAAGCCGGCGCGTCATGTCCTTAAGGTGGCCCGACAACATCTGCCGCGAGAATAGCTGCAAGGCTCCCACCGGCGCGTCGGCATGGTTCGCCTTGATGAGCTTGCCCAGGACCAAGCTGGTCGCGGGTTGGTGGACCTTCTTCGCGAGTTCTTCCGCGACTTTCGGCAGCGGTGGCCAGAGGGCATAGGCGAAGCGGGAGTTGGCGATCCAGGCGCTGCTCCCACGCATGGTGGGGGCATCTACATCGATCCCCTTCGCGACATGGCCGATCAGGATGATCGTGCAGCCGTGACGCGCCGAGACCGCGCGGAGATGCCGCATGAGCAGCTTGACGAAGGTGGCGTCATTCTCGTCTGCGTTCAGGAAGTCGCCGGCGGGGTCGAGCACCAGCAGTCGCACCGGGCAGCCTGCAGCCGAGGCCGCGCTGGTCAGCACCCTGTCGAGCCCGGTCTGCGCGAACGCCGTCAACGCGGCGATGCGCCCTTCCGCAACCACCAGTGCAGGATCGAAGTCGGGAAGGTCGACGGCGGGAATAACGAAGCACGGCGCGGCACGGCGCAAACCTTCAGGATCAAGCGTAGCCACGCGACGATGGATTTCTGCAACATCGTCTTCGAGTGTCAGAAATACGCTGGCGCCAGCGGCCTCTAACGGAACGTCTGCACCGAGGATTGAGAACCCGTTCGCCGATGTGCCCGACGACCGGGAGCGCGTTGCGACCGCCAGGCACAGCGCCATAGCCACCAACGACTTCCCGATGCCGCCGGGGCCGAATAATAGCCCGACCTTTCCGAGCGGCATCAGCCGGGGCAGCAGGAACGCCTGAGCTGGCGGCGGACCATCGGTCATCCCGTCGAGCCGAAACCGCTTGATGCCATCAGCACTGAATTCATCGTCCGCCGTGGCCGACGACTCCTCGGTGCCAATCTTCGCGCGCGCGGTCCTCACCGCTCGTGGGAGGTCGTCATAGCGGGCCTGCCACCGGGCCTCCTGGTGGACGCCGTCCTTGATGTCGCGGATGGCCTCCGGCACGGCGGTGAAGATGCCGCGGAGCGTCAGGACCACCTGAGCGTCCACCATGCCGCCCTTGAGAAACCGCATGGCGAGTGCTGCTGCGGGAGCATGGTAATCCGAACCCGTCAGGATCTCGGCGATGAGTTCGTCGGTGCGCCGTTCCTTGCCGACCGCGCCTTCACTCGCCGCCCTGGTGGGCGGGAGCCCCGGCTCGCCTTGTCGCCCGCGTCGAGCGTCCAGCAGGCGCTCCTCGGCCTCGTCGAGATCGAGGTCGACGTCGGCCTCAGCCACGATCCTGGTAAGCCGTGGCGCGCCCTTGCGATGCCAGGTGCCGGGCCAGCGCATCGGGTGAACCATGGGAGCGCTTGTGCCGTCTGCGCCCACGAGCGCTTTGGCGAGGGTGCGGCAGCGCTTGAGCTTGGCATGCGAGGCTGCATCCCGGGTCGGTTGTCTGAGGCGCCAGTGCAAATGCACCTTGTCTTCAACCTCCCCCGTGTCGGGGTTCACCCACTCACCGCCACTTGCCACCACGATGGTGGCGGGACCTAGCAGGAACTCCAGTGTCTGCCGCGCCTGCACGGGCGCCGCGTCGCACTCAACACTCAGGGCAAGCCCGTTCTGGAGGTCGACCTCAGCGGCGCCGCGATCGGTCAAGAACGTGGCGACGGGAGGCGCTACCACCACCGGCCGCTTCTCGCGCGCCGCCCGCGTTGCCAGCGCCAGTGCAGCGTCGATGATTCTGTCGTGCACTGCGCCTAGGGCGTGCACCTCGATGCGGTAGACCTCGTTCGCGTCCTCGTAGAACGCACGGAGGGAGACGAAGCTGCCCTCGTCGGGATAGCGGAACAGCGCTTCGACGAAGCGGCGGATCTGCTCCCGATCACCGGCTAGCGGAGCGCTTGCGTTCACCTTGGTACACCAGGTCGGCGCGTCGCGTTGAGGGTGCCGTCATCCTTTGCTCTTGCGCGAGCGAGGGCCTCCAGCAGCGCGTAGCCGAGGGTGCCGAGGCTTGGCATCATGGTGCTGCCGATGCCGACGATGATTCTGGCGGCAGGCACCTCGCACCAACGTCGCCTAAAATGCTGGTTGCGATCGGGGTCCGACATCGCGGCCGCCTGCGCCCGATCCATCAGCGGAGGCCTCGGCGCTGCTCAACCTCGAATGCCTCGACATCGACCAGTCGATAAACAACGCGGCCGCCGATCTTAAGGTAGTGAGGACCTCGGCTGATCCAGCGCCAGCGCTCTAGCGTCCGCGGCGAGATGTTCCAGCGCAGGGCAAGCTCGCCCTGGCGCAGATGCCGGAGCCTCTCACTGCTCTGCTCATTCTCGGGTGTGACCCTGACCGACATGCCTTCGCTCCACTGCGTCCGAAGACACAGCGGAACGGCCAAACAAACCCACACTCCACAGGCATTCTTCAATCACCGTTGGATTGAAGAATGGCTGTTGAGTGTGGCCGCAACGCCCGATATTCGGCCCGTATGGCGTTTTCAATTCCCGACGCGGCTGGGGGCATGGTGATGGGGCGCGGCCGCTTCCACCCATCGATGGAGTTCCCTGGCCTCGTCCGAGACCTTTGCCTCGGTCAGTCCCGCCGCGGCTCTGCTTCGGAACTTACCCATCACCAGGGGCATGATGGTCAGCCAGCCAGGTGGCGCCAGCTTCTCCGTCGTGCCGGCGATCACTTGGAGCGAATGCTCCTCGAGCAGCATCAGCACTTCGTCGTCGGACAGCGCTCGTACGGAGTCAGGCGTGAGCGGCGCCAGTTCGCACAGCTGTGGAGCCGTCATCAGCTCACCTGTTCGAAGATCGGGAGCCGGTCCACGCACGGCGGCGACCGCCACGTAGCGCATCTCGTCGATCGAGATTGCACCTGCAAGAAAGTCGAACCTCATATCTGCCGCCCAGACACCGGGCAGAGGCACCGGGCGCAACGCCCGCTCCGGTGCTGTTGAGGTGGTCCCGATCTTTCGGGCAGGTGGTTAAGCTCGGTTCGCCTTCGAGAAGGACGGACCCGGATGACGGGCAAGCGGACAAGGTATTCGGCGGAGTTCAAGGCGAAGGTGGCGCTGGAGGCGCTGCGGGGTGAGCTGACGGCGGCGCAGTTGGCGGCGAAGCACGGCATCCACCAGACGATGGTTGGCGAATGGAAGCGGCAGGCCACGGAAGGGCTGGCCGC
>JAQGHV010000241.1 GCA_028288785.1 Rhodospirillales bacterium | reverse complement strand
GGGCTCGAAGCTGCGCCCCACCGTGCGCAGCAAGGCCGGCGTCGCGGGCGCCAGCACCAGCTTTCCCAAGGTCGGCACCGGCACCGCCGCGGCCAAGGCGCGCAACGGCACCGTGCCGGTGATGAACCTGTCCTACGACGCCGTCGAATGCTTCCTGCAGGACTATTATGCCGGCGAGTGGATCGACAAGCTGGACGAGCTCAAGACCAACATCGACGAGCGCTCGGTGATCGCAAACGCCGGCGCCTACGCCCTCGGCCGCAAGACTGACGAGCTGATCATCGCCGCGCTCGACACCGCGACGCATGAGGCCGTCAGCACCGTCGCCGGCACGACCGACACCGATCCACTGACCAAGGCGAAGGTGCTGCTCGCCTTCGAGAAGCTCGGCGAAGCCAACGTGCCCGATGACGGCAACCGCTTCGCGGTGGTCGGCTGGAAGCAGTGGAGCGACCTGCTCGCGATCGATGAGTTCGTGAACTCGGACTACATCGGCAGCGACGAACTGCCATGGCGCGGCACGCAGGCGAAGCGCTGGCTCGGCGCGCTGTGGATCCCGCATTCCGGCCTCACGAAGGTGGGTAACCTTCGCTACTGCTACTTCTATCACCGCACATCGGTCGGCCACGCGGTGAACGCCGAAGTTACCACCGACATCTCCTGGCACGGCGACCGCGCCGCGAGCTTCATCAACAACATGATGTCGCAGGGTGCGGTGCTGATCGACGATGCCGGGGTGATCCGGATGCGCGCCAAGGAATAACAGCGGCAAGGTCGGGGGAAGAAATTCCCCCGAACTCCTTCCCAGCAGGCACCAAAAATCAAAAACAAAAGAATGGGGCCAGGGGAAATTCTTTTCCCCAGCCTTCTTCTTCTCCCCCACCCCTCGGAGACTCACCCATGGCGAACGCCCTCGCGCTCTGTTCGCGCGCGTTGCTGAAGATCGGCGCGCGGCCGGTTGCCTCCTTCGATGACGGCACGGCCGAGGCGGAGGTCGCGGCGGCCCTTTATGCCGGCACGCGCGATGCGTTGTTGTCCGCCCATCCCTGGAGTTTCGCGACGGGGCAGGAGACGCTGCCTCGTCTGGCGGCCGCGCCGGTTGCGGATTTCGCCTATGCGTACCAGCTGCCGCCGACGTTTCTGCGGGCGTTGTCCGCGGGGCAGGGCGCGCGTGGGCGCGGCGTGCCGTTCCGGCTGCTGGAGGATCGGCTGCACACGGATGCGGACAGCATCATCCTCACCCATATTTTCCGCCCCGACGAAAGTGTGTTTCCGCCGTTTTTCGCGGCCCTTCTCGCTGCCCGGCTGGCGGCCGAGTTCTGCCTGCCGCTGACCGAGAGCACGCAGCGCGCGGAGCTTCTCTACAAGCTCGCCGACGCCGAGTTCCGGGCTGCCAGGCAGACCGACAGCCAGCAGGGCACGCCGCGCACGATCGAGGAATATCCCCTCATAAGCATCCGTGGCCGGTCATGAGCGCGTCGTTTCGCGCCAAGACGGCGTTCACCGCCGGCGAGCTGGCGCCGGAGCTGCTGGGCCGCGTGGATCTGCGCGCCTATGAGGCCGGCGCCAGGCGGCTGCGCAACGTGTTCATCCAGCCGACCGGCGGCGTCACGCGGCGCCCGGGGCTGCGCCATATCGCGACCTTGCCAGGGGAGGCGCGGCTGATCCCGTTTGAGGTGAATGCGGAGCTCACCTACCTGTTCGTGCTCACCGATGGCCTGCTGTCGATCTACACTGGTGACGTCCGTACGGCACAGATCGCCGCACCCTGGACCGGGCCGATGCTGCCGCAGATCGCTTGGACGCAGAGTGCGGACGCCGCGCTGATCCTGCATCCGGGCATGGCGCCGCAGCGCATCAGCCGCAGCGGCGCGGGCTGGAGCCTGGCCGCTGGCCGCTGGTGCGCGAGCCGTTCCATCGCTTCGCCGATGGTGCTGTCACGCTCGCGACGTCGGCGACGACAGGCATCGTGACGGTGAACGCCTCGGCGCCGGTGTTCAGCGCGGGGCATATTGGTGCGCGCATCCGGATCGGCGGAAAGCGGCTGGTGGTCAGCACGGTGAACAGTCCGTCCATCGTCTCAGCCTTGGTGCTCGATGCGCCGCTTGCGGGTACTGCGGCGACGGCGACGTGGGATGAGGCCGCGTTCTCCGATGCGCGCGGGTGGCCGGTGACGGCGTGCTTCCACCAGCAGCGCCTGGTGATCGGCGGCACGCGCGACCTGCCGAACCGCCTGTTCCTGTCTCGCACCGCGGCGAGCTTCGACTTCGACCCCGGCACCGGCCTCGACGATGAGGGCATCGACTTCGCGCTCGTCTCGGACCAGGCGAACGCCATTCGCGGCGTGTTCTCCGGGCGGCACCTGCAGGTCTTCACCTCGGGCTCGGAATGGATGGTGACCGGCGAGCCGCTCACGCCGTCCTCGATTCAGCTGACGCGGCAAACGCGGATCGGCAGCCGCACCGATTGCATGCTGCCGACCGTCGATGTCGATGGCGCCACCATCTTCGCCTCGCGCTCGGGGCAGGGGCTGCATGAGTTCACCTATACGGACCTGCAGCAGGTCTATCAGGCGAACGACCTCGCGATCCTGGCGCGGCACCTGGTGCAGGGGCCGCGCGCTCTTGCCTATGACGCGAGCTCGCGCCTGCTGCACATGGCGATGGCGGATGGCGCGCTTGCCACCCTCACCATCTATCGCGCCGAGCAGGTCACCGCCTGGACGCGACAGGAAACCGACGGCCTCTTCCGTGACCTCGCGGAGATCGACGGCACCATCTGGGCGCTGGTCGATCGCGCCGGCAGCCAGCGGCTGGAACGCTTCGACCGCACGCTGGG
>JAQGHV010000240.1 GCA_028288785.1 Rhodospirillales bacterium | reverse complement strand
GCCTCCAGCGCCACCTTCGCCTTGAACTCCGCCGAATACCTTGTCCGCTTGCCCGTCATCCGGGTCCGTCCTTCTCGAAGGCGAACCGAGCTTAACCACCTGCCCGAAAGATCGGGACCACCTCACTCCACCCTGTTCAGGTAAGCTCAATGGTTTTGTCCAGGCTCAGGTCGGCGACCAGGCGCTTGAATTCGGCGTTGTTCGTCCGCTATGCGGCCTCACCCCCGAGCTGCTTCAGCCGGTGGATCTCCACCGTCCCATCCCAGCGAGCTGCTTTTACCATCCATCGAAGGTCGGCGCGGACACATCGAGCTTGCGGCAGATCTCGGCCACCGCCGTGCCGCCCTCCGTGTGCCTTAAGGTAAAGACAGTTTGCTCAACCGTGTAAGCTTCTGCTCCATGGCACCACCCCCTCCTGAGGGGGGGGGGCTTCGTGCCCGAAAAACTTGCGCTCCAGCTGGACCAGTTTTGAGGGTCAGGGCCAAGATTACTCACCATCCGTCAAATCGGACGGATAACGCAGCCCACGCCGGTCCGCCGCTCGCCGATGCCCCGTCCACGCCCTCCCGCCGCCGCCAGCGCGAATCGATCACGCGGAATGCGAATCAAAAGTGATTCAGGGGATTCAACTTCTTTGCGGATCGATTCTCAGGGGGGTGATACCTGGCCGATATGTATTGCAGATGAGTGAATAATCTTCCATATTCGATACGCTAAAGGATGTGTCATAGGCGGAGATTTTTGCGTAGCTGCGCGAACGATGATCGAACGCAGCCGGTGCGTACAATCATCCCGCGCCGTTCTCAACGCTATCAACAAGGGTGCCGGCGGAACGGCTAGAGGCTTTGCGATGGACCGTTCTGCATCAAAAGCGAGGGAGGCGCGCAGCACCGCGATTTTTGTCGGTGAATCCACATTGCTGGTGCGCTGCGCGGAGGCCTTCCTCCTTGCCGGTCACGGTGTGGCAGCAGTTGTCACGTCCGACGACGGCATTGCGCAATGGGCTGAAAAGGCGGGCCTGACGGCGCTCCCCAAGGATCAAGCACTTGCTGAGCGGCTCGGCGGCGTTGTGGCCGATTACCTGTTCAGCGTGGGCAATCTGGCGATGCTGCCAGGTTCCGTGATCAGCGTGCCACGCGTGGCGGCGATCAACTTCCATGACGCGCCGCTGCCTTCTTACGCCGGGCTGAATGCCGCTGCCTGGGCCGTGTATGAGGGCGAAGAGCGGCACGGCGTGTCCTGGCACGAGATGACCGCGGTGCCCGATGGCGGGCGCCTCGTGGCGTCCGAGACAATCACGATCGAGCCGGGCGACACTGCGCTCAGCGTGAATACCAAATGCTACGAGGCTGGCTTTGCCAGCTTCTGCACCATCATCACGGCGATTGAGGCCGGTGGTCTCAGCTACCGCGAGCAGATCGGCACGCGGCGGTATTTCGGCAGACATAAGCGCCCCAGCGCGGCGGCCACGCTGGACCTGCGGCAGCCGGCGGAAATCCTTGCACGGATCACGCGCGCGCTGCAGTTCGGGCCTTACGTCAACCCGCTCGGCCGCGCCAAGCTCATGCTCGAGCATGGCATTGCGATCGCCGGCGACGCCGAATGCGTGCCCGGCGCGGGCGAGCCGGGCCAAGTGCTGGCGCGCTGCGGCGATTCGGTGACTGTCATGACCGGTGCCGGGGCACTGCGTCTGTCGGGACTGCTGGGCGTGCCGGGGGGTGCGTTGGCGGTGGGTGATGTGCTGCCGATGCTGAGTACCCGGCTTGTCGAGGAAATCGATCGTCTCAACGCCGCCGCGGCGCGCAGCGAAACGCGCTGGCTGCATCGCATGGCGCAGGCGGACGCGGTGGAGCTGCCCTATCCCCGAAAGCCGCAGGCGGCAGCCCGGCAATTCGATATCGCCAGCAGCCACGGCAGCGATGCCATGCTGGCGGCGATTGCAGCATGGGCGCTGCGCGTCTGTGGCGTTGAACGGGTTTCGTTGGCCATCAGCAGCGATGCCCATGACGCGGTGCTCGGCAATGCGGCACGCTGGTTCTGCGCACGCCGGCCGCTGACCATTGAAGCCGCAGGCACGCTCGGCGGCCTTACTGAGACGGTGACGGCGGCGCGGCGCGACCTCGAGGCGCTTGGACCGCTTGCGTGCGACTTACGTCTGCGCCAGCCACCCGGCGCTGCGTTGATGGACGCCGAGGCCCTGCCGATCGCGGTGCATATCGGCAAGGGCGGCCCTACCGGCATGGCCGCCATCGCCATCGCCATCCATGAGGACGGCCAAGGGCTTCGGTTGCGCGTGTCCGGGCATGACGATGTCGTCGCCCGCGAGATTGCCGCGCAGATCGAAGCAGCGCTGGACGCGGCGCCCGCGGAGTCGATCGCGACGCTCGACCTGCGTTCGCACGCACAGCGCACGCTGTTCGCCGCACTCGACACCGGCAATGCGCATCCGGTGCCGAAGATCAGCTTGCACGATTCCATCGCGCACCAGGCCATGGCAACGCCGCAGCGCGTCGCGGTTCAGACGCGGCGCGAAAGCCTGACCTATGCGGCGCTGGATGCGCGTTCGGATCGAGCGGCGGCGCGGCTGGCGGCACTCGGCGCCAGGCCCGGCATGGTGGTCGGCATCTGCATGGAGCGTTGCGCCGACCTCGTGACGGCCATGCTGGCGGTGCTGAAGACGGGCGCCGCCTACCTTCCGCTCGACCCGACCTACCCGGCGGATCGCATCGGCTTCATGCTGGGCGACTCGCGCGCCGCACTTGTCGTCTGCACGCCGGAGGCCGCGCGAACCCATCGCTTCGGCCATGCGCGGAGCGTTCCGATTGCAGACCTCGTTGCCGAGGCCGGTGACATCCCCGCCTTCGACAAGCCGCCGTTCAGCGAACGTGATCTAGCGTATCTGATCTACACCTCTGGTTCCACCGGAAGACCGAAAGGCGTGATGCTGCCGCACGGGGCGGTCCAGAGTTTCTTCACCGGCATGGACTCTCGGGTGCCCCATGATGGCGATGGTCGCTGGCTCGCCGTGACCTCGCCCAATTTCGACATCTCGGTCCTGGAACTGCTCTGGACCCTGGCGCGCGGCTTCACCGTCGCGCTGCACATTCCGCGCATCGCGGCGCCGGGCGCAGCGGCCCCGAGCTTCAGCCTGTTCTATTTCGGCGGCGCCGCGGATGCGGATGATCCCTACCGCCTGCTGATGGAGGGCGCGGAATTCGCCGATCGAAACGGCTTCGAGGCGGTGTGGACGCCTGAACGGCACTTCCACAACTTCGGCGGGGCCTTTCCGAACCCGGCAGTCACGGGCGCGGCGGTCGCCGCCGCCACGACGCGCATCGCAATCCGGGCGGGCAGCTGTGTGCTGCCGCTGCACCATCCGATCCGTGTCGCGGAGGATTGGTCGGTGATCGACAACATCTCCGGCGGCCGCGTGGGCATCGCTTTCGCGGCGGGGTGGCAGCCGCATGATTTCGTGCTGTCACCCGCCGACTACCGTGATCGCAAGGCCGTGATGCTGGCGCGGATGGAGGAGGTTCGTCGGCTCTGGCGCGGCGAAGCGGTGTCCTTCGCGGATCCGAACGGCGCTGCGATGCCTACCCGCACCCTGCCACGGCCGATCCAGGCCGAGCTTCCGGTCTGGTTGACGGCCGCCAAGAACCCCGAGACCTTTGAGATCGCAGGCCGCGCCGGCCACAACGTGCTGACGCATCTGCTCGGCATGAGTGTGGAGGAGGTGGGCCGCAGCATCCGCACCTACCGCGACGCTTGGCGTGCCGCCGGGCATCCGGGTGAGGGCCGCGTCACGCTGATGCTGCACAGCTTCGTTGGAGAAAGTGACAATGCCGTGCGCGCCACTGTGCGTGGGCCGATGAAGCGCTATCTCGGGGCGGCGCTTGATCTGGTGCGTGATGCCTCCTGGAGCTTTCCGACAATCGTTGAGCGCGCGCAGCAATCCGGCCGCACACCGGCCGAGGTCTTCGAGCAGGAACCCCTCACAGCCGACGAGCTGGATGCCCTGCTCGACCATGCCTTTGACCGGTATTTCAGCACCAGCGGCCTGTTCGGCACGTTGGACACCTGCCTCCGCATGGTGGAGCGCGTGGCCGCGGTTGGCGTGGACGAGATCGCCTGCCTGGTCGATTACGGCGTGCCTACCGACACCGTCCTGGCGCAGCTGCCCCTGCTTCGGGATGTGATGGAACACGCCAGCGCCGGGATGCGCCGGGCCGAGCATTTCTCGGTCGCGGACGACCTGGCGCATTTCCGCGCGACGCATTTGCAATGCACGCCATCCATGGCCGCCATGATCGTGGAGGACCAGCGCGCGGTGCCGGAGCTCCGCGCGGTGCTGGTGGGCGGCGAGGCATTGTCTGTGGCGCTGGCGCGGAAGCTTCGTGCATACGCGCCCTCGGCCAGCCTGCTGAACATGTATGGGCCGACCGAGACATGTATCTGGTCGACCACAGCGGTGATCGAGGCGCCTGGCGACAGCATCCCGCTCGGCAGGCCGATCGCGAACACGGTGCTGCGCATCGTGAACGCCGCCGGTACGCCGCAGCCCGCCTATGTGCCCGGTGAATTGCTCATCGGCGGTGCCGGTGTCGCCCTCGGCTACTGGGAACGACCCGACCTCACGCGGGAACGCTTCGTCCGCCTGGATGATGGGACACCCGCCTATCGGACCGGCGACCTCGTGCGGCGCGACGCGGCCGGCACGCTGGAATTCCTTGGCCGCATCGATCACCAGGTGAAGCTTCGTGGCCACCGGATCGAACTGGGCGAGGTCGAGGCCGTTCTGGAACAGGATGAGGCGGTTGCTCAGGCGGCCGTCACCATCCGTCCTGATGCCGCCGGGGAGCCTCGCCTGGTCGCCTATGTGACGGAACGCGCGCTCCTGCATTTCGACGAGGCGGATTGTCGCGCGCGCATGGCGGCATCGCTGCCGGAGATCATGCTGCCCTCCATCATCATGCGTCTCCCCTCGATGCCGCTGACGCCGAACGGCAAGATCGACCGTGCAGCCCTGCCGGCACCGGCGCAGGCGACCACCAGCGCACCCGTGGAGGCACCGCGCAAAGGGCTCGAGCAGCGGATCAGCGTGGTATGGTCGGAACTGCTCGGGCTCGACAGCGTCGGTCTTCGGCAGAACTTCTTCGACCTCGGCGGGCATTCGCTGCTTGCGGTGCAGATGCAGCGCAGACTGCGTGCCGAACTCGCGCGTGACATCGCCATCACCGACATCTTCCGATTCCCGACGATCCACGACCTGGCGGCCCATCTCGGCGGCGGCCAGCGGGAGGATGCGGCGGTGGATGTCGGGCAGGACCGTGCCAAGGCGCGGCTCGCGGCGCGCCGCCGCAGCGTGGTCGCCGCCGGCATTGATGATGATGACGTCTGAAGTCGAGGGTGGCTGACATGGACGGCGTGACTGGTGGCAGCGCTCCGGAAGCGATCGCGATCGTTGGCATGGCGGGGCGGTTCCCGGCCGCACCCGATACGCGCGCGCTCTGGAACCTGCTGAGCGGTGGACGGGAAGCGACGCGCTGGCTGACGGATGAGGAACTCCTGGCGGCCGGCGAAAGTGCTGCGGCGTTGCAGGACCCGCATTACGTGCGCGCGGCGATGATCCTGCCGGACATGGAGATGTTCGATGCGGGCTTCTTCGGTTTTACGCCTCGCGAGGCGGCGATCCTCGATCCGCAGCATCGTCACTTCCTGGAATGCTGCTGGGAGGCGCTCGAAGATGCCGGCCATGCACCGCGCGCCTTCAAGGGCGCGATCGGCGTGTTCGGCGGCTGCGGCATGCAAGCCTACATGGCGCACAACCTCCTGACCAACCGCGACCTAGTCGAGCAGGTCGGCATGTTCCTGTTGCGCCACACCGGCAACGACAAGGATTTTTTGACATCGCGCGTGTCGTATCTGCTTGACCTCAAGGGGCCGAGCATCGGCGTGCAGACTGCGTGTTCGACATCGCTGGTGGCGACGCACATCGCTTGCCAGAGCCTGCTGTCCGGCGAATGCGACATGGCACTTGCCGGCGGCGTCAGCATCGACCTGCCGCACCGGCGCGGCTACCGCCATGCCGAGGGCGAGATCCTGTCCTCCAACGGGAAGTGCCGCGCGTTCGACGATGATGCCGACGGGACGCTGTTCGGCAGCGGCGCGGCGGTCGTGGTCCTGCGCCGCCTGTCAGATGCGGTGGCCCAAGGGAACCACATCTACGCGGTGATCCGTGGCTCCGCAGTGAACAACGACGGTGCCGGCAAGGCCGGCTACCTGGCGCCGAGCGTCGAGGGGCAGGCGCGCGCCGCGGCCGAAGCGCTGGCCGTAGCGGAATTCGGTCCGGAGACGATTGACTACATTGAGGCGCACGGCACCGGCACCCTCGTCGGCGATCCGATCGAACTTGCCGCTCTTGCGCAGGCCTATCGCGGTGCCGCACCGGGCGCGATCGGCATCGGCTCGGTCAAGACCAATATCGGGCATCTCGACACCGCCGCCGGCGTGGCGTCGCTGCTCAAGGTCGCCCTCGCTATGCGGCACGGGATGTTGCCCGCATCGCTGAACTTCGCGCGCCCGAATACCCGCTTCGACTTCGCGAATGGCCCCTTCAAGGTGGCCGCGGAGGCGCGCGCGTGGAAGCGTGGCACGCGGCCTCGGCGCGCCGGCGTGAACTCGCTCGGCGTCGGCGGCACCAACGCGCATCTGCTGATCGAGGAGCCGCCGCCACGGCCCGCCAGCCCACCCGCGACGACGCCGCAGATCGTGGCACTTTCGGCGCGGACCCCGGCGGCGCTCGACGGGCTCGTCCGCAAATGGAGCGACTTCCTGGCCGGTGGCGAGGAGCCATTCCACCTCGGCGACGCGGCCTATACGACGCAGATCGGGCGGCAGCACTTTGCCCATCGGCTCGCAATCACGGCGCGCGATCAGGTCAGCCTGGCGCAGGCGCTTGCGGGTGCGAACGACCGCCGCCGCGCACGCGGCAAGGCCGAGGAGCGTGCACCGCGGGTGGTGATGATGTTCCCCGGAGGCGGTGCCCAGCACCCCGGCGCATGCCGCGACCTCTACGACCGTCAGGACGCCTTTCGCGCTGCCGCGGATGCCTGTTTCGCGGTGATTGGCGCCGCGCGCACGGCGGTTCTGCGCCCGCTGATGTTTGGCGATGTCGCTGACCTGCGGGTTGCCTCTGCCGCATTGGAACGACCGCTGCACTCCATCCTCGCGGTTTTCATCGTCGAGTATGCGCTGGGCATGCAGTGGCGCGCCTGGGGGGTGGAGCCAGAGGCGGTGATCGGGCATAGCGCCGGCGAATACGCCGCCGCCGCGCTCACCGGTGTCATGTCGCTCGAGGACGCGATTGCGACGGTGACGCTGCGTGGCGAGATCTTCGAGCGTGTCCCGGCTGGCGCAATGGTCGTCCTCAAGACGGCGGAGGCACGCGCCCACGTCCTCGCGGCGGAATTCGCGTTGGATGTGGCCGTGGTGAATGCACCGGAACTGATCGTCATCTCCGGCGCCACCGCCGCGGTGGATGCGCTTTCGGCCGCCGCGACCGCACAGGGGATCGAGTGCAGCCGCGTTCGCATCAATGTTGCCGCTCATTCGCGGATGCTGGATGCGGAATTGCCGCTGTTCCGGCGGCACGTGCAGTCCATCCGCCTGCAGGAGCCGACGACGCAGTTCGTCTCCAACCTGTCCGGGGCCTATGCGGCGGCGGGCGAGCTGACGGATCCGGAATACTGGGTGCGCCATCTGCGCGAAGCGGTGCGCTTTGCCGGCGGGCTCGGCGTCGTCCTGGCGACGCCCGGCGCCATCCTTCTCGAAGCCGGTCCAGGCCAGGGGCTGTCCGCCTTGGCCAGGCTCGCGGATGGCGCCCATGAGCCGCTTGCCGTCATTCCCTCCGCCCGGCTGCACAACGAGGCGGCCGATGACGAGGAAGTTGCGCTGACTGCGGCCGGCGCGCTCTGGGCGAATGGGTTCCCCCTCGCCTTCCGCAAGCTGCGCGGCGCCGGGGCGCGGCAGCGGGCATCGCTGCCGACCTATGCCTTCGAAAAGCAGCGCCATTGGATCGAGCCCGGCACTTCGCAGGCCGCGGACGAAGCGCCAGAAACCGGCATCGTGCGCCTGCCTGAGTTGCGCGACTGGTTCCAGGCGGTCACCTGGACGGCCGCGCCGCTCAATCGCGACGCCCGCGGCGCCACCGGCACCTGGCTCGTCTTTGGCGAGGATGCCGGCATGGTGCCCGCGGGCGCGCCTTGCATCCTGGTCAGGCCGGGTGCGGAATTCGCGGCCGATGATGCCGGTGGCTATGTCATCGATCCCGGCGACCCGACCGCGCACGAGGCGCTTCTCAATGCGCTCGACGCGCGCGGGTTTCGGCCGAACCGGATTGTCCACGCCCTTGCGTTGTGCGGCGCGGCGCCGTTCGATAGCCTGTTCCTGATGTTGCAGGCCCTGCAGCGGCAGGGCTGGGATGATGGCATTCGCATCACCGCGCTGACGCGGGGCGCCTTTCCGCTGCAAGGCGCACCTGCCGCGCACCCCGAACATGCGGCCCTGCTGGGTCCCTGCCGCGTCCTGGCGCGGGAGACGCCGGGCTTGTTCGCGCAACTGCTGGACCTTGGCGAGGACGACGATGCCG
Source organism: Rhodospirillales bacterium (assembly GCA_028288785.1). GTDB lineage: Bacteria > Pseudomonadota > Alphaproteobacteria > Acetobacterales > Acetobacteraceae > Plastoroseomonas. Next base: position 7,915 of record JAQGHV010000240.1, on the reverse strand, counting down.
CCGCGGCGCTGCTCGCGGAGGCGGAAGCGCATACCGCAGATACGCTTGTGGCCTGGCGCGAGGGGGTACGCCATGTGCAGGCCTTGCAACCAGCTGCACCGCCAAGCGCCACCCGTCTGCGGCCAATGGGCACCTACATCATCACCGGCGGGCTGGGCGGCATCGGGCTGATGCTGGCGGCGCATCTGGCGCGAAGCGTGCAGGCGCGGCTTGTGCTGGTGGGTCGTTCACCGGTGGCGGAGCTGAGCGCGGAGCGTATGCGCGCCGTGCATGGGCTGGAGGCGGCCGGTGCCGAGGTATTGCTGCTGCAGGCCGATATGACCGATCCTGCGCAGGTGGATGCCGCCGTGGCGGCGGCCGAGTTGCGCTTCGGTACCGTGCACGGCGTGTTCCACGCCGCCGGCATCGTTGATGACGGGTTGATGGCGACCAAGGGCCTGGCGAGTGCGCGCGCGGTGATTGCGGCAAAGGCCGATGGTGCCATCGCGCTTGACCGGCGCTTGCCGGACGGCACGCTGGATATCTTCGCGGTGTTCTCCTCGACCAGCGTTCAGGTGGCGCCGCCGGGCCAGGCGGACTACGTGGCGGCGAATGCCGTGGTCGAGTCCGTGGCCGGCAATCGCCAGGATGGCCTCGTGATCGCATGGGGCATCTGGGGAGAGATCGGCATGGCCGCGCGCCTGGCGGCCGAGCCGCTCGGCGAACCGGCGCATCCGCTACTCGGCGCGCGCATGGCGGATGGCGATGTGGTGCGCTTCCTCGCGCGCCTCGATCCCGCGCGCGACTGGCTGCTGCTGGAACACCAGGTCGGCGGCCGCGCGATCCTTCCGGGCATGGCCTATATCGAGTTGTTGCGCGCAGCGGCGCAGGCCGTGTTCGGACAGGAACGGGTGACGCTGCAGGATATTGCGTTCCTCTCGCCGTTGGCCTTCGCCGCGGGCAGGGTGCGCATGCTGCGTACCACCGTGACGCCGCTCGACGGTGGGGATCACCGCATTGAGGTCGAAAGTCGCACGGCCGTCGCGGAGGCCTGGGTCCCCCATTGTGAGGCACGCCTGCTGCGCCGGCAGCCGAAGGCGGGGGCCGCACAGCGCGCCGCGGCACCTTTGCCGTTGCTGGTAACCGAGGAGCGGCTGCTGCTGGCCGATCGCGGGGTCTCCTTTGGGCCGCGCTGGCGCGTGTTGGACAGCGCCGCGACCGGAGCCGGCTGCGCGGAGGGGCGGCTAACGCTGCCGCCCGATTACCAGAACGACCTGAAGCAGTTCCCCGCCCACCCCGCATTGCTCGATGTCGCGGCCTCGGTTGGACTGTTCCTGCAAGATGATGTCGGGCACGACGGCACTGTCTATGCGCCGGTGTCGATCGCGCGCGTCGATATCCTCGCGCCGCTTACGCCGCGCATCCATGCCATCGCTCAACGGATCGGGGGGCAGGAGGCACGCTTCGAAGTGACGCTGTTCTCCGACAAGGGACGGCCGCTGATGGAGTATTCGGGGCTGGAGTTCCGGCGCGTTCCGATTGGCATCGTCACCGAGGCAGCGGATCGTGTGCCCGATATCCGGGCCGACGCGACAGTGTTCGAGCGCATGCTGGCAGCCGGCATCCGCCCGGACGAGGCGCCGGCCTTGTTCGAGCGCGTGCTGGCGTCCCGCGGTACGCTCGTCGTGTCGTCCATCCCGCTCGCGCGGCTGAAGGCGCTGTTCCGCGCGCCACCGCGCCAAGCTGGCGTGACCGCGCCGCGCATCGCCGATCCAGGCATCTTCGCCAACGCGACGGAGGCACGCATTGCTGGGCTCTGCTGCGAGATCCTGGGCGTCGAGAGCATGCGTCCCCAGGATGAGTTCCTGTCCTTCGGCGGCGGATCGCTGACGGGCGTTCGCCTTTTTGCGCGCATCAGGAAGGAGATGGGTGTGGAGCTTTCGCTCAGCGCTCTGTTCCAGGCGCCGACGCTGCGAGAGCTTGCGGCACTGGTGGTGCGGAATGGTGGGGGCATCGTCGAGCCCGGCGCGCGGCCTTCCGCGCCGCCAGCAGCGCCACCGGCCTGGTCGCCGCTCGTTCGCATCCGCGCCGGTGCCGCGGGCGAGCGTCCGCTGTTCTGCATCCATGGCGCGGGCGGCAATGTCGTCGTGTTCAAGCCGATCGCGGACCGGCTGCCACCCGGCACGCCGCTGTATGGGCTGCAGGCGCAGGGTATCGACGGCAAGCAACCCTTCCAGACCACCATCGAGGCCATGGCGGAATCCTACCTGGCGGCGATCGAAAGCGTTGATGCCGAGGGGCCCTACCGCATCGCGGGCTATTCGGGGGGCGGGACCGTTGCCTATGAGATAGCGTGCCGCATCGTAGCCAGCGGCCGCAAGGTCGAGCTGCTGACCATGTTCGACACGCTGGCGCCCGATTTTGCGCGCGCCACAATCGGGCTGGGGGAAAAGCTGCGCCTGCTGCCACGTATGGATCCCGGCTTCCTGCGGCAACTGCCACGGAGGCGCTTGGAGCAATTCATCCATGCGCGGCGCCTGAAGCGCGCCAGCGAGGGCGACAGCGCGGCGGCGACCAGCTTCGAAGTGTTGGGCGCCACAGCTTGGAACGCCTTCTTCGAGGCGCAACGCCTGTATCACCCGCCACGCTATGCCGGCGATATCCTGCTGTTCACGGCGACCCAGGCTGCGGCATCCTATGTCCGCAGCGGGAAGTGGCTTGGCTGGGACGCGCTGGTGGATGGCAGCATCGAAGTGGTGCGCACCCCGGCGCGCCACGAGACAATCTTCGAGCCGCCCTCCATCGATGTGGTGATGCGGGAAGTCTGCGCCCGGCTGGTGGCGCTCGACGCGGTCTTGGTGGCGGGTATCACTGAGCCGATCACGTGAGCCGGTTCTTTTCGGATCATTTAATGTACGCCAAGCTCGCTGAGAGGCCGCTCTGTGGATGGCCGATCCTGGCCTCGTTCCCTGTTTGCACCACCAAGGTCTGCGCAAAACAGCGATAGGTAATCTTCGCCTCACGACCTGTCATCGTGACGGAGAATGGTTCGATTGAGTATGGCTGAAGTGGCGATGGACGGCAGTTCGAGTTGCCGATTTGCGTCTTGGCCATCTCCGGCCGAGGATCAGCATTCTGGCGCGGAGCACTGCCCGGGTTTGATTGGCGAAGCGCCATGACCGCAGTGACTCATTGCCTCTGACAAAAGAAGGCTACCGAACATGATACGACGCACCATCTTGTCCATGCTTGCAGCGGCGGGCGTCGCCGTTGGACTGGGCTCGGCTGCCCAAGCGGGCGCCACGCTCGACGCTGTGCGCCAACGCGGCACGTTGAGCTGCGGTGTGAATGTCGGCGTTGCCGGCTTCTCCCTTCCTGACAGTCAGGGCGTCTGGCGCGGCATGGATGCGGACCTGTGCCGTGGCATCGCGGCCGCCCTGTTCGGCGATCCGACCAAGGTGCGCTTTGTGCCGCTAACCGCCGTGCAACGCTTCACCGCACTCCAGTCGGGTGAGATCGACGTGCTGATCCGCCAAACCACGATGACCCTGGTGCGCGACACCAGTCTCGGCATGCGCATGGTCCATCCCTACCTCTACGATGGCCACGGCTTCATGGTGCGCCGCGACGCCAACGTGCGCACCATCCGCGACATGAACGGCATGACGGTCTGCCTCTCGCCCGGCACCACCAACGAGATGGTAACGGCTGACGCCTTCAGGACCGCCGGCTTGCAGTTCCGTCCCGTCCTGCAGGAGCGCATGCAGGACAATGCCCAGGCACTGCAGGCGGGGCGGTGCGATGCAATCGGCACCGACGCGACCCAACTCGCCGCACTGCGCAGCCAGTTCAATCAACCCAATGACTTCGTGATCCTGGACGAGCGCTTCTCAAAGGAGCCCTACGGCCCCGTCGTACGGCGCGACGACCAGGAGTGGTTCGACGTCATCCGCTGGGTGGTGTTTGGCCTGATCGAGGCGGAGGAGCTTGGCGTCACCAGCCAAAACGCCGAGCAGATGCGCACGACGAGCCAAAACCCCTCTATCCGCCGCTTGCTGGGCGCATCGGCCGACCTGAGTGACGCACTCAAGCTGCGGCCGAGCTGGATGTTCGACGTGCTCCGCGCGATCGGGAACTATGGCGAGCTTTACGAGCGCACCATCGGGCAGAACACACCTCTCGGCCTGCCACGGGGCAACAACGACCTGTGGACGCGCGGCGGGCTGATGTACTCCTGGCCGATGCGCTGAGACGCTGAGACGCTGAGACGCTGACGGACCAGGCGATGGAGCGTTCGGTCATCGTGCTCGGCGCGGGGATGGTCGGCGTATCGGTTGCCGTCCACCTGCGCCGGCACGGCTATCAAGTGGCACTGGTGGACCACCAGCGACCGGGACTTGGCGCCTCCTTCGGAAACGGTGGACTAATCCAGACGGAGGCGGTCCTTCCGACCGCCTTCCCGCGCGAACTGGCCCAGCTCCGCCGGATTGCGCGCAACCGCTCGGTGGATGTCGCCTATCATGCAATGGCCCTTCCGAACCTGGCGGGTCCGCTGCTGCGCTATTGGTGGAATTCGCACCCATCGCGTTACCAGGCGCTTGCACGTGCTCATGCCGCACTCATTGCCACGGCGGGGCGGGAGCACACGGCCCTTGCTGCTGCAGCGGGAGCAACAGCGCTGCTACGTCCCATCGGTTGGATGCGGGTTTTTGGCCATGCGGAAACCTTCGAAGCGGCAGTGACCCAGGCCAATCTGGCGCGGCGGGAGTTCGGCGTTCCCTTCACGATCCTCGATGGGGCAGGCATCGCGGTGGCTGAGCCGCATCTCAAGGTCCGACGGCTTGGTGGACTGCATTGGACCGGAGCTTTCTCGGTCGCGGACCCGCATGCGCTCACACACGCCTATGCATCCTTGTTCGCGCGGGAGGGTGGGCATTTCGCCCTCGGGGACGCGGCCACGTTGCGGCGCGACGGCTCCGGCTGGAGCGTCGCCAGCAGTGACGGACCCTTGCAGGCAGCCGAGGTGGTCGTCGCCCTCGGCGCTGCGGCCGGCCAAGTCACACGTCGGCTCGGATACGCTCCGCCGCTCTTTGGCAAGCGCGGCTACCATATGCACTACGCGCTCCTCGGCAACGCTACATTGAACCGGCCAGTGGTCGACATGGAGAGCGGTTTCCTGCTGGCTCCGATGCGAGCCGGCATCCGTCTGACCACTGGGGCGGAGTTCGCCCGGCCAGGCGCGCCCCCTACTCCTGTGCAACTGGCGCGGGCCGAGCCAATCGCCCGTGGCCTACTACCTCTAGCGGAACGCTTGGACGCCGCACCATGGATGGGAGTGCGGCCTTGCACGCCCGACATGTTGCCCGTCATTGGCCGACTGCCGGGGCAAGAGGGAGCATGGTGTGCCTTTGGTCATGCGCATCAGGGCTTCACGCTAGGCCCCAGCACTGGGCGGCTGCTGGCTGAAATGATGATGGGCGAAAAGCCGCTGGTGAACCCGCAGCCCTACAGCCCTGGCCGGTTCGGCTGAGGCCGGGCTGAAAGTTTAGTTCTGGCATTTGGTGAGCGAGTTAGCATTGGGATGCGCGGGTTCGATTGTCCGCTGCTTGCAGATGAACTCGTAGGGTGCGAGGCCTCTGAGGGCCTTCAGTCGACGGCCGAGGCTGTAGGCGGTCACGAAGTCGGCGAGGTGGTGCTCGGCTGCTCGTGAGCGTCGTAGTGGTATCGCTTCACCGCGGCGTCCTTACTCGTGTGGTTCATCGGCTCGACTTGACCGTTGGTCCAGGGGTGCCAGGGCTTGGTGAGACGATGGTCATCCAAGCGGCCGGTATCGTCGTCGCGCGGCCACTCAACCTTCAGCCCGAAATTCTGGATGGCAGCCAGATGGCCGCCGAAATAGCCCCCGACCCCGCCGGGGTGACGATTGCGATGCGCATCGGGTCCTTCACGGCGCTCATTATTTGCCGCCCTGGTCGGCATCGGGGCGTACCGCGCCCGGAGCACGACCTTGGATAAAATGCTAGTGCCGGGTGGGGGGACGACCCATGCGTGCATCGACTCTTCGAAGAGCGAGACCAGCGGTGGGGGGGAAGTGCGGGTCTGCAAATGCGTCAATAGGGATGTTGCAGATGCCAGGAAATTTTCCGGTCTTGGAGTACACGGTCGTGCCGCATTGCGGGCAAAAGTGCCGCTCGATCTTGTGCCCCTTCTGACCCTCGCATTCGTGGACCTTGTAGGTCCCTTCCAGGCGAACGTCCGACGTCTGGAAGAACGCATTGTAGGCAAAGGCGGAACCGGAGCGCCGCTTGCACGCCAAGCAATGGCACATGGCCACGGACTTCAATTCGCCGCTCACGACGGCGAGGAACTGGCCGCACATGCATTGGGCTACCTTTTCCATCGAGCTTCTCCCGATCCCTTGTTTGGCGCATGTCCAGCGTGGTCACCCGCGGTCCACTGTTGCCGGAGGTTAGCGGCGGTCCGCCGTTCGTCTCAATTCGCGCCGCCGAGCGGGTGTGCCGATGACAGCTCGTATCCGACCGACGCCAAGGCTAACACGCTGCCGACCTGCGGAGGGACCGTGACCTTGCTGGTGTCGGTACACCCCGGGGCGACCGTGGCGGCATTGGGACCGCCTGCTGTTGGCGGCCCCTCCCACCCGATGGAGTAAAGGCCCTCCAGCGCCACTGACCAGGGCGGCCGCAGGAAGCCCGCCGCCCGCACATCCTCGAACCAGTAACCGAGCGGCGAGTGGCAGGAGTACGCGCCGCCGCCGGCGATGCGGCACAGCCGTGTCATGATCGACTCAGACAACGTGGCCAGGTTCGCCTTGGCCATTTGCGCGTCACGCCGCGATCGGCCATGCCGCTCCAGGGCATGCAGGGCGCCGTCATAGGCTTGCTGCGCCAGCCAGGCTTCACGTTGGGCCATGGAGCGGCCCCTAATTCGACCGGACAGGCGGCGCACCCGTGAGGGCCTAGGTTGAAGCCTAGGCATGCGCCTATGTCGAAGCCGATCGAGCGCGTCGAAATCATCACCGGCATCCAGCGCCGCCGGCGCTACACTTCCGACGAGAAAGTCAGGCTGGTCGAGCAGACCATGCAGCCAGGTTTGACGGTCTCTGCCGTCGCCCGGCTCCACGGCGTCTCCCCCAGCCTGCTGTTCCAATGGAGGCGCATGGCTGAGGGTGGGCACGAAGCCGTCAGGGCCGACGAGGAGGTCGTTCCCCTCAGCCGCGTCCGGGAGCTCGAGCACCGCGTCCGCGAACTCGAACGCCTCCTCGGCCGCAAGACCATGGAGACCGAAATCCTGCGCGAGGCCCTGGAGCAGGCGCGCCCAAAAAAACCCACGTGGCGCTTGCCGTCGCCACCACCGGGCAGTTCCCGGTGAAGGCCGTGGCGGACACAATCGGCGTCGCCAGGTCCAACCTGGTCGATCAACTCCAGCGCCCCGAGCGGCCGCGGCGTGGCCCCTATCACCGTGCCGACGACGAGGCCGTGCTGGTCGATATGGGCGCCCTGCTCGATACCATCTGGACCGGTGTGTCTGTGACGGAAAACAGCCTTTTTCAAGCGATGCGCGCGGCGGGTATGCAGCACAAACTCCCGCAACTAGAGGCTGCATCCGCTGTGGCACCACCGAAGGTGGCGCCTGTGGCCTCCCGCTTTGGGGGTACCACGCGTGAGTTCATTAGCGGATAGTCATGCTGGCGAGCCCGGCTACCCGAAGCGGTTCGTCCGCGATTTCCTGCGCCTCGCCGACCCTTATTGGCGTGGCCCCGGGCAGTTGCGTCCGCGGCTGCTGACGGCGTTGCTCGGCTTGCTCGTGCTGGCGCAGGTCGGCCCGCCATTCGGCTCAACATCTGGAGCGCCGACCTGTTCGACGCACTGGAGCGCCGCTCCACCGATGGCGCCATGGCACAGATTGCGGTGTTCGT
>JAQGHV010000239.1 GCA_028288785.1 Rhodospirillales bacterium | reverse complement strand
GTGGATTGGGGGGGCGCGCTTTCCAGGACGGCGGTGCCGTCTGGTCCAGGGCCCATGGAGCCCGCCCCCCTTCAGAAGAGCCGCGTCAGGACTTCTGCGGAATCCGGGCGACCATGCGCATGGAGGTCGAGAGTTCCTCCATCTGCAGCCAGGGACGCAGGTAGGCCACAGCGTTGTAGACACCCGGCTTACCGGGCACTTCCTTCACTTCGACCTTCGCTTCGCGCAGCGGGTAACGGGCGCGCATTTCCTGCCCGCCGCCTTCCGACGCGTTGACGTAGTTACGGATCCAACGGTTCAGCCAATTCTCGACGTCGGTCGCCTCCATGAAGGAGCCGATCTTGTCGCGGGCCATCACCTTCAGGAAGTGAGCGAAGCGGCTCGTCGCCATGAGGTAGGGCAGGCGCGCGGAGATCGCGGCGTTGGCCGTCGCCTCGGGGCGGTCGTACTTCTTCGGCTTCTGGACGGACTGGCCACCGAAGAACACCGCGTAGTCGGTGTTCTTGTAGTGGCAGAGCGGCAGGAAGCCGAGGCCGGAGAGCTCCGCCTCGCGGCGATCGGTGATGCCAATCTCGGTCGGGCACTGCTGGTCGCTATCGCCATCGTCGGACTTGAAGGTGTGGGTCGGCAGGTTGGAGACCTTGCCACCACCCTCGGCGCCGCGGATCGCGACGCAGAAGCCGTACTGTGCGAAGGCGTCGGTGAGGCGCGCGCCCATGACGTAGGCCGCGTTCATCCAGTTGTAGCTCTCGTGCTCCATCTGCTTCGCGTTGCCGGCGGCATCGAACTCGGCTTCCTCGTAGTTGAACTCCTCGACCGGCTTGGTCGCGGAGCCATATGGGAGGCGCGCGATGGTGCGCGGCATGACGAGGTTGACGAAGCGCGCATCTTCGCTTTCGCGGAACGAGCGCCACTTGGCGTATTCCGTCGTGTCGAAGATCTTGGCGAGGTCGCGCGGCTTGTCGAGTTCCTGCCAGCTATCCATGCCGAACAGGCCGGCGCCGGCCGCCGAGATGAACGGCGCGAAGGACGCGGCCGCCACCGAGGACATCAGGCGCAGGGTCTCGATATCGTCGGGGTGGTTCGTCCACTCGTAATCGCCGATGAGGGAGCCGTAGGGCTCGCCGCCGGGTGTGCCGAACTCGTTCTCGTACAGCTTCTTGAAGATTTGGCTCTGGTCGAATTCCACGGCCTTCTGCAGGTCGCGCGACAAATCCTTCTTCGACGCCTGGATCATCTTGATCTTGAGCCCGGTGCCGGTCTCGGAGTTCATGACCAGGTAGTTCAGGCCGCGCCAGCTGCCTTCGAGCTTGTTGAAGCGCGGGTGATGCATGATCTTGTTCAGCTGCTCGGAGAGCTTCTGATCGATCGCGGCGATCGCGCGGTCGAAGGTCACAGTCAGGTTGCGGCTGAAGGTGACCGTCCCCTTGAGGGCTTCTTCCGTCAGCGCCTTGATCAGATCCTGGGCGCGATCGCGCTCGGTCTGCTTGGTCGCGCCGATGACCTGGTCAAGAAAGGAGACGCCACCCTCGGTGGTCGTCGTTGCCGCTGCGGCGGCGGAGCCCTGGGCCTCGCTCATGATTTCTTATTCCTTCTTGTCGAGGCCGAGTTCGGCCGAAAGCTGCCCGAGCTTCTCCTTGTCCTGCAGGACGTCCTCGAGCATCTTTTCGAGGTCCTCGGAGCGATCGACCTTGCTCATCAGGTCGCGCAGCTTGCCGCGGGTTTCCATCAGCGCCTTCAGCGCGGGAACCTGCTCAGCCACCTTGGCGGGATCGAAATCGTCGAGCGAGCGGAACTTCAGGTTCACGCCGAGCTGGCTGCCGTCGCCGGCCAGGGTGTTGTCGACCTTCAGGTTGAGGCCAGGCTGGATCCGCGCCATGACGTCGTTGAAGTTGTCGCGGTCAATCTGCGTGAACTTCCGCTCGCCGAGCGGCTTCAACGGCTCGCTGGGGTCACCGGCGTAGTCACCCATCACGCCAACGACGAAGGGCAGCTCGCGAACAACCTCGGCGCCCTCGGTCTCGACCTGATACGTGATGTGGACGCGCGGCTTCCGCACGCGCGCAAGCTTGTCGTGAACGCTGCTCATCGCCAACCCTTTCTTATTTTGTTTCTCGAAAAAACTGGTCGCGCAGCCAGACTGAACATGAGCCTACGCAAACCAAAGGCACGTGGTCAACGGCGCTATTGATGAAGCTTCCCCCATCTCGGCGCCCCGTCAAGCATTAGACGTCAAGCATCAGCCGTCGGGACGGTGAATACCGAGACGCACCAGCATGGCCTTGCGCGCATCGCCTTCGGTCAGAACCTCGGCCAACAACTCGTCCAGCGGCATACGGGCACGCCGGGCGGTATCCTCGAGAGTATACGCTACCGGGGAATGCGGTTCGGTCTTCTTGAACCACGCCGCGATTTCCTCGATCTGTTTGATCGCGTCTTCACGCGTCCTGAGGGGCCGCGGACCGGAACCGCCACCGGCCATGGGTACGCCGCCATCGACCATGCCGCCGCCTCCCGCATCGCCGTCGCCGGCAGCGGCGGCGTCCTCGGTTGCTTCGACGGCGGTCTGCAATGGACCCACGATCTTCACGGCGACCGCGATCAAGTCGTCGAGCAGCAGCGTGACGTTGCGGGTCGAGGGCGCATTGCCCTTGAACGGATCGGTCAGCGCCTCATCCATCGCGACCCAGGCGTCACGCGCCGCCATGGCGGCAAGGCCAACCGCCCGCAGGCCAGCGGCGTCGGCGCGACCCTCGCGCTGCAGCACCTCAAGCTCGGGCACGCCCTCCTTGAGGCGCTTCGCCTTGCGCTCCGCATCGACGATCGCGGCCACTTCCTCGGCGCGCTTGTACAGGAACAGGTCACACATGCTGCCGTCGCCGCGCTTGAACAGCGGCGTGCGGCGCAGCGGCTGCATCAGCGTGCCATCGGCGCCTTCGCCGGCGAGGCCACCAACCGGCGAGGCCCGGTCTTCCAGACCCTCCGGCTCCTCGAGCGAGGGGAAAGCCTTGTCCCAGAAGGTCTCGGCGATGCCCTTGATGAGCATCCCACCGGCCTCGACGCCAGCCAGTCCGTCCTGGCGCACCAGCGCCTCGGTCAGCCAGGCGGCGACTTCGAAATCCTTTGACTTCGTCTCGATGATATTGGACGCGATCTTCTTGACGTCGCGCCAGTGACCGGCAATCGCGACCGGGTCCGCATTGGGATCGCCGCCATCGAGCAGGCGCTCGAGCGCGCGGGCTTCACCACGCGCGCCGCGCAGCAGCTGGTATGGAGCCTTGGGCGTAAAATCAGTACGCATGTCCACGCCGGCGCCATCGCCTTCGGCAAGTGGCGCCAGTAGGGCCGCGAGGTCGATCACCAGTTCAGCCATGCCATTCCCCCTGCGCAACCGAGTGTAGCGCAACCCCGGCCGATGCACAGCCGTATCGGAACTAATTTCTTCGTACTGTCTCCGAATGACGTTCCGCACCCGAGGCAAGGCCATGGACTTGATGCGCCTACGCATCTAGCCTCCGTTGCGTATTCTAGGGGGCTTGTCCGGTCGTGCGGTCGCACACCCCGGGGCTCTGCAACCGCGGCGCCCTGGGTGCCGCTTTACGGTGGGATCCGTTCCGGCATGATTGCTCTCGACCTGAAAACACTTGTCGGGCGGATGAACGCGCTCGCGCGCCGTCAACTCGAGGCGGCCGCGGGGCTCACGCTCTCCCGCAGCCACTACAACGTCGAAATCGAGCATGTGTTGCTGAAGCTCATCGAGCTTCAGAATTCCGACATCTCCGTGATCATGCGCAAGGCCGGCATCGATGCCGGCAAGGCGGGGATGGAAATCACCCGCGCGCTCGACAAGCTGCGCACCGGCAATGCGCGCGCCCCTGCCCTGTCGCCCGATATCGTCACCTGGCTGCGCGAGGCCTGGCTGCTCGCCTCGCTCGAAGGCAAGGGCATCATTCGCTCCGGCCACCTGCTCATCGCGTTGCTGAACGACGAGACGCTGAGCCGCGGCCTCAAGGAGAGCGCGCCGAGCCTGATGGCGATCCCCGGCGACCAGCTTCGCCGCGGCCTCGACAGCTTCACCGAAGGCAGCGAGGAAGCCAACGACGCGGCACCTTCGGGCAGCCCCGGCGCGGCGGCGGCAGGTGCCGCCCCGGGCGAGGCCCCGCGTGGCAGCGGACCGCTCGACCAGTTCTGCACCGACCTCACGGCGCAGGCGAAGGCCGGCAAGATCGATCCGATCCTCGGCCGCGACGGCGAGATCCGCCAGATCATCGACATCCTGACGCGGCGTCGCCAGAACAACCCGATCTGCACCGGTGAAGCTGGTGTCGGCAAGACGGCCGTGATCGAGGGACTGGCACTGCGCCTCGCCAGCGGCGACGTGCCGGAGGCGCTGAAGAAGGTGCGGTTGATGTCGCTCGACCTCGGCCTGCTGCAGGCCGGCGCCGGCGTGAAGGGCGAGTTCGAGAACCGCCTCAAGGGCGTGATCGACGCGATCAAATCCTCGCCCATCCCGATCGTGATGTTCATCGACGAGGCGCACCAGCTGATCGGCGCCGGCGGGCAGGCGGGTCAGGGCGACGCCGCCAACCTGCTGAAGCCGGCGCTCGCGCGCGGCGAGATGCGCTGCATCGCGGCGACCACCTGGGCCGAATACAAGAAGTACTTCGAGAAGGACGCGGCGCTCACCAGGCGCTTTCAGGTCGTCAAGATCGACGAGCCCACCGAGCACCTGGCCCGCGCCATGCTCCGCGGTCTGGTCCCCACGCTCGAGAAGCACCATGGCGTGCGTATCCTGGACGAAGCGATCGAGGATGCCGTGCGGCTCTCTGCCCGCTACATCCCCTCCCGCCAGTTGCCGGACAAGGGCGTGTCGCTGCTCGACACCGCCTGCGCCCGCGTCTCCATGTCGCAGGCGGCGATCCCTGCGGCGATCGAGGACCGCGTCCGGCGGCTCGACCTGGTTGCCTCCGAACTCGCCTCGCTGTCGCGCGAGGCGGTGACCGGCACGGATCACGCGCAGCGCGTGACCGCGCTCGAGGCCGAGAAGGCCGCGGCGAATGCCGAGCTCGAAGCGCTGAACGTGCAGTGGGACATGGAGAAGGAGCTGGTCGAGCAGATCAAGCAGCTCCGCACCGCGCTCGAGAACCCGCCGGAGCCAGTGCCGGAGGGCGAGGCCCCGCCGGCCGACCAGGTCGATCCCGACACGCTGCGCACTCAGCTGGCGGATGTGACCAAGGAGCTGCATCTGCTCCAGGGCGAGGAGCCGCTGGTTCACCCCGTGGTCGATGGCGCAGCCGTCGCCGAAGTTGTCGCGACCTGGACCGGTATCCCGGTCGGTCGCATGGTCTCGAACGAGATCAAGGGCGTTCTGGCCCTGGCGGAGACGCTGAAGACCCGCGTCATCGGGCAGGATCACGCGATGGAGGCGGTCGCGCAGGCGATCCGCACCAACCGCGCCGGCCTGACCGATCCGCGCAAGCCGGTCGGCGTGTTCATGTTTGCCGGCACCTCCGGTACCGGCAAGACCGAGACGGCGCTGGCGCTGGCCGACCTGCTTTACGGCGGCGAGGGCAACATCACGATCATCAACATGAGCGAGTTCAAGGAAGAGCATAAGGTCTCGATGCTCATGGGCGCGCCGGCCGGCTATGTCGGCTATGGCGAGGGCGGCGTTCTGACCGAAGCCGTGCGCCGTCGCCCCTACTCGATCATCCTGCTGGACGAGATGGAGAAGGCGCACCCGGGCGTCCAGGACGTGTTCTACCAGGTCTTCGACAAGGGCAACATGAAGGATGGCGAAGGTCGTGATATCGACTTCCGCAACTGCATCCTGATCATGACGTCGAATGCCGGCACCGACACCATCGCGAAGTTGTGCGCGGACCCAGAAACGATGCCGGACCCCGAGCAGTTGGGCGAGGCGCTGCGCCCCGACCTGCTGAAGGTGTTCAAGCCGGCCTTCCTCGGCCGCGTGAATGTCATCATCTACTACCCGCTGCACGATGCGGTGATGCGCAAGATCGTGGTGCTGCAGCTCAACCGCATCAGCAAGCGGCTCAAGGAATCCTATGGTGTTCCGCTGGAATACGGCCCGGAACTGACGCAGGCGATCGCCGCCCGCTGCACCGAGGTCGAGAGCGGCGCGCGCAACATCGAGAATATCCTGAACCGCACGCTCCTGCCCGAGCTATCCGGCCAGATCCTCGGCAAGCGCGCCGAGGGCGCGGAGATCACGAAAGTGGCAGTGGGTATTGCAGAGGATGGATCGTTCCGCTATACCATCGAATAGGTGATCACGGGGACCGCTCGGCGGCCCGGGGTTCACAAGAACTTCTTGAGGATTGCAGCGGAATTCATGTTCCGCTCAGCTATCGGTCAGAGGCGGGCATGGGGTCCGCTTTCCGCCGGAGTTTGAAATAGGAGAGACTCTCATGCTTATGCTCGAATACGAAGGCGTTCCCGGTGAATCCACGATCGAGGGCTTCGCGAAGTGGATCCCGATCAGCTCCTGCCAGTTCGGCGTCGGCCGCGGCATCTCCGCTGCCTACGGCAACTCGACCCGCGAGGGTTCGATCGTTTCCGTCAGCGAGATCACCGTCACGAAGCAGACCGACGGTGCGACCATCAAGCTCCTCGAAGAAGCCCTGCACGGCAAGCTGAACAAGGTCGTCAAGGTCGCGTTCCTGCGCACCGGTGCCGGCGCCGCCCAGGAATACCTGTCGTTCGAGCTGAACGGCACGGGCCTGTCGGGTTACTCGCTGTCTTCCGGCGGTGACCGCCCCTCCGAGAGCCTGTCGCTGAACTTCGACAAGTTCATCCTAAAGTACAACCCGATCGGCGACGACTTCTCGGGCAGCCCGGCGACTGTTGGTTGGGACCTGGCCAAGGCCGTCAAGGTCTGACGACGCGGCCCCGGTCCGGCCTCACGCCGGACCGGGGCCACGACAGTGCCAACGCTGGGTTCGGCCCTTGCCGGGCCCGGCGTTTGTGCGAAACCCCCGCCCCAACCTGGCAGGAAAGCGCAGACCCATGCCCATTCTCATGAAATTCGAAGGGGCCGACGGATCAGTCGATTCCAAGGGCTACGAAAAATACATCCTAGTTGAAGACATTGAATGGGGTGTCGAGCGCAACCTTGATAGCGTGGGCGCTGACGCGAATAATCGCGCGCGCCCGACGGTGCAGCACGTGAAGGTCGTCAAGATGACCGACCTCTCGACCAGCAACCTTATGGCGGAGCTTCTCACTGGCAAGCTCAGCCGCACGGTTACGATCGACTGGGCGCGTACAAACAAGACCGGCGACCTCGAGGCCTACGCACGACTAACGCTGACAGACTCGACCCTCACCAAGTACAAGCTTGCGATGGCCGGTGATCGACCGGTGGATACCTTTATGATCGGCTTCAAGCAGTTCGAGATGAAGACCTGGGCTTGGAACAACGACAGTGCCGGTACTTCCGCCAGTGCAAGTTACGACCTCTACTCGGGGCGCTGAGTAGAGAGCTCGGGCGCAAACACCTGTAGCCGCTATGGTCTCATCGGCAAGGCGAATGGTTCGGGCTGCCCGCGCGGAATTACCTGGCCGCCGAATGCTGGCGTGCGGCTGTCGGGCACTGATCGAAGTTCGCAACGGTGCCGACCTCCAACCCAGCCTTCACTGTGCTGCAGGGGCTTAGGCCGGCCCGCAGGTGCTCGGGACGCCTGCCAAGTCCCGTACTCAACGTCCAACCTCCGGTACATGTCCGTTTGCGGTGGCGGGCCGACCTGTGTTCCGGCATGGCCGTTGTCGCCTGAGCCCGCGACTGTTCGAAGCCGCAACTGTGGCCATAGCACGGTGGTGGCCCCCCGCACGTATCACCCAACACCGTCAGGCAGGCACATCGACGACGATGGCACTGACGTTGTCCCGTGCGCCACGTTCCACCGCGAGAGCGATCAGCGCGCTCGCGCCCTGGCCCGAGGCCATGATGCCCGCGATCTCCGACTCCGGCAGCGCCTTGAACAGGCCGTCGCTGCACAACAGAAACCGATCACGCCCCATTAACCGCCCCGACAGCTTGTCGAGCATCAGGTCGCCATGGCCGCCGATCGCCCGCGTGATTACATTGGCCTGCGGATGCTGCTCGGCTTCCGCCTCACTCAGGGTTCCTTGGTCCACGAGTTCCTGGACCAGGCTGTGGTCGCGCGTTACCCTGCTCAGGGTCCCGTCACGAAGCATGTAGATCCGCGAATCACCAGCCCAGAGGCACGCGAAGTGACCACCGCGAGCCAGCAGCACCACCACGGTGGAAGCCAGGATCTGGCTGGGCCCGCGCCGCGCCGCCTCAGCTTTCAATTCGGCGTGCACCGCAGTCAGGCGCAGGCGTATCTGCGCAAGCAATTCCGCCGCCGATAGACCGGCCGGCATCTGCCCGAGCGACTCCGCGATGGCGGTGGAGGCGACATCGCCGGAACCATGGCCACCGGCCCCGTCCGCCACCACCCACAGCCCAATGTCTGCCTTTTCGACCAGCGCATCCTCGTTGCGCTTTCGGACCGCACCCGGATGGGTCGCCGCCTCCGATGTGAGCATTCCGCTCATGGGCCGGTCTCCGGGTCCTGGTTGTGCAACAACAAGATGAAGCTTGCCGCCGGCGGCAGCTCTGGCAATGGCCAAACCATCGGCGAAAGGTGAGCACCGCCGAGCGTCCACCAGCCACCATGTTCGGGGCGAAGCAGCGCCTCGTAGGTGGGCGGCGTGGAGACGTTAGACTGGTCGGTGGGGAGTGCGCCCACCGCGTCCGATGGTAGATCCGCCGGGTAGATGCGGTCGGAGGCAATCGCCGCTGGCATCGCGGAAGCCGTACCATCGGTCGCCCCGACTGCAGGCTTTTCACTGCGGTCATCGCCAAGGAGTTCACCCCAGCGATCGCCCACGGGGGTGTCGTCAAGTACCGGCGCGGGCTCGTGCGGCGCAGTGCCTTGGTGGGTCGTCGCTGGTCGCAAATCTACCGTGTTGGCGAGCACGTCATCCCACACCGTACCGGGAGGTTCGCCGCCCGCTGACGCCGCGGGGAGTGCGGGGTCACCCCCTTCACTGGCGGCGGGCGAGAAGCCATCCGAAGACGGCGGCGCGGGGTCGCCCAGCAGGTCGCCCCACATGTCTCCCGTATCCGGCAAAGTGGAATTCAAGGAAGCCGCTCCCCCAACTGAAGCGGCGTCGAGCGGTGCATCGGCCATCAGGGAAGCCCCGTCACCCAGCGCGCCGGCGGCGGCAGATGACGCATCCTTGCTTGGTGCCGCCGGGCTCGAAATATCGCCCACCAATGCATCCCAATGATCGGCATTATCTGGCGTTGAGGCCGGTCCATCGAACGCGTCCTCGGCGGTCGCCGCCTGAGTCGGGACGTTGCTGGACGGCGCGCTCCAGTCGTCGTCCGACGCCGGTCCCTCCATGGCATCCTGGCCGGACGCGGTATGAAGCGGGTTCGCGCCGAGCATCGCAGATGGCACCCGACCAGCATCCTTCATCAGCGACACCTCATCCGGCATGCCGCCGGGCAGGTCGTTCCCATTTCCCGAGCCCCCCTGCGCCGAGGGTCCGAACGCATCGCTGTTCAGCGGCTCCTGAGCGGACGTGCCGCCCGGTAAGCCGGTGCCGCCGTTTCCCCTATCAGTCCGCGCGGAAGGTGCCTGGGTGGCATCGGTGTCCGACGAACGCCGGATCGTGCTGCCGCCGAGCGGGACTTTCCCGCCATTCTCGCCGTCAGCGACCGCGGCCGGTCCCTCCATCATATCGCTGCTCAACGAGGCCTGGATGTTGAGGTCGTCTGGCGCCGTCCCCCAAGCATCGCTCCCGTCTGCCAGCGCGGACGGGCCCTGCCCTGCTCCGTCAGCCGACACGCCATCGCTCGGAGCGTCACCCAGCAGTGCGCCCCACATATCTTCGGCCGCGGCCGGTGCCGCAGCCGGGCCCTCCATCGGGTCCACGCCAAATGAACTTCCCCACCCGTCCAAAGCCACCGGAGCCGCGGACGCCCCGACATCGCCGACCGGCCCCGCAGCGGGGCCACCCTCGGCCAAACCGCTACCCAGCATCCCCAGCACATCGCCCGAACCCGGCACTTCGGCGGAGCTCTGCATGGCCCTGATCATCCCGTCGGCATCGAGCGAGCCCTGGCGCGCGGCACGCACCGCCGCCTCCAGCCGCGCGAACCAGCATTCCTCGATAATTACGCCAGGTGGCAGCAGCGCGGCGGCGGTCAGCGGAAAGCGCCGCCCGACCGTATCCTCCGATGGCAGCATCACGCCGGCGACCGCGTCGGGCCCGCAAACCCCGGCTGGCAAGGCAAAGCGCCAGGCCGGTGCCTCATCCCAGACAGCCGCGAAATTCGTATCCAGCTCCCCCCTCGCGGCGGCGACGCCGGCGGAGAGCCAGGTATCCCAAGGCGTGACGAAGCTGCTCGGAAGGCCCCGCCGCACGAAATCGCCATGCGCCGGCATCTTTCCGTAGATGCCGAGCGCGAGCGGCGCGTCGCTCAGTTCGGGCTGAGCGTCGGGCATCGGAAATCCGCCAGGTCGCGCAGCCCGAAGGGGTGCTTGGAGCTCCCCGCCCGCAATTCGAAGACCATGCTGCGGTCGCCATGCTGGACGTTCACCCGCAAGCGTGTGGGATCACTGGTCGCCTGCAAGGTGCTCTGCCGGCGCAGGATCAGGCGCATCGCCGACCAGCCACCATCGAAGTTCAGCGTGCCGGCGGAGGATGCCGGCTCGAAGGTAAGCGTCGTGTTGGTGCGCGACGGCCAGGACAGCGGCAGCGGGCGCGAGGGCCCATCGCGGCGGATTTCGGTACGCAGACCCTCTGCTTCGAGCACCGCGCCGGCCGCCCCGGGATCCATGCCCTGGGGCACGATCTCGAAACGCAACCCAGCCGCGGCGACGCCGGGGAAGAAGGCGTCGCGGATATTCGCCGCGCGCTGGAACTGCTGCACGTCGGCCGGGTTGATCGGCGGCGCGAGGCCGGCTGCCGCCACCGGGCGCCAGACCGCCTGCGTGGTGTCCACGTACTGGCGGACCTGCTGGGTGAAGAACTGGTCCAGCACCCCGGCCGGCCCGAAGAAGCGGGTGAAGTCATCGACCGGCATTTCTTGACCGTCGATGCGGAAGGGGAAGCGGCCTTCCATGGCGCGGCAGCTCGGCAACAACCCACCGGCCGCACCGGCGGCGCCGGCGATGGCGGCACGCGCGCCACCCGTGCGGGCCGTCGAGGTCTGCGTGGCCAGGCCCGCGAGCCAGCGGCCCAGTGGCTGCGGCGAACGCGCGGCTTCGGCGGACAGGCGCTGCCCGGGATCGAGCCCGACGGGCGGCGGCAGCACCGTGCCCGGCGGCGCGGTGGCAAGCCGCGCGACCTGCACATACAGGTCGTTGATGATGGCCAGGATGGCCTCGAGTGGCTGGCCCGCGGCGGCGCGCAAAGCCTCGAACCGCGGTTCCACGACGCGTGCGACGGGGTCGGAGACCTTGGGCTCCGGCGGTCCGCCCTGCGCCGCCGCGACGCGTGCGGCAGAGCCGGTCGGCGCGGGCGGCGTCACGCCCTCGGGCGGCGTACCGACCGAGAGTTCGCGCGAAATGCTGCGCAGCATGTCCCGCAGTGGCGAGTTCGGCGCGCCAAGGATGTTGAGCCCCTCCGCCGCAGTCTGAAGACCATTGAAGCCCGGCAGTGCCAGGTCGTCGAGCATCTGCTGCCAGACCGAGGCATATTCATTCGCGTAGATGGTCAGCACCTGCTCCTCGATCCGCGGCAGGTCCTCGGCCCGCTGCGTCGCCGCCGCCGGGCCGAGAACCCAGCTTTCCTGCGCACCAACGCGGATCGCATCGCCCAGCGCCGGGAGCAGCGCGCGGTAGAAGCCGTTGACCGTGTAGAGGCCGGCGATGCCCTCGGTCAGAGGTCGGCCGGAAGCGCGGGTGAAGAAGCGCTGTCCCGCCGCACCGGCCGCATCGGAAGGTCGCCAGGGCGGGATGTTCGCCGCCACCGTGCGCATGCGCGAGTAAATGCGCTCTGCCAGCGGCAGCCGCGAGAAGATGCGCCGGGCCTCATCGACCAGCGCACCATCGAGCGGATAGACCTGCATGTTCGGCAGCGACAGCAGCGCGTCCAGGTGCTGCGCCAGCGCCACCCGAGTAGGTTCGCCGATGGCGCCGGGATAGGCGCGGCCCCACTCGATCTGGAACCACTGCTTCACCAGTTCCTTGTCCATCGGCCCTTCGCCGCCGACCATCAGGTAGACGCGCGTCGCCTCGTAGAGGAAGTCCGGGCGCTGGAAGCCACCGCGGATCTGCAGCTCCAGGCGCGCGAGGACACGTGGCAGGAAGCTGCGTTCGAGCGCGCGCCGGTAGGC
>JAQGHV010000190.1 GCA_028288785.1 Rhodospirillales bacterium | reverse complement strand
CGATGCGGTGTGCGAACTGGACGATGCCGGGCCAGGTGACCTGCTCGTCATCAAGTCGGGTGGCCGCAAGGCGTTCGTGCAATGGCAGGCGGCCTTCGCGGAGGTCGCGCCGGGCCTCGATGTCCGCCTCTGGGGCGATCCGGCGCTCGACCCATCCGCCATCACCCACGCGCTGGTCTGGGATCCGGAGCCTGGCGCCCTGGCGCGGCTGCCGTCGCTCCGCGTGATCTTCGGCGCGGGCGCCGGTGTCGACGCCATCATCACCGACCCCGAGCTGCCGCTGCACATCCCGCTGGTCCGCATGGGCGTTGATGGAGCGGCACAGCGGATGGGCGAATACGTGTCGTGGGCGGCGCTCGGCCTGCTGCGCAACCAGCGCCGGCTCGCCCTCTCGCAGGCCGCCGCAAAGTGGGATTATTTCGAGCCGGAGTTCACCGCACCCGACCGCGTCGTCGGCATTATGGGCCTCGGCGTCATGGGCACGCGCAGCGCGGTGATGCTGCAAGGCCTCGGCTTTCCTGTGATCGGCTGGTCGCGGACGGAAAAGTCCCTGACAGGGGTGCGCAGCTACGTGGGCGATGCCGGTCTCGATGGCTTTCTGGCCGCGGCCGATATCCTGGTCGTGCTGTTGCCGGCAACCGAGGCGACACGCGGCCTGATCGCGAACCCGCTGCTGGCCAAGGTGAAGCCGGGAACCGGGTTGATCCACGCCGGGCGAGGCACGCAGCTGGTGGTGGCCGATGTGGTCGCGGCACTCGATGCCGGGCAGCTCGGCGGGGCGGTCATCGACGTTTTCGAACCGGAGCCGCTGGCCGCCGATAGCCCGCTCTGGGCGCATCCCAAGATCACCGTCACGCCGCACTGCGCCAGCCTGCCGAGCCGTCGCGAGCGCGCGGTCTATGTGGCTGACGCCATGGCGGCGCATCGGCGTGGCGAGGGGCTTCCCAACCTCTATGATCATGCGCGAGGCTACTGAATGACCTTCTCCCTCCTCGCCCGCTGCGCCGAAACCGGTGCCTTCGGCGCCGCCGTCACGACCTCCGGCATCGCGGTCGGCGCGCGGGTGGCGTTCTGCGCGGCTGACGTGGGCGGGGTGCTGACGCAGCACCGCACGGACCCGCGCCTGGGGCCGCGCGGGCTGGAGCTGCTGCGCTCCGGCTGCACGGCGGAGGAGACGGTGGCGGCGCTGGTCGGCTCCACCCCGCATCATCGGTTCCGCCAACTCGCCGTGATGGATGCGATTGGGGCGACCGCGCATTTCGACGGCGGGCTGGTGAAGGCCGAGCGTGGCGCGGCGCATGGCCGCGACGTGGTCGCGATCGGCAACATCCTGTCGAGCAGCACCGTCCCCGATGCGATGGCCGCGGCGTTCCTGGCGAGCGAAGGTGAGTTGCTGGCCGAACGCCTGCTGCGCGCTCTCGAAGCCGGCGAGGCCGCGGGTGGCGAACACGGCGCCGTACGTTCCGCACACCTGCTGGTCGTGGAGCGGGAGGTGTTCGCGCTGGTTGACCTCCGCATCGATTGGGCGCCGGCGCCGCTGCCGGCGTTGCGCGCGCTGTGGGAGGAATATCGTCCCGAGTTGCGCGACTACGTCAGCCGCGCCCTGGACCCGGAAAACGCTATCCCACAGGTGCCGCGTTGAGCCGCCAGATCGAGAAATTGAGGCACGCGGCGACCGTCACCCAGGCGAGGTAGGGCACCAGCAGCCAGGCTGCGAGCGGCTCGATCCGGTAGAACATCACCACGGTGACGAGGATCAGGCACCACAGCACCGCCAGGTCCACCATCGCGAAGCCGATGCGGTGCAGGCCGAAGAAGATGACCGTCCACGCGGCGTTCAGCACAAGCTGCACCGCATAGATTTTCAGCGCAGGCGACCAGCCGGCGGCCCGCCAGGCGAGCCAGCCGGACACCGCGATCAGGCAGTACAGGACCGACCACACCACGGGGAAAACCCAGTTCGCCGGCTGCCATGACGGCTTGGCCAGGGCCTCATACCACGCGCCGGGCTTGAACATCGCGCCCGTGCTCGCCGCTGCGAAGGCCGCCACGACGAAGCCGATCAGGCCGAGCCACGACGTGCTGTTCATCACGTCAGCTGGTCAGGGCGCGGCGCTGCGCTGAAGATAGGCGATCACATCCGCGATCTGCTGCGGCTGGCGCAAGCCCGCGTAGGACATGGTGCCCCGCGGAACGACGTCCTTGGGATTGGCCAAGTAGCGCGCCAGCGTCGCCTCGTCCCAGGTGAGGCCCCCGGCTGCCAGTTCACGCAGGTTGGCAGAGTAGCGGAACCCCTCGCGCGTGCCGGCTGCGCGGTTCACCACGCCATTGAGGTTCGGGCCGACGCCATTGCGCCCACCAGCTTCGATCGTGTGGCAAGCGCGGCATTGGTTGAACACGCGCTGGCCTGCATCGGCATCGCCCGCCTGGGCGAAGGCACCAGTGGCCGGAAGCATCAAAGCCGCCGCAGCAAAAAACGTCGAAGCACGCATCCTGTGGTCACTCCCTTACGGACGATCCAGCGTCGATGCTGAACTTCGATCCGACGTGATAAACGTCAACCCGCAAGGCTTCCGTGTGCTCACGGAGGTTCTTGCAGGATGGCCCTACGATACCTGTCAAACAATCAAAACCCGCGCGGGTTGCCGCCCACGCTCTCTCCGCCTCGCCCAAGCGTCGCCCAGTGCGCGGCGATATCGCACCGCCGCGCGACCCAGATGCCGCTGCGTTCTGCGACATGCTCCAGGATCGCTTCCAGCCCGCCGATGCGCGCGGGGCGACCGATGAAGCGCAGGTGCAAGCCGATCGAGAGCATCTTCGGCGCCGTCGCGCCCTCCTTCAGCAGCCGTTCGATCGCGCGGATGCAGTACTCCGAGAAATCACGCGCCTGCACGAAGCCGCCGCCTGGCCCGAAGCGCATGTCGTTGGTGTCGAAGGCATAGGGCATCAACACATGCGGGCGCGGCTCGCGGCGCAGCATGCGCGGCACGTCGTCATCATAGGCGTCGCTGTCGTAGAGGAACCCGCCCTCCTCCCACAGCCGCCGCCGCGTGTTGACCGAGGCGCTGCTCTTGGTGTGCCAACCGACCGGGCGCTCGCCGCAGGCCTTCTCGATGGCGGCGACGGTCGCCGCGATCACCGCGCGCTCGCGCGCTTCTTCCATCCCGGCATGGCTCTCCCGGCGCCAGCCATGCGCACTGATCTCGTGCCCACGCCGCGCAGGTTCCGCGGCGAGGCTCGGCGTGGCCGCGATGCAGCGCCCGCAGGAGGAGAAGGTGGCCTTCATCCCATGCGCGTCGAAGGCGTCCAGCACGCGCCAGATGCCAACGCGCGCGCCATAGGCGAAGTGGCTTTCCATGCAGAGGTCGGGGGCGCCAACGACCTCGCGGTTCACCTCATGCACCGACTCGTTCCGCTCATCGCCGGAGGTGAGCGACAGCTCCGCTCCTTCCTCCACATTCACGACGAACGAGAGCGCGAGTCGCGCATCGCCGGGCCAGTTCGGGAAGGGTGAGAGCGCACCGTTCCCCACTAGGTCGCGCGAGGCGGGCGGCATGCCGCCGGGGAGAAGATCGCTCATGCACAGGGGCCTTTCACTATTTGCGCTCGATGGCGATCGTCGCGCCTGCCAAGCGATCGAGCATCCTTCACAAGCCGAGAAGGTCCATCGTGCGCCCGATCACCTTGGCCTCGTCGAACATCGCAAGCGCCCGCTGCCGTCCCGCCTCGCCCATGCGCGCGCGCAGGGCAGGGTCTTCGGCAAGGCGCGCCAACGCCGCCGCCAAGGGTGCATCCTCGGCCGGTGGCACCAGCAGCCCGGTCTCTTCCGGCACCACCTGCTCGCGCGGGCCGCGAATATTGGTCGCGACCACCGGCAGGCCGGTCAGCATGGCCTCAATGATCGACATCGGAAGCCCCTCGAAGTGCGAGGGGAGGGCAAATACATCCGCCGCCGTCAGCAGCCGCGCCACGTCGTGCCGGTAGCCGAGCCGGCGCAATCTTGGCCCCAGAACCGCCTCGGCACGCGCGAAATCCGCGTCCAGCGACTGCCCATGATCCGACCCCAGCCGCTCGCCCACCACCCATAGCGTGGCACCCGGCACATGCTCCGTCGCGCGCAGCAATTCGGGGTAGCCCTTGTGCCGCACCAGCCGCGACACCGCGATCACCACGCAATCGCCCTCGGCGGCGCCAAGCTCCGCGCGCAACGCCGCGCGAGCCACGGGATCGGGATGAAAAATCGCGGGATCGCGCCCATTCAGCACCGCCTCCGCACCGCAATGGATGCGCAGGCGCCGCGCATACGACGCCTCCTCCGCACTCACCGTCAGGAAGCGATCCGTCACGCGCCCAGCCAGCCACTCCAGCCCAAACGACAACCCACGCCGCCACCAAGGGCCCGGCTGGTTGAACAGGAACCCATGGCACGTATAGGCAACGCGAGGCACACCCGCCCACCACGCCGCCATGCGCGCCAAAAACCCAGAAATCGGCATGTGCGCATGCACCAGGTCAGGCCGCTCTGCCCGGAACAACGCCAGCAAAGCCCGATACGCCCGCCACTGCGCCACAGGATTCAAACTGCGCGCCATCGGCAACGTCACAACCCGAAAGCCCTCAGCCCGGGCCGTGTCCAGCAAGGGGCCATCCGCACAAACCCCAACCACCTCATGTCCCCGCGCCCGCGCCCCGCGCATCACCGGCAAGACAAAGTGCCGCAACGCGAAGTCGACGTTGGCGACCTCGATGACCTTCACAGGAAGGCGGGGGGCTCCGCCCCCTCGACCCTCGCCGAGGATCGCGCCGATCCCCGGGCCCCTGCATTTGCTGGTCCCGGGTTTGGTGAGGGATGTACGTGCTGAATGGGGCGGGTTGGGGAGGGCGCGCGTCCAGGGAGTTCCCCGTGGCGCTGGGGCTCTCCGCGCCCCCTCCCCAACCCGCCTCGCCTCCGGCGAGGCTCAAACCCCTCGCCAAAATCAAGAACCAACAAAGGGAGGTCGAGGATCGACACGATCCTCGCGGGGTCCAGGGGCAGAGCCCCTGGCCTTCCTGCGCAGCTCATCAAGGCGCCGGCAGGCTGACGCGGCTGATGGCCCATTGCACCAGGCCGGTGTCGCCGGTGGCGAAGAGGGCGATTTGCTGGCTTTTGCGGGCATCGCCGCCGAGGTGGACGCTTTCCTCGATGGCGACGCGGGCGCCGTTTGCGCGGAGGCGCCATCCGATGCCGGAGGGCAGTCGCAGGAGAATGGCTGTTTCGTCTTGCTGGGCGCTGGCGGTGACGCCGGGGTGGAGGTGGAAGCGCACGGCGAAGCCTGGGAGTGGCTTGCCTTCGGCCATCTCGACGCGGTCGTGGCCGCGCAGGTCGTCGCCCGATTCCGAGAGGTAGAGGCGGCGGCGGTGGATGGCTCCGAAGGCGCGGACGTAGCCGTCATGGCTGAGTTCGAGGAGTTGGCCGCCGGAGGCTTCCTGGCGTTCGGCTTCCACGTGCTCGGGGCGTCGGCCGAGGCCGGAGTCGCGCAGTTCGGCGCTGTTGGTGTCCGACAAAGTGAGGGTGGAGTGGGCGGCGGTGGCGCGCAGCGCGTCGCGCCAAGCGGGGTCGGCGGCGGGGGCGGCGCCGCAGTTGACGATCATGCGTTCGCGCCCGACCGACATTTCGAAGGCGAGGGTGCCGGCATGTGCGAGGCGGTCGGCGCCGCGGGCAATGCCGCCGGGGCCGGTGGCGCCGGCGCGTTGCGAGGGCGGTGCGCCGCAATCGACGATGACGAGGGTGCGGCCGGCCTGCAGGCGCTGGAAGCCGGTCTCGGCGAGCACGAGTGGCGCCCGGCTGCGTGCCTGGCCCTGGGTCAGGACCAGATCCACCATGGCGGAGTTCTCGTCGCGCGTGCCGTTGAACAGCGCGAGCCCGCCATCGCCGTGGCGGAGCGAGCGCAACGCCGGCGCGGCGCGATCGAGTGCGACGGTCAGATGTGGCGGCGCCTCGATCTCGACGCCGTGGAGCAGGTTGCGAATCTCGATGAGGTCCTTGAGCGCTTCCATCTGCTGGGCCGGGCTGCGCTCGATATGGCCGCCATCGGGGTGGAACTGGCGCTCCAGCTCGGGTGGCAAGAAGCGCACGCAGCGTTGCAGGAAGGCGTCGTCATCGAGTGCGACGGCGGCCGCGAGCGCACCCTTGAGTGCGACCAGCGCGCCGCGATGCGCGGCCTCGGCAGGCAGGGCGGCGATCAGGTCGCGGGCATCGGTCGCCAGGCGCTGCATGATTGCGCGGCGGAAGTCATCCTCCGCGGTGGCCGCGAAGAAATCCCAGTTGCCGAGCCAGGACGAGATGCGCGCGCCGACCACTTCGGGTGCCGAGGCGAGCGGGCCATGGCCGATCGCCAGCCAGTCCGCCGCGAGCGCGCGGGCGCGAATGCGCGCGGCGTCGGAGCCCAGCGTGCGCAGGTCGCGCAGCCAGATGAAGCTGTGGATGGCGGCGCGCCAGGGTGGGGCGCCGTCATGCTCGCCCCAGCCGATGGGTGGGGCGCCGGCCTCGTCCGATGGGAGCAGCGGATGGACAGAACCGGCATGTTCGAACTCGCCGCGGAGCAGGCGTCCGCCGCGCGCGGCGTCGCCTGGCCATAGGTCGCGGAAGGGGCGGGAAGGCGCCTCGGGCGCCCGCACCGGACGGAGCTTCGCGAAGCCACGCAGCAGACCTTTCAGCATCCGCGCAGGCCCCTGATCGCCGTGGCGTAGTCGGGCCGGCCGAACACCGCGGTGCCGGCGACGAGCACATCCGCGCCCGCCGCGATGCAGAGCGGTGCGGTCTCCATCGTCACGCCGCCATCGACTTCGAGCCGGATGTCGTGGCCCGAGGCATCGATCATCCGGCGCAGCGCGCTGATCTTCGCGATCTGGCTGCGAATGAAGCTCTGGCCGCCGAAGCCAGGGTTCACCGACATCACCAGCACCAGGTCGACCAAGTCGATCACTTCGGCGACATGGGCGATCGGCGTCGCCGGATTCAGCACCACGCCGGCCTTCTTGCCGAGTGCGCGGATGGTCTGAAGCGAGCGGTGCAGATGCGGCCCGGCCTCCGGGTGCAGGCTGATCCAGTCCGCTCCCGCCTCCGCGAAGGCGGCGAGGTAGGGGTCGGCGGGGGCGATCATGAGATGGACGTCGAAAGGCATGGCGCTCAAAGGGCGCAGGGCACGGATCAGCGCGGGCCCGAAGCTGATGTTTGGGACGAAATGCCCATCCATGATGTCGAGATGCAGCCAGTCGGCGCCGGCGGACTCGATCGCTGCGAGCTCGGCGCCGAGGCGTGCGAAGTCGGCGGCGAGAAGGGAGGGCGCGATTCGGATTGAACTTGTCACCGCGACTTCATACCCGGCTTCGCCCGGTCAGACAGGGTCAAATCGGCAGGGCGGTGGTGTCTTTGACCCGTTCCATGGCGAAGCGGCTGGTCACTTTGCGCAGGCTCGGCACCTCGGCCGTGAGGCGGCGGTAGAAACCGTCGAAGGCGGCCATGTCCGGCACCATCACGTGCAGCAGGTAGTCGACGTCGCCGCCGAGCCGCCAGCACGCCAGCACTTCGGGGCGTTTCGCGACGACCTGGGCGAAACGGTCGATCCAGGCCTCCGAATGATCCCCGGTTTCGATCGAGACGAAGACCGAAACGTCAAGGCCAACCAGTGCCGGTGCGACCAGCGCGACGCGCGCGGTGATCACGCCGGATTGTTCCATGCGCCGGATACGCTTCCAGCACGGGGTGGGGGTAAGCCCGACCTCCTGCGCGATCTCGGCCAGGGACAGGGTCGCGTCGCGCTGGATCATCCGGAGGATCGCGCGGTCGATATGGTCCAACTCCGCACTTGGACGTTTGGGGGGACTTTCATCGTTCATGGCGGGGTCTATAGCACAAAAATCTTCTTCTTGCATAAAATTCGATTGAGTAGAGAAAGGCATTCCAAAATTACCTATGAGCAATCCAATGAACCCGCTTTCCCGCCGCGCCCTGCTGGGCGCGCTGCCACTTGCCGCCCTCGCAACTCGGGCGAGCGCCCAGGGCGCTGCCCAAGCCGGCGTGCTCAGCCTGCCGCGCAGCGACGTGTCGCCGCGCACGGAATGGGCACCCGACCGCGCGGTGCGCATCATCATCCCCGTCGCGCCGGGAGGGAGCCTGGACATCCTCGGCCGCAGCATCGCGCGCGCGCTGGCCCCGGCGTTGGGGCAGCCGGTGGTGGCGGAGAACCACGCCGGCGCGGGCTCCAACCTGGCCTTCGAGCTTACAGCCCGCGCCCGGCCCGATGGTTTGACGTTGCTGGTGGGCTCCGACCCGCTGACCATCAACCCCTCGCTCTATCCGCGCGTGGGCTACGACCCCGTGCGAGATTTCGCTGCTATCATCGAGATGGTGCGCGCGCCGCAGGTGCTGGTGGTGAACCCGGCGAGCCCCGTCCGCGACCTCGCCGGCTTCATCGCCGCCGCCCGTTCCGCCGAGGGCGCGATGACGGTCGCGAGCCAGGGCAATGGTTCGATCGGGCATCTCGCCGGCGCGTTGTTTGCGCATGAGCGCAGGCTGGTCTTCACTCACGTGCCGTATCGCGGCGGCGGGCCCGCCGTGCTCGATGTCGTGGCGGGGCATGTCGATGCGCTGTTCGTGACCTTGCCGGCCGCGATCGAGCATATTCGTGGCGGCCGCCTGCGCGCGCTGGCCGTGACTTCGGCGGCGCGGAACCCGGCACTGCCCGACGTGCCGAGCATCGAGAATTTCGATGTCGTGACCTGGCAGGGATTGCTGGCGCCGGCGGGCACGCCTGCCTCCATCATCACCCGCATCGCGGAGGAGACCTCCCGCGCACTGCGTGAGCCGGCGCTGCGCGACAGTTTTACCAGCCAGGGATTCGTGGTGACGGGAAGCGGACCGGAAGCCTTCGCCGCCACGATCCGCGCCGAGGCCGAACGCTGGCCTGCACTGGTGCGCGCGGCCGGCGCCCGGGTGGAGTGAAGAGCAACCAGCGATCATGAGGAATGACCGCTGGTTATTTTGCGCCCTCAAGCGCCAGGCGCCGCCCGCTCGGAAGATTTATGTGCCCTCAGGCGCCGGGCGCGGCCTTCGGCCACTTGGCTCGCCGGAGTACCGGCGGCGCCCGTTCGGGCTTGCGGCCCGCGGGGCAGGCCGAAGGGTGATGGAGGGGCGGCGAGAGATCTTCGTTGGTGACGAGGGCGGCGCGCAGCGGCACGCGCTTAATGGAAACGCCCGGCCTTGCGGCCGGGCGTCCCGATTCAACTGATGGCCGTATGGGGACCAGCCCTCAGTCGACTTGCCTTCAGTTCACGCGGGGCGCGGCAGGCGAAATCGTCGCCGGCCCGCTGGCCTGCGGCGTCACCGGCCGAACCTCAGCGCGCGGGGTCACGGACGGCACGCTCGCCGAGGGCGCCACGCTGGGCCGCGCATCGACCCGCGGCGTGGTGACGCTGCCGCTCGGGATGGCCGGGGTCGCCGGCCGCGCCGCCTGGGTGCCGCTCACGGCGGCCGGGCGCTGCACCTGGTTGCCGTTGGTGGAAACCGCAGGGTGCTGCGTCTGCACGGTGCCGGTCACGGCGGGAGCGGCGCCGGTCGTCGGCGCAATGCCTGCGCGGGGCGCGGCGGGGGTCGTGGTTGCGGAAACCGCGGGGCGCTGCGTCTGCACGGTGCCGGTCACGGCGGGGGAGGCGCCGGTGCTCGGCACAGTGCCTGCGTGGGGCGCGGCGGGGGACGCGGTTCCGGCAGCCATGGCGCCGGCCGAGAGGCCGATCATCAGGGCAGAGACAGCGATCGAAGACCTGAGAAGCTGGCGCATTGGATACCCTCCTTGGTGGGTTGTTGCGCTTTGGCGCAGTCAGGAGTTGGCATCCTCAGCTAGGCGGCCTGATGGTCTCGCCAAGGTGAATTCAGGGCAATTGCGGCAATGCCGCGCGCAGCGAGGCTAATCCGGGGCGGGTGTGGCAGGTGCCTTTATCGGGCGGTTCCCGGGTGCCGAATCAACGCCGGCCGGCAGCAAAGAGCGTCCACCACGTGAGCGACGCGGCCATCCAAGGCGCACCCCAATGCCGCGTCTGTGCGGCCGCTACTGAAGGCAGTCCTGACGCGGCGCCGCCCATCAGCACTCAGGATCTTCGGACTGCTCCGGTTCCACCGACACATCGACTTCGAGCCCCAGCGAATCATTCTCGCCGCCGACAAAGCCGCCGCCCACCGGAACCGCCTGTTCCGGCGTGCGCGTCACCGCCACGCGGATCAGGTTGGCACCCGCGATCAGGCCATTGGTCGGATCGTATTCGACCCAGCCCGCGCCAGGCAGGTAGATCGAGCACCACGCATGCGTAGCACCGCCGCCCTGCGTCTCGACATTGCCGGAATCATAGAGGTAGCCGCTGACGAAACGCGCCGCGAAGCCCAGCGCGCGGGCCGCCTCCATCATCAGCAACGCGAAGTCGCGGCAGGTGCCGATGCCGCAGGCCAGCGTGATGGTTGCGGGGTTGGTGCCTGCCTCCTCCCGAGACTGGTACTGGAACTCGTCATGGATCGCGCACGTCATCGCGGCCAGTATGTCGAGCGTGCGCGCCCCGTCCTCGTGCCCGAGAAACTGCCGCGCCCAGGCGTCGACGACGCGGCCCTCATCCGGCAGATGCCGCTCCCGCAGGCGCCCCGCATCGGGCGCTTCGTTCGAAGCGTAGGAGAACGGGTAGATCTCGGCCCCCGGATCGAGCGTCGCCGCCGGCAGCGCGCTCCCGCTCGGGAAATGCTGAAGCCCCAAGGTCGAGGTGATGTCGAGCTGGTCGGTCATCGCATCCTCCGCCCATTCGAGGCGGCAGATCGAGTTGCCGAACACATCATGCGCCCAGCGCGTGGACTCCGGCGCCGGCAAGATATCCAGCGTTGCATCCAGCAGCCGAAGGTCGTGGCTGTCCTGCGGCCGCACCATCAGGCGATGCTGGAGAAGCCTGACCGGCCGCGCATAGCGGTAGGTGGTTCGGTGGGTGACGCGGATGCGGTTCACGAGCGAACCTCCTGCTGCGCGGAGTTCGCACGATAGAGCGAACACGCCATACGCCAGCCGGTTGCCCTCAACGCGCGTCGTTCAGATGGCAGGCGCTGATGCGTCCCGGAGCTATCTCGCGCAACGCCGGCCGCTCCTCACGGCACCGCGCCATCGCATGCGGACAGCGCGGATGGAAATGGCACCCCGTCGGAGGGTTCAGCGGCGAGGGGATCTCGCCCGTCACCACCTTGAAGGCCCGCTTGCGCGCATCGATCCGCGGCACCGCGGCCAGCAGCGACTGCGTGTAGGGATGGTTCGGACTGCCAAACACCTCGGCCGCTGGCGCCGCCTCGACCACCCGTCCCAGATACATGATCACTACGCGGTCCGAGAGATGCTCCACCACGCCGAGATCATGGCTGATGAACAGGTAGGTGAGGTCGAGCTCGCGCCGCAGCTTCATGAACAGGTTGAGGATCTGCGCCTGGATCGACACATCCAGCGCTGCCACCGCCTCGTCGCACACCAGCACGTCCGGCTTCACCGCCAACGCGCGCGCAATCCCGATGCGCTGCCGCTGCCCACCCGAAAACTGATGCGGATACCGCCGCTTCAACGCGGGATCGAGGCCCGCCCGCCGCAGCTGTTCGTCGACGTAATCCTCACTCTCGGCACGCGAGACGATGCCATGCACCCGCGGCGCCTCGCCCACGATATCCGCGACCTTCATGCGCGGATTGAGCGACGCATACGGGTTCTGGAAAATCATCTGCGTGCGCAGCTTCGCCTCGCGCGCGGCCGCCGGCGCCAACCCCGCAATCTCGCGCCCCTGCCGCCACACCGTTCCCGAAGACGGCGGCAAAATCCCCGCGACCATGCGACCCAAGGTGGACTTCCCACACCCGGACTCGCCCACCAACCCCACGACCTCGCCCTTCGCAATGACGAGATCCACGCCATCCACGGCATGCACCACCTCCTCGCGGATCGGCGCACCCAGACGCTTCAACAACTTGCCGGCGAAATCGAGCTTCTTCTCGAACCGCCGCGACACATCACGCAACTCGATCATGGGCGTCATTGGTGTGGTCCTGGAGCAAGGTTGGGGGCGCTGCCCCCAAACCCCCGCCGGGGATCGCGCCGATCCCCGGGCCCATGCATGTGTTGGTGCTGAATTGGGTGGGTTGGGACCCGATCGAAAGGTGCCGGGATTGGGAGAGGGGCGCGTCGGGGGAACTCGCTTGATCGAGCGAGCTTCATGCGCCCCTCTCCCAATCCCGGCTCGCCTACGGCGAGGCTCAACACCTTCCCAATCCACGCACCAACAAATGGTGGCCCAGGATCGACACGATCCTGGCGGGGGTCGGGGGGCGGAGCCTCCAGCCTTGCTACCGGCACCATCACAGATGCGGCCGATGGCAGCGTGCTTCGCGTCCCGGCAGGATCGTGCGGAGTTCCGGTTCGATGAGGCATTCCTCGCCGGCGCGCGGGCAGCGGGCGCGGAAGGCGCAGCCTTGTGGCAGTGCGAGCATGGAGGGTGTCATGCCCGGGATCTGGCGGAGCGGTTCGCCGCGTTTGTTGCGCGAGGGGACGCTGCCGATGAGGCCGTGGGTGTAGGGGTGCAGCGGGCGGTCGAGCACTTCCTCGACCAGGCCGTGTTCGACGACGCGGCCGGCGTACATGACGGCGATGTCGTCGGCGAGACCTGCGACGACGGAGAGGTCGTGGGTGATCCAGATCAGCGAGGTGCCGGTGTTGGCGGCGAGCTTCTGCACCTCGGCGAGGATCTGGCCCTGGATGGTGACGTCGAGCGCGGTGGTGGGCTCGTCGGCGACGATCAGGTCCGGGCGGTGCAGCAGCGCGATGGCGATGGCGACGCGCTGGCGCATGCCGCCGGAGAACTGGTGGGGGTAGGATTTGAGCCGCTCGTCCGGGGAGCCGATGCCGACCATGCCGAGCGCGTCGCGGGAGCGTTGGCGGGCTTCCTCGCGGGAGACTTTCTCGTGTGCCTGCACGGTCTCGATCATCTGCGTGTCGATGCGCAGGACCGGGTTCAGCGTCATCATCGGGTCCTGGAAGATCATGGCGATGCGGTTGCCGCGGAGGTGGCGCATCTCCTCTTCCGAGAGGTTGGCGAGGTCGCGGCCCTGGAACCAGATGCTGCCGCCGGTGATGCGGCCGGGCGCATCGACCATGCCGAGGATGGAGAAGCCGGTGACGGTCTTGCCGGATCCGCTTTCACCGACCAGGCCGAGGACCTTGCCGCGCGCGACGGTGAAGGACACGCCATCGACGGCCTTGACCACGCCGGCGCGGGTGAAGAAATGCGTCCGGAGGTCGCGGACTTCGAGCGTCAGACTCACTTCTTCAACCTTGGATTCAGCACGTCGCGCAGCTGGTCGCCGACCAGGTTGATCGAGACGATGGTGATGAGCAGGGCGATGCCCGGGTAGAAGCTGATCCAGTACTTCCCCGACAGCATGTACTCGTAGCCATTCGCGATGAGCAGCCCGAGTGAGGGCTCGGTGATCGGCACGCCGAGGCCGAGAAAGGACAGCGTGGCCTCTAGCGCGATGGCGCGCGCGACCTGCATGGTGCCGACGACGATTAGGGGCGGCAGGCAGTTCGGCAGCAGGTGGCGGAACAGGATGCGGTAGGTCGGCAGCGCCAGGCACTGCGCCGCCTCGATGTACTCGCGCCGGCGCTCGACCAGGGCGGTGCCGCGCACGGTGCGTGCGTAGTAGGCCCATTCCACGATCACCAGTGCGATGACGACGTTCATCACGCCCTTGCCGAGGAAGGCCAGGATCATCAGCGCCGCAAGGATCGCGGGGAAGGACAGCTGCAGGTCCACGAGCCGCATGATCGCGGCATCCGTCCGCCCACCCGCATAGGCCGCGAGCAGCCCGAGAGAGGCGCCGACCAGGCAGGCGATGATGGCGGAACCGGCGCCGACGATCAGGGAGATGCGCAAGCCGTAGATGATGCCGGAGAGCATGTCCCGGCCCTGGTCGTCGGTGCCGAGCCAATGGGTGATGCCGGTGGCGCCGACGCTGCCGGGCTCCAGCCTGCCGTCCATGATGTCAAGCACGCCGAGGTCGTAGGGATCCTGCGGCGAGATCCACGGCGCGAAGATCGCGGCGAGCGCGATCAGCGTGAACACGATCAGCCCGCCGAGCGCGATCTTGGACTCGCAGAATTCGGCGACGAAGCGGCGGAATGGCGTCTCGACGCGCGGCGGCGCGGGGACCGGCGCCGGCAGTGCGGTGGTGCTCATCCCTTGGCCTCCAGCCTGACGCGGGGATCGAGGAAGGAGTAGGTCAGGTCCACGATCAGGTTGATGGTGATGAACATTAGCACGATGGTCATGAGGTAGGCGACGATCACGGGACGGTCGAGCACGTTGATGCTGTCGATGATGAGCTTGCCCATGCCTGGCCAGGCGAAGACGCTCTCCGTCACGACCGAGAATGCGATGGTCGAGCCGAGCTCCAGCCCCACCACCGTGACCACCGGGATCAGGATGTTCTTGAACACGTGCACGAAGGTGACGCGGGATGGCGAGAGGCCCTTCGCGCGGGCGAATTTCACGTAGTCCATCAGCATGGTTTCGCGCACGCCGGCGCGGGTCAGGCGGATCACCAGGCTGATCTTGAACAGCGCGAGGTTGGTTGCCGGCATGATCAGGTGCGTTAGGCCATCCCAGGTGAGAAAGCTCCAGGGCACGCCGAACAGCATCGCCGTTTCGCCACGCCCGGAGGAAGGCAGCCAGCCCAGCTGCACCGCAAAGACCATGATGAGCATCAGCCCGACCCAGAAGGTCGGCAGCGAGAAGCCCAGGATGGACACGGCCATGATGGCCTTGCTCGTGGCCCCGTTCGGGCGCAGTCCCGCGTAGAGACCCAGCGGCAGTCCGATGATGATCGCCATGAAGGTGGCGCCGAGTGCCAGTTCCAAGGTCGCCGGCATCCGCCCCATGATGAGCTGCAAAGCGGGCTCGTTGAACACGAAGCTGCGGCCGAGGTCGCCGCTCAAGGCGTTGCTCAGGAACAGCAGGTATTGCATCCATAGCGGCTTATCGAGGCCGAGCGCGATCACCGCGCGCTCGCGCTCGATCTGGTCGGCATCCGGGCTGATCAGCATCTCGACGGGATCGCCGATCGCGAAGACGCCGAGGAACACGATCAGCGACATGACAGCCATCACGCCGATCGCCTGAATCAGACGCCGCAGCAGATAGAGACTCATGCGCGCGGCCTATCGGGCCGCGACCGGACGCACGTCCTGGGCAAGGGTGAGCTCGCTGGCCCGCGCAGTGATGGTGATGCCGCGGCGGCTTGCCCAGATGTTGGTCTGGATGTGCAGCGGGATCACGGCAACGTCGTCGGCGGCCATGCGCTGCGCCTCGATGAGGATCTGCTCGCGCCGCGTATCGTCGAGCTCGTTCAGCGATTGCAGCAGGAGTTCATCCACGCGCGGGTTGGAATAGCGACCCCGATTGGAGGATCCCCAGCCGCGGTCGCGGTTAATGGTGGCCAGGATGTTGCGCAGCGGGTGCGAGCCATCGGGGTTGCTGCCCCAGCCGACCAGATGGGCGGAGAATTCAGCGCGGCCGGCACGTGCGATGAAGGTGGTCCAGGGCTGCGCCTCGACGGTGGTGCGCACGCCGATGCGCGTCCACATCTGGCCGACCGCCTGGATGATGCGAGAATCGTTGATGTAGCGGTCATTGGGGCCGGCCAGCGTGATGCGGAACCCTTGCGGATAGCCGGCTTCGGCCAGCAGACGGCGCGCGGCATCGGGGTCATAGGCCGGCGGCGGCATGTTCGGCACGTGGCTGTAGGTACCCTCCGGCAGGAACTGGGAGGCCGGGGTAGCCGCCCCTTCCATCACGCGGTCCACGATGGCGCGGCGGTCGATGGCGATGGAGAGCGCGCGGCGCACCCGCACATCCTGCAGCGGGTTGCGGCCCAGCGGCTGGCCGTTGTTGTCGGTGATGAAGGGCGAGTTCTCGCCGGCCGCGCGTAGGTGGTCGAGGCCGAGGAAGATCAGCCGCAGTCCCACGATTTCGCTCAGCGTCACGCGCTGGTCGGTCCGCAGCCGTGCGAGGTCCGAGGTCGGCACCTGGTCGATCACATCGACGTCGCCGGACAGCAGCGCCGCAGTGCGCGCGGCGTCATTCGTGATCATGCGGTAATTCACGCGCCCATAGGCGGGGCGTTCGCCCCAATAGGCGTCGTTGCGCTCCAGTTCGAGCCGGTCGCCCATCCGGTGACTGACGACACGGTAGGGGCCGGTCCCGATCGCGGCGCGGCCGGCGTTGAAATCCTCGGTGGTGGCACGCTCATGCGTCTCACGGTCGAGGATACGGACATTGGTCATGTCGAGCGGCAGCAACGGGTAGGGCTGCGCGGTGCGGAAGCGGATTGTCAGCGGGTCCACGATCTCCACGGCCGTGATTGGCCGCGAATAGATCGCGAAGGAGGAAGGGCTGTTTGGCACATTGGGCAGCCGCGCGAGGGTAAAGGCCACATCCTCGGCGGTGAAGGCGTTGCCGTTGTGGAACCGCACATTCGGCCGCAGCTTGAATTCCCACACGGTCGGCTCGATCGCGGTCCAGGTCAGGGCGAGGCCGGGGATGTTGCGGCTGCGCGGATCGGTATCGACCAGGCGGTCAAAGATCATGTCCGCGGCGGCATTGTTGGGCGAGAGCTGGTGATAGTGCGGGTCGAGCGAGGTGACCGGTGCGCCGACCGCCATGGTAAGATTCTGGGCCGCGGCTTCGGCGCCCAGGAGGCCAAAGCACGCAGCCACCGCCAAGATCGGCTTCATCATCATCCTACCCCTCACGCATTCCGGACCGAAGCTGTAGCAGCGGGCGAAAAGCCCGGCTAGCGGCGCAAGAGGCTTTCCGCGCGAGCGCCGCGCGACACAGGTCAAAGCCGGAAGCCGCCGCGCATCCTAGTTCAATGGCCGCCGTGCAGGCCTTCCACCAGCGTCGCATTGCGCGCCAGCACGGTGCGCCGGCGCACTTTCATGGTCGGCGTGAGGGTGCCGTCCTCGACCGAGAAGGGTGCGACTGGCGCGAAGCGGCGGATGCGCTCGATGTTGGAGAGGCGGCCGTTCACCCGATCGACCGCGGCCTTCACCGCCGCCTCCTGCCCGTCGGCTGGGACCACCAGCGCCACGATCCCCAGCCTGCCTTCGCCGGCGATGACGGCCTGGGCGATCTCCGGCTCGGCCATCAGCAGCCCCTCGACCTTGGCCGGGCTCACCATGTCGCCGCCGAGCGTCTTGATGAAGTCGCGCTTGCGATCGGTGATGCGCAGGAAGCCGTCATCGAGCGACCCGACATCGCCGGTGTGCAGCCATAGCTTGCCCTGCGCGTCCGTTTGCAGCGCCTCGGCAGTCAGTTCCGGCGCGCCCCAGTACCCCTGCATGACCAGGTCGCCATGGATGAGCACCTCGCCATCGCCGGCGATGCGCGCCTCGACGCCCGCCATCGGCGGACCCACAGTCTCTCGCCGGTTGGCCCAGGGCAGGTTGCAGCTGATGACCGGCCCGGCC
This sequence comes from Rhodospirillales bacterium, assembly GCA_028288785.1. Classification (GTDB taxonomy): domain Bacteria; phylum Pseudomonadota; class Alphaproteobacteria; order Acetobacterales; family Acetobacteraceae; genus Plastoroseomonas. The sequence goes on along the minus strand of JAQGHV010000190.1, from coordinate 9,575 downwards.
TCGCTCTGCCCATAGCCCTGCAGCACCGGCAACCCGAGTGCGAGGAAGAAGCCGCCGAGGCCGGGGTCGAGCCGGGCGCTGCCGGAGACAAAGGCCAACAGCCTGCCGCCGTAGCGGGCCTGCACCCTCCGCCTGATCACCCGGTCTAGCACCGCGTCCTGGATGCGCTCGATCAGGCTGAGCCTCGGCCCGTCCATCCGCCGCAGGCCGAGGGACACCGTCTTGTGGAACATCCGCTGCGCGAAGGGCGATTGCTTCTCCAGCTGCCCCAGCATGCGCGCGCGCATTACCTCGAACAGGCGCGGCACGGCGGTGACGACGGCGGGACCTATCTCGGCGAATTCCCCGGCAATGCGGTCGGCGCCGCGCGAATACACGATTTCCATGCCGAGCGAAGGCAGCAGGAAGCCGCCGACCGTGTGCTCGTAGCTGTGCGAGAGCGGCAGGAAGGACAGATAGGTGTTGCCGGCGAAGCCCAGCCGCTTCGCGAGCGGCAGCAGCCCCTCCCGGTTCGCGAGCAGCGCGCGGTGCGGCAGCATCACGCCCTTGGGCATGCCGCCGGTGCCAGAGGTGTAGATGAGGCAGGCGAGTGCCTCACGGCTGGCGGCGTTGCTTTCGGCCTCCAGCAGGACGGCATCGGCCGGCGTGTCCATCGCCGTGGCCCATTCCGGACTGTCCATGACGAGCAGCAGATCGAGCCCGCCCTCCCCGGCCGCTTCCGTGATGCGGGCGGCCAGACGTGCATTGGCGCCGATGGCGACGCGCGCTCCGGAATCGCGCAGGATATAGGCGTGGTCGGCCGCGGTGTTGGTCACATAGGTCGGCACGGTGATCGCGCCGATCGCCATGATCGCGCAATCCGCGATGGAGAATTCCGGACGGTTTTCGGAAACCAGCAGGACGCGATCACCCGGGGCGACGCCCTGCGCCCGGAGATGCACCGCGAGTGCCGCAACACGGCCGGCGAACTCGCCCCAGCTGAGGCGCTGCCAGCCACCTTCGCGCCAGAAACGGAACAGCGGCCGCGTGCCCCATTCACGGGCACGGCCCAGCATCATGGCCGGCAACGTGGGCCAAGTCCCTGGAGTATAAGGCATCCGTTCCTCGTGTGACGTGGCAACCCTGCCGCCATCTAGGGCAGGTCATCCCGCTTTGCTACAACTCCGTGATCACACCCGAAGCGCGGCTATGCGTTCCAGGCATGCCGCGCTCAGCCGGCCTTTGGCGATGGCGGCGGCGGCGTGTTCGAATTCGGCCTCGGTCGCGGTGCCGACCAGGACCAGGCTGATGTCCTCCGGCCCAATCGCGAAACGCAGCGCGGCTTCGACCAGGTCGCCCACATGGCCTTCCTCGACCAGCGGCAGGAAGCGCCGCGCGGTCGCGACATCGGCTGCGTAACTGGCGCCCGAGGCGATCGGCGACACTTCGCGCGCGGCGATGGGATGGCGCGCGTCGCTGCCGCTCAGCGCGCCACCGGCCAGAACGCGGATGCCGATGACGCCGACATCGCGCGCCGCGGCATGGTCGATGATCTGCCCGAGATCAGGCACACCGGGGATCGCGGGCGCCGCGGCACTTGGGTTGAGCAGATTGTAGGGAACCTGCGCCGTCGCGAAGCACCCCTGGTCCAGCACATTTCGCAGTGCGGCCGCGTCGCCGATGCCGGTGATGCCATAGTTGCGCAGCTTGCCCGCATCCCGAAGTCGCTGCAGCGCCGGCACCGCCTGCTCCAGGATTTCGGCATCGGTGAAGCTGGGCGGGCGGCCGTGTTGCGTGATGGGATTGTGCAGCTGAAACAGGTCCACGCTGTCGCGCCCGAGGCGCTTGAGGCTGCCCTCCAGCGAGGCCGCGATGCCACCTGCGATTTCCCCGCGCGCGTCATCATAGATGCGCACCTTGGTGCCGATGGTTGGGTTCGCGCCGAGTGTCTTGAGCGCACGTCCGAGGTTGGTTTCCGACACGCCGTCGCCATAGGCAAAGGCGGTGTCGAAGTAGGTGACGCCGAGGTCCAGCGCGCGCCCGATCGCGCGTTCCTGCTCGGTGGCCTCCCCGCGCACCATGAGCCCGCCGATGGCGCCGCAGCCATAGCCGAGGACGGAGACCATGAGCTCCGTGCGGCCGAGCCGTCGCTGTTCCATGTCACGTGCTCCGGTGATGTCGGCGCAGCCTCACCCGGCTACGCGGCGGCGGCAAGCACCAGGCCTTATGATGACCGGGCGTTCGAGGGCGGCGCCCCGCGGATGCCACGCTTACCGGGCGCCCGAACGGACGCCGCTGGCATTCCGGCGAGCCATGCGGCCGCAAGCCGCGCCCAGCGCTTGAGGGTCCAGAAGTCCTGGCGTGCCGGGGACCCCAGTGTGTGCCGCCCGAACTCCGGCGAACCCAGACAGGCGAAGTCCGCGCGGCAATCGAGGGCTGAAAAATCCTATCCAACCATCCGCGTATACAGCGCCGGGTCCGTCGCACCCTCGGTGCCGAAGAGCAGCACGCGGCTTGTCGGCTCCAGGCCGAGCACGGCGCGGGCGAAGGCGTCGCGTGACGCGAGCAGCAGCGCGGCCAGCCCCGCCACGCCGCTTTCGCCGGCGACGATCCCCTGCGCCGCCAGCAGCTTCATGCACGGCGCCACCGCCGCATCCGGCACCGCCATGAAGGCATAGGCGCTGCGCTGCAACTCCTGCCAGGCGAGCAGGCTGACCTCGCCGCAGGCGAGGCCAGCCATAACAGTGTCGAGCTCGCCCGCGATCACCTGCGGCGAACCGGCCTCCGCACTCGCGAGCAGGCAGGCGGCGTTCTCCGGCTCCACGATGATCACCCGCGCTGCCTCGCCGAAGCGGGCGCGCATCTGCACCGCGACGGCAGCAGCCACGCCCCCGACACCCGCCTGGATGAAGACGTGCGTCGGCGGCTCCGTGAGCTGGTCGGCCGCCTCGTCCGCCATCAGGCGGTAGCCCTGCATGACGTCGCGCGGCACCTCCGTATAGCCGGGGTAGGAGGTGTCGGAGACGACAAACCAGCCCTGCGCCTCCGCCTCCCGCGCGGCGGCCCGGACGCTGTCGTCGTAATTGCCGGCGACCTCGCGGATCTCGGCGCCATAGGCTGCGATCGCTTGCCGCCGCGGCTGCGAGACGCCTTCATGGACGAAGATCACGCAGCGCGCGTGGCAGCGCTCGGCACCCCAGGCGACGCTGCGGCCGTGATTGCCATCGGTCGCGCAGGTCACGGTGATGGCGCGCGTCGCCTCCGCGAACTCGCCGGCCATGATTGCCTCCGCCGGCGCGTTCGGCGCCACGCCGCGCCGCGCGAGTTCGGACACCAGCAGGCGCAGGACGGCATAGGCGCCGCCGAGCGCCTTGAAACTGCCGAGCCCGAAGCGCGAGGCCTCATCCTTGTAGTGCACCGCGGCGACCCGAGCGGTGCCTGCGACGCCATCGAGCGCCCGCAACGGGGTCGCCAGATAGCCGGGCCAGCTCGTGATTTCCGCCTTGGCGCGGCGGAAACCGCCCTCCGGCAGCACGATGAGGCCGGGGACTCCGTGCGTGCGGTTGGCGAGCATGCGGTAGGGCAGGGAGGGGATCATGGCACGCAGTATTGCGCGACGCCGCGCCCGGCGCCAAACCATGGGGTGGGAGGACCCTGGTCCATGCACATCACGATCCTCGGCGGCGGCGGATTTTTGGGGCGGAAGCTGGCGCAGCGCCTGGCGGCGGATGGCGCCCTGGGTGGCCGCGCCATCACCGGGATGACGCTGTTCGACCTCGCCGAGCCGGCGCCGGTGCCGGCGTCATTCACGGTGCGGACGCTCGCCGGGGACCTCGGCGACGCGGCGGCGCTCACGGCCGCGATCCCCGACGATACCGGCGCCATCTTCCACCTCGCGGCCGTGGTTTCCGCGGCGGCGGAGGCGGATTACGACCTTGGCATTCGTGTGAACCTGCTTGGCACCCTCGCGGTGGTGAACCGTTGCCGCGAACTCGTGGTGGCGCCGCGCGTGGTGTTCCCCTCCTCCGTCGCATCGTTCGGCGGCGGGCAGGATGCGCGCGTCCGCGATGACGAGCGTCAGGTGCCGACCAATTCCTACGGCGCCCAGAAGGCGATGGCCGAGTTGGCGCTGAACGACGCCTCCCGGCGCGGCTTTCTCGACGCGGTGTGCATCCGGCTGCCGACGGTGGTCGTGCGGCCGGGGCGGCCGAACAAGGCGGCCTCCTCCTTCGCCTCCGCCATCCTGCGCGAACCGCTGCTGGGCCTCGCCACGGATTGCCCGGTGTTTCCGGATTTCCGCCTGTGGATCTGCTCGCCGCGCAGCGCCGTCGCCTGGTTTTTGCACGCCGCTACGATGGACACGGCGCCGCTCGGGCTGGAGCGCGGGGTCAACCCGCCGGGCATGACCGCCTCCGTCGCCGAGATGCTTGATGCGCTGGAGAGCGTCGCCGGCGCCGAGGCGCGGCGCCTGGTGCACATCGTGCCCGATACGGTGGTGCAGGATATCGTGCGCGGCTGGCCCTCGGGCTTCGTGCCGGACCGCGCACTGGCGCTGGGCTTCGCGGGCCATGAACCGCTCGCGGATGTGGTGCGGGCCTTCATGGGTGACGACCTCGCGGCGACGAAAGCGGATCGCGGCCTAGCTTAGCCGTCGCCCAGGTGGCGCAGCAGGACGTTTGGGTCTCCGGGAAGCGAGTCCTCCCAGTTCTTTACCGTCGCGGCATGCACCGCCGGGTGGATGGTGTAGCCATCCGGCGTGCCGGCCGCGAAGTAGCGCTGGCATTCGAACAGCAGGCTCTCGAACCGCATCGCCTCCGCGACCAGGAACAGCAGCAGCACGATGCCCCTGCAAAACTCCGGATCCGGCCCGCCCGTGAAGCCTGCGAGGCCGGCCAGCAGCTTTTCCGGCCGCATGTTGATCGCAGGCGGCAGGCCTAGCTGGGAGTAGTTGCCGTTCAGGCCTACGGACTGGCTGGGCAGGCCCGGCAGGGTGGGCAGCGGCTTGTTTTCTTCCTTGAACGCCCACCAGTGCCGCGACTGGGTGGTGCGGAAGCCCAGCACATAGCCGCTGCGCCGGTCCATCGCGACATGGATCACCGGCGCATTAATTGGCGCGGCGACCTCGAACACGATGATGCCGCTGCGGTTGCCCTCCACCTCGCGGCGCAGGCGCGCCAGGGTGGAGGCGTAGAAATAGCGGCTGAGCTGGACGTGCAGCCGCCCATCATCGGGCAGCATGAGGACAGCAATGTCGCCGCTGACCTGCCCGCTCATGCTGCCCTTGCTCCTATCCCTGCCGAGCCACCATAGCATCAGGACAAGGCAGGCTGGGAATCACGTTCCGAGAAAGCATCGATACAATGGGCCTTGATCTGCCCTCATTCGCTGACCGCGCCGCCAGCGATCATCGCCGCCCGCATCGCCTCTGGGATCGCGGCCTTCACAGGCCCCTGCGTCACGACGATGATGCCCTTCGCCGTGCACATCACGCCGTCCGCGCGCCACATCGCATATTCATGCACGAAACTTGATCGTCGGACGGAGGCGGTGCGGGCCCCTAGCAGCACTTCGTCGCCGAAGCCTGCCGGCTTGAGGTAGCGCACCTCCAGCGTGCCCACGACCGGCCCGATCTCGCCCGGCCCGAAACCGCCGCCGAGGCCTTCCCAGAACGCCACGCGCAGATCCTCGAACAGGGTCAGGTAGGCCGTGTGGTTCACATGCGCGTAGAGGTCGCATTCGGCCCAGCGAATGCGGTGCCGCCGCAGCAGCGGCCAGTGCCCCTCGACCGGAAACCCATCCATCGCGCCCCCCCACCTCATCAGGCCGGATCATGCGCGGAGCGCGGGCGTGGGGGAACCCTTGGGCGGCCGCGCGGAAATCCTTCCACTCGGCGCCCGATCCGGGGCAGGCTTGGGCCAAGAAAAAGAACTGGGAGGACAAACTCATGCCCACACGCCGCAGCTTTGCCGCACTCGCGGGCCTCGCGATGCCGAGCCTCGTGCAAGCGCAGACCGCTTGGCCGAATGACAAGCCGGTCGAGGTCATCGTGCCCTTTCCGGCCGGCGGCGGCGTTGACGTGATGACGCGCCTGATCATGCCGCTCGTCGCGAACCGCATCCCCGGCATGCGGCCGGTCGTGCTGAACCGCACCGGCGCGTCCGGCCAGATCGGCATGGAGGCCACCTTCAACGCTGCGCCTGATGGCTACACGCTCGGTGCCACCACCCTGCCGGCGCAGAACTCCATCGCGCTGGAGCGGCCGGTGCGGTTCCGTCCGCTGGACTTCACCTTCCTCGCCAACATCGTCGAGGACGGCAACTGCTTCTATGTGCGCCAGGAGAGCCCGATACGCGACGTGGCGCACCTGATCGAGCTGGCTCGTGCGCGCCCCGGCCAGATGACGTTCGCGACCACCGGGATCGGCTCGGACGACCACATCTTCATGGTGGGGTTCGAGGCGGCGACCGGCATCCCGCCGATGATCCACATCCCCTTCGCCGGAGCGGCGCCACTGATCCCGCAGTTGCTCGGCGGCCATTTCGACCTCGCCGCGATCAATGTCGGCGATTGCCTTGCCCTCAAGCGCGAGGGCAAGGTCCGTTGCCTTGCCCAAGCCAACCGCGTGCGCTGGTCGGAGGCGGCCGACGTGCCGACGCTGCGCGAGCTGGGCTTCGACATCGTCTATGGCGCCTCGCGCGGGATCGTGGGTCCGCCTGGCTTGCCGCGCGCCATCGCCGAACGGCTGGAGAATGCGCTGCGCGAGTCCATCGCGGACCCGGCCTTCACTCGGGAGGCGGAGCGCCAGCTCATGCCGCTCCGCGCCGCGGTCGGGCGCGACTACGCCGCCATGGCGGGCGAGATCGACCAGCGCGTCCAGGCCCTGTGGCGCGCCCGCCCCTGGCGGGGCTAGCCCGCCGGTCGCGACGAGCTTGTCGGGGTCGATTATTGCGGCTGAGAAGTATGGAAGCAGGTTGCGGGAAAGGAATTTCCCCAAACCCCAATCTTTTATTTCTGGTACATGGTTCCGAGTTCTGCCGACACGGTGATGGCGAGGTTTGTCTTATAATAAAAACTCAGCCAAGCCGGCACTAACCCCGCCGCCCGACAACTCCCTTAAAAACCCAAAAATAAAAGAAGAGGGTTCGGGAGAATTCCTTCTCCCGATCTTCCTTGCATCACGCCCTCGCCTCCTTATCGTGGAGGCGGATGTCTGGGGGTGCCGTTTGGCCTACGCGTTGCAGCAGCTCATCAACGGCGTCTCCCTCGGCATGATCTATGGCCTGATCGCGGTGGGCTACACGATGGTCTACGGCATCATCGGCATGATCAACTTCGCCCATGGCGACGTGTTCATGATCGGCGCCTTCACCGCGCTCATCACCATCGTGCTGCTGCTCTCGGGGGGGATGATGGAGGGGCCAGGTGCCATCCTGCTGGTGCTCGTGGTCTCGATGGCCATCACCGCGCTTTACGGATGGTCGGTGGAGCGGCTCGCCTACCGCCCCTTGCGCGGCAGCTTCCGCTTGGCCCCGCTGATCAGCGCGATCGGCATGTCGATTTTGTTGCAGAACTACGTGCAGGTCGCGCAGGGCGCGCGGGTGAAACCGCTGGAGCCGATCGTGCGCGGCGGGTTCAAGGTGATGCGCGAGGGCAACTTCGTGGTGCAGCTCAGCATCATCCAGATCATGATCGTGAGCATCACGCTGGGCGTTCTGGCGATCTTCACCTGGCTGGTCACGCGTACGCCACTGGGCCGCGCGATGCGTGCCTGCGAGCAGGACCGCAAGATGGCGGCGCTGCTCGGCGTCGATACCGACCGCACCATCAGCCTGACCTTCGTGATCGGCGCAGCACTCGCGGCCGTGGCGGGGTCGCTGTACCTGATCCGCTACGGGGTGATCGATTTCTACATCGGCTTCCTGGTCGGCGTGAAAGCCTTCACCGCGGCGGTGCTGGGCGGCATCGGGTCCTTGCCCGGCGCGGTGCTGGGGGGCTTGCTCATCGGCCTGATCGAGACGTTCTGGAGCGCCTATTTCAGCGTGCAGTACAAGGATGTCGCGGCCTTTGCGGTGCTGGTGATGGTGCTGATCTTCATGCCCACCGGCCTGCTCGGCCGCCAGGAAGTCGAGAAGGTATGAGGCTGGCCGCCGCGCTGCGGGACGCGGGGATTACCGGCCTGGTCGCGGCCGGATTGTTCCTGCCGCTGGTGGCGCTGCGGACCGATGTCGCGTCCGGCGGCGCGCTGTTCATCCGCACGCGCTGGTCCGACGCGGCGATCCTCATCGTCCTCGCCATCGCGGGGCGTTTCGCGCTGGTGCTCTTTCTCGGACGCCGCATTCCCGTGGCGTCGACGGAGAGCGCCTGGTGGGAGGAACCGCTGCGCCGAGCGGGAAAATTCTTCACGCCGGTGCTGCTGCTGGTCGCCGTGGCGCTGCCCTGGCTGCCGGGCACGGGCCGCTATGAGCTCGATCTCGGCATCCTGGTGCTGACCTATGTGATGCTCGGCTGGGGTCTTAACATCGTGGTCGGACTCGCGGGGCTGCTCGACCTTGGCTACGTCGCCTTTTATGCGGTCGGCGCCTATTCCTACGCGCTGCTGGCGCAGTATTTCGGGCTGTCCTTCTGGATCTGCCTGCCGCTGGCCGGCATCCTCGCCGCCTTCTCGGGCGTGCTGCTGGGCTTCCCGGTGCTGCGGCTTCGCGGCGACTATCTGGCGATCGTGACACTGGCTTTCGGCGAGATCATCCGGGTGGTCCTGATCAACTGGGCCTCCTTCACCGGCGGGCCGAACGGCATCGGGGGCATTCCGCGGCCCTCCTTCTTCGGGTTGCCATTCTCGATGGGCGACGAGGCCGGCAGCTTCGCCCACACCTTCGGGCTGGAGCCTTCGCCGCTGCACCGGGTGGTGTTCCTCTACTACCTGATCCTCGGCCTCGCGCTGCTGACGAACTGGGTGAGCATCCGCCTGCGCCGCCAGCCGCTCGGCCGCGCCTGGGAGGCGCTGCGCGAGGACGAGACGGCGTGCCGCGCGCTGGGGATCAACATCACCACGACGAAGCTCACCGCCTTCGCGCTCGGGGCCATGTTCGCGGGCATCGCAGGCAGCTTCTTCGCCACGCGGCAGGGCTTCATCAGCCCGGAAAGCTTCACCTTCATCGAGAGCGCGATCATCCTCGCGATCGTGGTGCTGGGCGGCATGGGCAGCCAGATCGGCATCGCGGTCGCGGCGCTGATCATGATCGGCGGGTTCGAGGTCTTCCGCGGGTTGGAGGAGTGGCGGATGCTGGTCTTCGGCATCGCCATGGTGGTGATCATGGTGCTGCGGCCGCGCGGCCTGGTGTCGTCGCGCACACCGACGGTGGCGCTGGGTGAGCGCCGCGCGATCAGTGGAGCACTGGTCGGGGAGGGCAGGGGTTGAGCGGCGCGGCTCCCCAGGATCTCGACCGGCCGCGCGCCGGTTCCGCCGACATCCTGACGGTCGATGCGGTCACCATGCGGTTCGGCGGGCTGACGGCCGTGAACGCCGTCTCCTTCGCGGCGGCGCGCGGCGCGATCACCGCCATCATCGGTCCGAACGGGGCCGGCAAGACCACGCT
>JAQGHV010000164.1 GCA_028288785.1 Rhodospirillales bacterium | reverse complement strand
CCCGCGCCGCCGACCAACTCGCCGCGACCCGCACGACGCCGCCGCGCCCGAACCTCGCGGCGCGCGATCCCCGCGCCTTGCGCGCTGGGCTCGGCGTGGCGGTGCTGGTTGGCTTCATCATCGCCGGTGACAGCGCCGGCGAGCGACTGCGCCGTGCCTTCGCGCCGGGTTTTGCCGCTGCCGCCCCGGCGCCGGTGCTCCGGCTCGAAGCCTGGGCCACACCGCCTGCCTACACGGGCGCGGCGCCGGTCTTCCTCGCCGCCGGTGGTGGCGCGGTGACCTTGCCGGCCGGCAGCCGCCTCCAGGTTTCGCTCTCCGGCGGTGCGGGGGAGGCGCCAGTGCTGAGCCTCGATACGACCGGCATACCCATGCGGGCGCTCGACGGCGCGAGCTTCGCCGGCGAGGCGGTGCTCGATCGCGGTGGGCGGCTGCAACTACGCCGCGATGGGCGCGACATCGCGGCCTGGACGCTGACGGTGCAGGCCGACGCCCCGCCGCGCGTCAGCTTCGCCGAGCCACCGGCACGCGCCGCGCGCGGGCTCGCGATTCGCATTCCCTGGCGGGTCGAGGATGATTGGGGCGTGGTCTCGCTCGATGGCGCGTTTCATCTGAAGGCGCGCCCTGGTGCGGAACCCCACCGGCTGGAAATCCCGCTCCCCGGCGGTCACCCGCGTGCGGCGCAGGGCACCGCGCAGCCCGATCTTTCCGCCCATCCCTGGGCCGGGCTGGAGGTCGAGCTTCAGTTAACGGCGCGCGACGGCGCCGAGCAGGAAGGCCGCTCCGAGCGCATCACGCTCACCTTGCCCGAGCGCAGCTTCAACCACCCCGTCGCGCGCCAGGTGATCGCGGTCCGCAGGGCGCTCTCGCTGGACCCCACCGCGCGCGAGTTGGCGCTGCGGGCGCTGGATCTCATCGCCGCCGCACCCGAGGCGTTCGAGGACGACACCGGCACCTACCTGGCCCTGCGCGTCGCCCGGCACCGCCTGATGCGGGATCGCCGCGCCGTCGCGGTCGATGAAGCCCAGGCGATGCTGTGGGAAATTGCCATCGCCCTGGAGGAGGGCCGCGCCGACCGCACGGCTCGTGCGCTGGCCGCGGCCCGAGATGCGCTGCGCGAAGCAATCGAGCAGGCCCAGCGCGAAGACCCCGGCGCCACGCCCGAACAACGCGCCGAGATGGAACGCCGGGTGCAGGAACTGCGCGAGGCGATCCGCCGCCACCTGGAGGCCATGGCCGAGCGGTTGCAGCAGGAGAACGCCGAGGCGATGCCGTTCGACCCGCGCAGCCGGATGATGGACCAGCGCGAGATCGACCGCCGCTCCGACCGGATGCGGGATGCCGCCCGCGAAGGCCGCACCGAGGATGCCGCGCGCGAGCTGGCTGAACTCGAGGAGACGCTGCGCAACCTCGAGGAAGGCCGCACCGCGAGCCCCGAGCAGCGCCAGCGCCAGGAACGTCAGCAGCGAGGCCGCCAGCAGATGGGTGCCGTGCAGGACATGGTGCGCCGCCAAGGTGAAATGCTGGACCGTGGGCACCAGCGGCAGGAGGAGGCGGACCGCCAGCGCAGCGCCGAACGGCGCTCGACCCAGCGGCAGACCCAGGCGCCGCCTCAGGCGCAGGCGCAGGCCCAGCCACAGCCGCAGGCGAGCACGGATCCCGTGGCCGATGCGCGTCGGCAGCGCGCGCTGCGTCGCGCCTTGGGCGAGATGATGCAACAATTCGGCGACCTCACCGGCGAGGTGCCGGAAGGCCTCGGTCGCGCCGACCAAGCGATGCGTGACGCCGGCGAGGCGCTCGGGGCCGGGCGCGACGCCCGCGAGGCACAGGGCCGCGCGATGCGCGCGCTGATGGAGGGCGGGCGGCAGATGGCGCAGCAGATGCAGCGCCAGGGCATGAGCCAGGAAGGCGAGGGGGAAGGCGAGGGCGAGCCGCAGGACAGCGCAGGCCAGAGCCAGCCGGGCGGCGAGGGTGAAGGCCCGGGTCAGGAACAGGGCGAAGGGCGCGATCCGCTGGGCCGCCGACACCGCGAGAACACCGGCGCGCAGGATAATGGCTCGGACACGCGCGTGCCGGAGGAGGCAGAGTTGCTGCGCACCCGCCGCCTGCAGGATGAGCTGCGCCGACGCGGCGGCGAACGCGAGCGGGCGCCAGCGGAGCTCGACTACATCGAGCGGCTGCTGCGGCGGTTCTGATATCAACGGCCATGAAGAATGGCCGCTGATAACAACACTTTGCGTGCCCTAGAGCGCCGGGCGCCCGCTCGGCGCGCTTGGCTCGCGGGACTACCGTCGGCGGCCATTCGGCCGCTGGGGGAAGAGCGAGGAATGCGCCACCTCTGAATAGTAGGCGGTGCATCGAGCTTTCGGCGCCTCCGCTTCCCCAAACGTGCTTACGCGAGCAACGAACCGCGGCGCGGGCCGTTCAGAGGGTTCATCCTTGGAGGCAACGCCATGAGCATTTTTGGTTCCATTATGTCGCGCGTGTTCGGCCGCGGCCCGGCCACCTCGCCGACCCCGCATCCCGATTCCGCCGTCCTCTCGGCCCCGGCCCAGCCCGAGATCGCCGCCGGCCAAGCGCCCGCGATGAACCCCTTCGACGTGAACGCGCTGCTCACCAGCCTTGCTGCCGCGCATGGCCAGGAGCTGCAGTGGCAGACTTCCATCGTGGACCTGATGAAGCTGGTTGGGATCGACAGCAGCCTCCAGGCGCGCCAGGCGCTCGCGAAGGAACTGCACTATGCGGGCGACCCGTCCGACTCGGCCAAGATGAATATCTGGCTGCATGAGCAGGTCATGACGAAGCTCGCCGAGAATGGCGGACAGGTGCCTGCGGACCTCCGCGACTAAAGAAGTCCTGCTGTCAGGGAGCATCGGATAGAACCGATGCTCCTGCTGTGGCGCTGGCTAAAGTCAGCCTGCGTTGTCACGCGCCGCGGGTGCCTTCGCGTGCACAGATGACTTTATTCTTTGCCAGGCAGTGCAGCGCTCGGCATCCCAACCACGGCGTCACTCCATGTCCGTCTAAACCGTGTCGCCGCGAGGACCACTGTCGCCCTCAGCGAAGCCCCAGTGCGGCAAAAGCATGTGCCGCCGGCGGCCAGGCGGCCACCAAGGCCTCACGCTGTGTCACGATCCCGGCGACGGCACCGACGAACACCACGATCGTGACAAACCATGCGGCGCCTAGGCCAGCCCGGTGCTCCCGCTCCGGCGCCATCATGCGGTCATCTCCAGCCATCGCCTCGGGCCACGTAGGTGGCTGGTCGACAGGAGCAGCGTTCGTCGCCGACAAGAGCTCAGGTGCCAAAGGTGCCGGCGCAGGCGTCCAGACAGTCTGGCACCGGGCGCAGCGCATCGGGCGACCCGCCGACAGGGTGGCGGGAACTTCGTATTCGGCGGCACAGGAGGGGCAGACAATACGCATGCGGGCGAAATGGGGAACCGCCACACCCGCTACAAGCGCCGTCGGAGGTTGAGCCCAGGCACCACGCCATGCGAAGGCATGGAACATGGAGCCATCTGGCGCAGTCGTTCGATTCGATGAGGTCGGGTTTTCCTACCCCGCCCCCGGTGGTGGGCACGGCCCAGAGATCCTCCGTGGCATGTCCCTGGCCCTCGATGACGGCTCCTTCACCTGGCTGGTTGGCCCCTCGGGCGCTGGCAAGACCTCCGCGCTGCGGTTGATGCACGCCGCCCTGCGCCCCACCCGTGGCGAGGTGGCGGTGCTCGGCGTCACCATCGGAACGGCCGCGCGCCGAGCCCTGCCCGTGCTGAGGCGGAAGATTGGCGTGGTGCACCAAGACCTCCGGCTGCTGCCGCATCTGTCCACCTTCGACAATGTGGCGCTGCCGCTGCGCCTCGCGCGCCGGTCGGAGGCGCGAGTCGCGCAGGAAGTGACGGAAATGCTGACCTGGATCGGCCTTGAACACCGCGCGAGCGCCCGACCGGAGGAACTGTCCGGCGGTGAGCAGCAGCGCGCCGCCATCGCCCGCGCGGTGGTCTCGCGCCCCGCCCTGCTGCTGGCCGATGAGCCCACCGGCAATGTCGATGCGGCGCAGGCGCGCCGGCTGCTCGCGCTGTTCGCGGAGATGAACCGGCTCGGCACCACGATCGTCATCGCGACCCATAGCGAGGATCTGGTCGGGCGTTTCCCGGCGCCGATGATGCGGCTCGAACGCGGGCGGATCCTCGGCCATGGCGCGTAGGACGCCCATGTCGAATAGAAGTGGGCGCGATCCGCTCGGCCTGCGCCGTGCCATGTCGGACCGGCTGTTGCAGGCATTGATCGCGGCGATGGCGCTGCTCGCCTGCCTGGGCTTCGCCGCGGCACGAGGAGTGGACGCGCTGGGCGAGCGCTGGCGCCTGGGCGCGGAGGCCGCAGTCACCATCCAGGTGCCCGACCCCACGCGCACCCGCATCGCGCTGGCCCTCGGCGTCCTGGCGACTTTGCCGGAGGTGGCGGACGCCAACCCCGTCGATCCCGAACGCCTGGCGGAGCTGCTGCGCCCCTGGCTGGGCGAGCAGCCGAACCTCACGCTGCCCGGCGTCATCGAGGTGCAGTTGCGCAATCTCGACGCCGATGTGGCGCTGATCGGCGACCGGGTGGCCGAGGCGGTGCCAGGTGCCGTGACCGAGGCGCATGGGCTGTGGGTGGGCCGCCTCGCCGCACTCGCCGCCGCGGTGCAGGGCGTGGCCTATGCGGCGCTGCTGCTGGTCGGGTTGATCGCAGTCGCGGTGGTGGCGGTGGCGACCCGTGCGGCGCTGGCCGCCCGCCAGGAAAGTGTCGCGGTGCTGCACCAACTGGGCGCAACGGATCGCGAGATCGCCGGCCGCTTCGCGCGCCGCGCCATGGTCCTGGCCGTTTGCGGCGGAGTCGTCGGCGTCGTGGTGGCGGTGCCGGCCTTCTTCCTGCTCGCCCGCCTGGCACAGCCCTTCGGCGCCGAAGTCACGGCCGAGAGCCTGGCGGGATTGCCCTGGGGGAGCCTGCCCTGGCGCGACATCGCGACGGTGCCGTTGATTGCCGGCGCCATCGGCTGGGTTACAGCCCAATCAGTCGTGCGGGTCTGGCTCGCGCGGATGCCGTGATGCGACGGGCCATCCTGGGCATTCCGCTGGCGGCCGTGCTCGTCCTCGGCGCCGGATTCCTGTGGTTCGTTGGCGAGGCGCGCCTGCTGCCGGAGCAACCGCTCACCCACACCGACGGTATCGCGGTGCTGACCGGTGGCGCCGAGCGGGTCGAGACTGGGCTGCGCCTCCTCGCGGCGGGTGAGGCGCGGCTGCTTCTGGTGACCGGCGTGCATCGTGAAGCGAGCCTGTCCGAGGTGCTGGCGGCGGGCGGCTTCGATGATGCGGGACCGCTCGCGTCCCATATCATCCTGGGGCGGCAAGCGACCTCCACGCGCGGCAATGCCGCCGAAATCGCGGCCTGGGTGGCGGCGGAACGGCTTGGTTCCGTGCGGCTGGTGACCTCGGGCTACCACATGCCGCGTGCGCGGCTCGAAGTCGGGCGTGTACTCCCCGCGGCGGTGCGCGTCGTGCCGCACCCCGTGCAGGTGCGTCGCGCGAGCGACAGTGCCGTCCGGCGCTGGTCGCTGCTCGCCACGGAATATGGCAAATGGCTCGCGGCGAAGGCGGGCATGTCCGCCCTCTCGCCGGTGCGCGGCGAGGTTCGGGCGCTGTGATGCCGGCGCCCTCATCCGTCGACGTACGGGCCGCGGCGCGGACCAAGCGTCCCCGGCCGTCCGGCGAGTCCAATGGCCGTGGGCCATGCTCGCCGCTAGAGGGTACAAACGAGTTCCGGGCCGCAACGCGGACCGAGCGCCCGAACGGGTGCCGCCGGCAGTCCGGCGAGCAAAGCGCGCGCCCGGCGCTTGAGGGCGAAAGACAGCGACCAAGGGTCACTCTCCCTGACCCTTGGTTTGAGGCGATGAGGTTTCGATGACCTACCTGCGGTCCGTGGTGTTCAACCTGTTGTTCTTTCCCTTCACGTTCCTGATCTGCCTCGTCGGGCAACCGCTGCGCCTCGCGCCGCCGCATTGGATGCGGCTGTACGTGCGCTACTGGGCAATGGGGGCGATGGCGATCGTGCGCGTCGTGTGTGGCATCCGCATCCGCATCGAGGGGCGCGAGCATCTGCCCGATGGCGGCTTCATCCTGGCGGCAAAGCACCAGTCCGCCTTCGACACGATGATCTGGCTCATGGTGCTGCGCCAGCCGAGTTACGTCCTGAAGGCGGAACTGCTGAACGTGCCGCTCTGGGCGCCGCTCGCGCGGCATTCGGGCGTCATTGCGGTGGACCGCTCGGCCGGCTCGACGGCGCTCCGGGCGCTGGTGAAGCAGGGCCGCGAAGTGCTCCAGGACGGGCGCGCCGTGGTGATCTTTCCCGAAGGAACCCGCACCCAACCGGGCGAGCGAGTGCCTTACCATCCCGGCGTTGCGGCACTCGCCGTCGCGACTGGGGCGACGGTGGTGCCGGCGGCTACCGATAGCGGGCGGCTATGGGGCCGGCGTGCGTTCTGGAAGGTGCCGGGCACCATCACCGTGAGCATCCTGCCGCCGCTGCCGACGGGCCTTCGGCGGGAGGCGATGATGACGATGCTGGAGCAGGTGATCGAAACGCGCACCGCGGAGCTGTTCGAGCAGAGTGGTGATGCCGTGCCGAACAGCACGCATCGACAGGAAAAGCGCGCCGTCGGACCCGCGGCGTAGAGCTATCTTTGCCCTCGGGCGGCGGCGCGGCCTCTAGCACTGATCGCGCCAAACTGCCGGTGGCGTTTATGCGGGCGTTCGCATGCTGGGGGTGGTGGCCCCCCGCTTCATGCTCTTACACGCCGGGCGGTTCGCCAGCGAGGCCCCCTCCAGCAGCGCGGAACGGATGGGCCGGATAGGCGCCCAGGATGCGCAATTCCTTCGAGAAGAAGCCCAGCTCATCCAGGGCGCGCATTAGGGCCGGGTGCTCCGGGTGGCCATCGACGTCGCACAGGAACTGCGTGGCCGTGAACGCGCCATTCACCATGTAGCTCTCGAGCTTCGTCATGTTGACGCCGTTGGTCGCGAACCCGCCGAGCGCCTTGTACAGCGCCGCCGGCAGGTTGCGCACATGGAACACGAAGGTGGTGACGGTGCCAGGTGCGCTCGGGTCCGCATCCTGGCGCTCGCGGGCCATGACGTAGAAGCGGGTGGTGTTGTGGTCGGCATCCTCGACATTGTGGGCCAGGATGTTCAGCCCGTAGATCTCGGCGGCGAGCGCGCTGGCGATTGCCGCGTCCTCCACCCCGCCGCGCTCGGCGACCAGCGCCGCGGCGCCGGCGGTATCGGCTTCGATCACCGGGGTGAGATTGCGGTCGCGCAGGATGTTCAGCACCTGGCCGAGGGCCACCGGGTGGCTGTGGGCGCGGCGGATGGTGTCCATCGTGGCGCCGGCAGGGGCCATGAGGCAGTGCTCCACGCGCTCGAAATGCTCACCGATGACGGCGAGACCGGAGCTCGGCAGCAGGCGATGGATGTCGGGCACCCGGCCGGCCAGCGAATTCTCGCACGGCAGCATCGCGAGGTCGGCGCGGTGGTCGCGCAGCGCTTCCATCGCCGCCTCGAAGCTGGGGCAGGGCAATGTCGTATAGCCGGGGTAGGCGGCGCGGCAGGCGAGGTCGGAATAGGCGCCAGGCAGGCCTTGGAAGGCGATGATGCTCACGGATGGTGTCCCAGCGCCGTTCGGGCGCGTTCGAGGTCTTCCGGCGTATCGACGCCGAAGGGGGCGTGGTCCACCAGCGCCGCCACGATGCGCATGCCGGCTTCGAGAGCGCGCAGCTGCTCTAGCTTCTCGCGGCTCTCGAGCGGCGAGGGTGGGAGCGCCACAAAGCGCGCCAACGCCGCGCGCCGATAGGCATAGACGCCGATATGGTGATAGCGCGGCCCATCGCCCCAGGGGATCGGCAGGCGGCTGAAGTACAGGGCGGGCGCCACCCTCGCGCCGCCCGGGAAGGCACAGGCGCATTTCACCACCTGGGACGCGGCCGCTTCGGCTTCGCTGGTGATCGGGGCGACCAGGGTGGCGATGTCGGCGTCGCTGCCCACCAGGGCGGCAAGCAGGGTACGCAGGAGTTCCGGCGCCAGGGTCGGCAGGTCGCCCTGCAGGTTGATGATCGCGTCGTGCCGCCCCTCAGGGTCCAGCGAGCGCAATGCGATGTTGATGCGATCGGTGCCGCTCGGCACGTCGTCCGCCACCAGCACGGCGGTGCCGCCATCGGAGCGGATGGCGTCCACGATCTCGATCTCGCCGGCGGCGACGGCGGCCGGGCCGATCGCCGCCTCCCGCGCGCGGTCGAGCACGTGCAGGATCATCCGGCGCCCGGCGATATCGGCCAACGGCTTGCCGGGCAGGCGGGTGGAGGCCATGCGGGCCGGGATCAGGATAATGGGGTTCACGAGCTGTAATCCGAACGCAATGGCAGCGGCAAAGTGGTTGCCGCGTTGCACCATGGACAGTATGGTCCGCGCCGTTCTAGAGCAGCCGGGTCAAGGCTGGAACCCCGCTGGGTTCCCCTTGAGTTGGCGCGATGCTTTGGCTTGGATGAAGGCCCTGGCGCGTGTGCGGCGGGAAAGTGGCTACGCGAAGGACGGTTCGGATGGATAGTCTCGGTCCCACCAAGATTTATGCCGCGATCCTCACGGCGGGGGTCGTCTTCGGGCTGTCGGGGCTCGTGGGCAGGCTGCTCGTGCATCCGCACAAGCTGGACCACCCTGTGCTGGTGATCGCCGGCGCGAGCGCGCCTGCGACGACCGCAGCGCCGGCTGCCGTCGCGATCGAACCTGTGACGCCGCTGCTCGCAGCCGCCAACGCGCAGACTGGCCAGCAGCTGGCCGCCCGCCAATGCGCATCCTGCCACACCTTCACCGAGGGCGGTCGCGCCGGAGTCGGCCCCAACCTGCACGGCGTCGTCGGCCGCAACCATGCGTCGATGCCTGGCTTCAACTATTCGCCGAGCCTGCGCGCCAAGGCTGCGGAGCCCTGGAGTTATGAAGAAATCAACGCCTTCATCGCCGCGCCGGCGCGCACCATCCCCGGTACGCGGATGGCCTATGCCGGCCTTGCCAACCCGCAGCAGCGCGCCGACGTGATCGCGTACCTGCGCAGCATCAGCCCAAGCGCCCCCGCGCCCTGATCGGCGTGAACCCGGCTGGCGCCGAGCAGGCGTCCTTTCTCCAGGTCGCCGAGCAGGCGGCGGAAGCGGCGGGCGCCGTCATCCGGCCCCTGTTCCGCTCCAAGCTGCTGGTCGAGGCCAAGGGCGATGCGAGCCCCGTGACCGAGGCGGACCGCGCGGCCGAACGTGCCATGCGCGACCTGATCGCCGCCAACTTCCCGCACCACGGCATCCTCGGTGAGGAATATGGCTCCGAGCGCGCAGAGGCCGAATGGCTGTGGGTGCTTGATCCGATCGACGGCACCCGAGCTTTCCTCACAGGACGGCCGCTGTTCGGAACGCTGATCGCGCTGCTGCGCCACGGCGTCCCCGTGTTGGGGATCATCGATCAGCCGGTGACAGGCGAGCGTTGGACCGGGGTGGTCGGGCGGCCCACGATGTTTGTCTCGCCCATGGGCGGTACCCCCCGCTGCCGCCCTTGCGCGAGCCTGGCTGAGGCTGAACTCTCCTGCACGGCACCGGACCTTTTTGCCTTCGGTGATGATGGCCGCTTCGAACGGCTGCGCCGTGCGGCGCGTCGCGTGACGTGGGGCGGAGACTGTTACGGGTATGGCTTGGTAGCGCTCGGGCTTGTGGATGTCGTCGCCGAAAGCGGTCTCAAGACGTGGGACTGGGCGGCGCTGGTGCCGGTGATCGAAGGCGCGGGTGGAAGCGTCACGGATTGGTTAGGCGCTCCGCTGCGCCTCGGCGCCTTGGGGCATGTGTTGGCGTTGGGCGACGCGGCGCTGCTCGCCGAAGCGGTTGGTCTGCTCGCCGCTCAGGATTAGGCGCAGGCTTCCACCGTTCGTTTAATTCCTGCCATTTCAAGTACATCCGAGCCGGTCAGTGTCGATTTACGTCCACGCCCTCAGCGCTCGCCGTTGCGCGTTCGGCCTGCTGACGCTTGAAGAGCCAAGCAAGAAAAGACGCTCTTCCGCTTGAACGCATCTCTTGGGACCGCATATACCATCCACACGGATGGCGAGAGGATGTCTGGCGGATGGCCAACAACGTTCATGAGCTGCGGCCCCGGCCGGCGGACACCGAGAAGATCACCATCAACGTCGGCTATGTCGACTTGGGTCACATCGACCTGCTGGTGCAAGACGGTTTCTACACCCACCGCACGGACTTCATCCGCACTGCGATCCGAAACCAGATCGAGCGTCACGCCGATGCCGCCAAGCGGTCGGTCTCCCGCCAGAACCTCGATCTGGGCCTCCGCCACTACACGCGCGCGGATCTCGAAGCCACGCGCGCGGCCGGACAGCGGCTCGACATCCGTGTCCTTGGGCTTGCGAGCATCGCGGCCGATGTGACGCCGGAACTTGCCGCAGCGACCATTGCAACGGTTTGCGTTCTCGGCGCGTTTCAGGCGAGTGCCCCGGTCAAGGCTGCGCTCGCAGACCGCATGCGCTGACGTCATCCCACAAACCAACCATCCACGCCGCCACCGCCATATGGCGGGCGATGATTCTTGACCTGAAAGTCCCTGCGATGAAGCTGCTACCCCCTGATGCGATGCGTGAGGCGACCAGCCTGACCCGAGGTGGGCGCCTCGGTGAAGCCACCGCGCTGATACGGCGACTGCTCGGCGGGCTGGCCGGCACGGACAGCGCGCCGGAATCGCCGAAGCCGTACATCGACGGCGAGTCCACGCCGGAGGCGGAGGCTACGCCCGGCGCGTCCGCTCGGCGGCGACTGCCCCCGGTGATCAACGTGGCGCCCGATGCTGCAAGCGCCACACCCCCGCGGCCCAACTCGCCTCCGCTCCCGGAAGCGGCGCCCGCCGCGCGGTCACGCCCCAACTCGCCACCGTTCATGGAAGCCGCACCCGCCGCAACGGCCGGCGCTCCGGCCGCGCGGCTCGGGGAGTTTCCCTGGATCGACGCACAGTCCAGCGCCAGCGCCGAAGCCGCCCGCCTGCTCCGCTGGCCGCCATTCGCTCGGACGAAGTCGGCACCGCCAGCCGCCGAGCCTGTCACCGGCGGGCAGTTCCTTGCCCGCACCTATGCCGGCGCGGCCGGCCGGCTCACCTACAAGCTTTACGTTTCCCGCAATCGAAGCGCCGCCCCGGCGCCGCTGATCGTCATGCTGCACGGCTGCACGCAGTCGCCCGACGACTTCGCCGCCGGCACCCGCATGAATGAGCTCGCGGAGGAGCATGGCTGGCTCGTCGTCTATCCCGCGCAGGAGAAGACCGCGAACGCGCAGAAATGCTGGAACTGGTTCAGCCCCGCGGACCAGGGGCGCGAGATGGGCGAGCCGGCGCTGATCGCCGGCATCACCCGCCAAGTGATGGCTGAATACAGCGTCGATCCCCGCCGCGTCTACGCCGCCGGGCTCTCGGCCGGAGGTGCGGCGGCTGACATCATGGGGCACGCATACCCCGAGATCTTCGCGGCGGTCGGGGTACATTCCGGTTTGGCGTGCGGCGCCGCACGTGACGTGCCCTCTGCGTTCGCGGCGATGCGTCGGGGCGCTGCGACCCTGCCGAAGCCTCCAAATGGACGGCAGATCATGCCGACCATCGTGTTTCACGCGGATAAGGACACCACCGTGCATCCGCGCAATGGAGACCAAGTGATTACCCAGTCCGCCCCGATCGGGCAGCTTCGCACCGTGGTCCGGCAAGGACAGGTGCCTGGCGGACACGCCTATAGCCACACGGTCCACGCGGATGCGTCGGGGAAGCCGATGCTCGAGCAATGGCTGGTCCATGGCGGCGGTCATGCCTGGTCGGGTGGCAGCCCCGCCGGAACCTACACGGACCCGCGCGGGCCGGACGCGTCGCGTGAAATGCTACGCTTCTTCAGCGAGCACGCGCGGGCGGACTGAGAGGGGGAGAACCCCGCCGAACTGTCAGCTCAGTCGCCGCCACCGCTCACTCGCTATTCGCCGGCGCCGGACGCTCAGCGGGCCGCAGGCCTGAGCGGGCGCCGCCGGCAGTCCGGTAGTCCAATGGCCGCAGGCCACGCCCGCCGCTTGAGGGACGGCAAAATCGCGTCATATCAACGGCCACTTTCCATGACCGTTGGTATTAAGCCTCTCCCACACACTCCAGCATTGCGCATTGCAGCGCATCGGCCGGTGACTTGCCGCCCCAAAGAACGAACTGGAATGCCGGATAGAAGCGCTCGCATTCCGTGATGGCAATGTCGACCATGTCCTCGAGCGACTCGGCGGAGGCGCCAGGGGTGCCGCGCAGGAGCACCGCATGGCGAAACACCGGCATTCCCTCTTCCACATCGATCCCGAAATGCCCGATCCAGAGCTTGTCGTTGGCCAAGCTCAGCAACTCGAACAGCTTCTCGCGCCGCTCGGTCGGCACCTTCAGGTCGAAGGCGCAGGTGAAGGACATGGCGCTGATCTCGGACGACCACGCGAAGTGCAGCCCGTAGTCGCACCACTTTCCGGGAGCCTCGGCGGCGATCTCGCCATCCGAGCGGCGATCGAAGGCCCAATCATTAGCGATGACGATCTGCTCGACCACGTCGAGGGGATTCTGCGCCCGGGTGCTGCGGACGCTGAGTGAGGCGGACATGCGGACCTCCTTCCCGCGGGGAACGCCCCGCCTGGGGTTGGGGCGCGGCATGGCGCCTGGCCGCCCCGGCCGGACACTTCCGCTCCCCATCTCACGATACCGAGTCTGGTAGGCAAACACGGTAGCGAAATACTAGGGATAGATTAGGCAAGCGCCAAAGGCGGGCGCAAGAGATGCCTTCGCGAAAAGCGCCGTCCAGGCCGGTATCTTCAATCTATAATCCGGTCTCATCGATGAAAGTCGTCGCAACGGCCGGGTTGGTGGCCGATTCCATGCCCGCGAGCCGCGCCTCCAGCGCCGTCACCCGGGCGGCTAGGCTCTCGGCCGCATCACTCGCGCGACGGGCTACCTCCATCGCGGCGTCGAGGTCCTCGCGCTTCACCAGGTCCAGGCGCTGGGTGAGCGCCTCCATCTGCGCGCGCGCCATGGCCTCCGCCTCGGCCTTCATGCCGTTGAGCGCCGAGAATGCCCCGCCGGCCACGCCCGCGATGTCGTCGAAGAAGGAACGCTTGCGGTCGCTTGGGCCGGTGCCGGTCTCGGTCATGTCGCTCTCCATTTCCCATGGCGCGCGGGGCGCCGTATATCCCGCGGCTCGCGGGAGGTCATGCGATGTATCTGGTCACGGGCGGCGCCGGTTTCATCGGCTCCAACCTCACGGCGGCACTCTCCGCGCGTGGCGGCGAAGTGATGGTGGTGGACCGCCTGCGCAAGGGCATGCCCGGCCAGGAAAAGTGGCGCAACCTCGCCAAGCACACCATCGCCGGCATCATCCCGCCCGAGGCGCTCGAGGAGTTTCTCGACCGTGGCCGCCCGATCGAGGCCGTGTTCCACATGGGCGCGGTGAGCGACACCACCGTCACGGATGGCGACCTCGTCTCGGCCTCGAACATCACCCTGCCGCTGATGCTCTGGTCCTGGTGCGCCAGGAAGGGCGTGCCCTTCATCTATGCCTCATCCGCCGCGGTCTATGGCGACGGCGCGCTGGGCTTCGATGACGACGCCTCGCCTGCTGCCCTTTCGGCACTCCGGCCACTCAACCTCTACGGCTGGTCGAAGATCGCCTTCGACCGCCGGGTGGCGCAGATGCTCGTGCTCGGAATGCCGGCGCCGCCGCAATGGGCCGGCCTGCGCTTCTTCAACGTCTACGGGCCGAACGAGTACCACAAGGGGCGCATGCAGAGCGTCATCGCGCACAAATACGCCGAGATCGCCGCCGGTAAGGCCGCCACCCTCTTCGCCTCCGACCGCGATGGCATCGCCGACGGGGGGCAGCAGCGCGACTTCGTCCATGTCGATGATCTCGTGCGCATCTGCCTCTGGCTCGCCGGCCACCCGCGCGTCTCGGGCCTGTTCAACGTCGGCTCCGGCGTCGCTCGCAGTTTCGCGGACCTCGCCACCGCCATCTACGCCGCCCTCGGTCGCACCCCCGACATCCGCTACATCCCGATGCCCGAGGATCTCCGCGGCAAGTACCAATACTTCACCGAGGCGAAGCTCGATCGCCTGCGCGCCGCCGGCTACGACGCCGCCACGATCCCGCTGGAAGAAGGCGTCGCACACTATGTGCGGAACCATCTCGCGAGCGGCGACCCGCATCGCTGAGAGGGCCACCGACTGATGTTCGCCATTCCCTTCCCGATAATCGATCCGGTCATGATCGAAATCGGCCCCCTCGCGATCCGCTGGTACGCGCTCGCCTACATCGCCGGGATCGTGCTCGGCTGGCGGCTCGCCCGGCACCTCGTGCGCCTCACGCCAATCGCCTCCACCACCGAACAGCTCGATGACTTCGTCACCTGGGTCACCCTCGGCATCATCCTCGGCGGGCGCCTCGGCTACGTGCTGTTCTACCGGCCCGGCTACTACCTGGAAAACCCGCTCGAAGCCCTCGCCGTCTGGCAAGGCGGCATGGCGTTCCACGGCGGCATGCTCGGCGTCATCATCGCCACCTGGCTGTTCTGCCGGCTCAACAAGCTGCCCTTGCTCACCTTCGCCGACCGCGTCGTCAGCGTAGTCCCGATCGGCATCTTCTTCGGCCGCCTCGCCAACTTCATCAACGGCGAGCTCTGGGGCCGCGTCGCGCCGGACGTGCCCTGGGCCATGGTCTTCCCCGGCGCCGGACCCGACCCCCGCCACCCCTCCCAGCTCTACCAGGCCGGCATGGAAGGCCTCGCCCTCTTCACCATCCTGATGATCCTGATAAGCCGCCCCACCATCCGAGCCCGCCCCGGCTTCATCTCCGGCACCTTCCTGTTTGGCTACGGCACCGCCCGCATCATCGGCGAATTCTTCCGCCAACCCGACGCCCACCTGGGCTTCCTGTTCGCCGGCGCCACCATGGGACAACTCTTGTCCCTCCCCATGCTCGCAGCCGGCGCCTGGCTCATGACACGCGCCCGACCGGTGGCATGAGCGGGACGAGAGCAAGGCCGGGGGCGCTGCCCCCAGACCCCCGCCGGGGATCGCGCCGATCCCCGGGCCCCTGCATTGATGGTTCTGAGTTGGGAGGGCTGGGGCTTTCGTCTGAAGGTGCCGGGTTGGGGAGGGGGCGCATCGCGGGGGTTCCCCTCGATCGAGGTTTCTCCACGCGCCCCCCCCCCAACCCGGCTCGCCTCCGGCGAGAGGCTCAACCCTTTGCCAACCCGAGAACCAACAAATGGAGGTCCAGGATCGACACGATCCTGGCGGGGTCCAGGGGCAGAGCCCCGGCCTTGCTCCCTTCCTGACCATGCAGCGGTTGGACGCCTTCATGGCCCAGGCGGTGGCTGCGTATTATGCGCGGCGGGATCCGTTTGTTGATTTTGTCACGGCGCCGGAGATCAGCCAGGCGTTTGGCGAGTGTCTTGGGGTCTGGAGTGCGGTGGCTTGGGAGGGGATGGGGCGTCCTGATCCGCTGGTTTGGGCGGAGTTGGGTCCGGGGCGCGGGACGTTGATGGCGGATGCACGGCGTGCGGTAGCGCAGGTGGCGCCGGGGTTTGCTGCGGCGGCTCGGGTGCATCTGGTGGAGGGCTCGGCTCGCTTGCGGAGGGAGCAGCGGGCGCGGCTGGGGGATGATGTGGTTTGGCATGATGGGGTGGAGGGGCTGCCGGCGGGGCCGGCGGTGGTGTTGGCGAATGAGTTTTTCGATGCCTTGCCGGTGCGGCAGTTCGTACGCCGTGGGATGGGGTGGGCGGAGCGGTTTGTGGAGTGTGGCGCGTTCGTGGAGTGCGCTTCGGATGTGGATTTCGGTGATGCCCCTGAGGGTGCGGTGCGGGAGGTTGGGGAGGCTGGTTGTGACGTCGTGCAGGCGCTGATGCGGCGGGGAGAGTGTGTGGCTCTCGTCCTGGATTACGGGCCGGCCGAGAGTGGGCTGGGCGAGAGTCTGCAGGCGATGCGGGCTGGCCAGGCGGTTGATCCGCTGGCGGCCCCGGGTGACTCCGATATCACCGCACACGTAGACTTCGCGGCGTTAGCAAAAGCGGCGCGGAGCGTGGGGGCGGCCGCGCACGGGCCGTTGCCGCAGGGCGTGTTCTTGCAGCGGCTAGGGCTGGCAAGCCGTGCGGCGATGCTGGCGCGGTCGGCACCGGCGCAGGCAGGACGGCAGCTGGCCGCGGCGCAGCGGCTGCTGGCACCCGAGGCCATGGGGCGGCTGTTCAAGGCGCTGGCGCTGTGCGATGCCGCGCTGCCGACACCACCAGGGTTTGACGCATGACATTGCCGCGCATCACGGATGGGGGACTTGCCGCGCCGCACGGGTTCTTCACGCGGGAAGGGGGCGTGTCCGAGGGCGCCTATGCCAGCCTGAATTGCTCGGCGAGCAGTGCGGACGAGCCGGCGCGGGTGGCGGAGAACCGGGCGCGGGTGGCGGCGGCGTTGGGCGTGGCCCCGCGTGCGCTGTTCGGCGTTCGCCAGGTGCACGGCGTGCGATGCGCGGTGCTCGATGCGCCATGGGAAGTTCCGCCCGAGGCCGATGCGCTCGCGACCCGTCTGCCGGGCGTCGCGATCGGCGTGGTCACCGCGGATTGCGGACCGGTGCTGTTCGCGGATGCCGAGGCGGGGGTGGTCGCGGCCGCTCATGCCGGCTGGCGCGGCGCGGTGGCGGGCATTCTGGAGGCGACGGTTGCCGCCATGGTGGGCCTCGGCGCCGATCCCAAGCGGATCACCGCAGTGGTCGGCCCCTGCATCCGGCAGGCTTCCTATGAGGTAGCGGCCGACCTGCGCGATGAAGTGCTGGCCCGCCACGCCGCGGACGCACGCTTCTTCACCGATGGTGCGCGGCCGGGGCGCTGGCGGTTCGACCTGGCGGGATACTGCGCGGCGCGCCTGGTCACGATCGGCGTGAAGGCTTCCATCGTGCCGCATGATACGATGGCCGATGAAGCGCGGTTTTTCTCGCATCGCCGGCGAACCCTCGCTGGCGGCGGCGCGATTGGGCACCAGATTTCCGCGATCGCGCGGCATGGGTGACCGATGCCATACATGGTGATGTTCATAGTGCTTATCCTCCTGACGATGCTTGCGAGCTGTTTCGCGTGACCCGCTTTTTCCTGTTGGCGATGCTGGTGGTCCTGGGCGCCTGCGGCGACCTGCCGCAGCCCTATCGTGGCCGGGCCGGCGGCAGTGCGGCGCAGCTCGCAGCACCCCCGGGCGTGCGCGTGGCGGTGCCGCGGTCCGACGCGTTGATGCTCGACACTGTCGGCGCCGACCGCTTCGCCGAGTCCATGGCCGATGCACTGCGTGTGGCGGAGGTGCCGGCCGTAGCGGCCGAGCCCTTGCCTCTCGATTGGCGCGTTGGCCTCGCGGTGACTCGGCGGGGCTCGGATGTGGTGCTGCGCTATACGCTGCGTGACGCGGATGGCGGCGAGCTTGGCAGCGCGGAGGTGCCGCCCGTCGCACCCGCTGCCTGGGCCGAGCAATCCGAAACCATGCGGCGCGAGGCCACGCGGGTCGCGGCACGCAACCTCGCGGGGATGATCCTGCAGGCCGAGGCCGCGCGGAAGGCCACCGATCCCGCGGCGCTTGCGGCTGGCGGGCCGCCGCGCATCCGGCTGATGCCGGTGGGTGGCGCGCCGGGTGATGGCAACACGGCGCTGACGGCGCGGATGACCGATTTTCTGACGCAGGCCGGCTTCCTGATTTCCGACAGTGCCAGTGCTGCGAGCTTCGCCGTGCAGGGTTTGGTGACGATGGCGCCGAGCGCGCCCGGCATCCAGCGCGTTGAGATCCTCTGGGTGGTTTCCCGCCGCGATGGCGAGGAGTTGGGGCGCGTGCTGCAGCTGAACGAAATCCCCGCCGGGAGCTTGAATCGGTTTTGGGGCGACGTTGCCTTCGCGGCCGCGCAGGAGGCCGCGGGCGGGGTGCAGCGCGTGGTCAGCAATGCGGGTGGAATGCCGGCGCGCCGAGACGGAACGGCGGCGGCGGCGCCGGTGCGCGGCCTCGAAATTCCGCGCGACAACTCCCTCCCTGCGCCCACAAGCACGGCTGCTGCGAGCGTGCCTGCTCAGCGGTAGGCTGAGGCGGGGCTGACGCATTCAACCGAGCTTCCGCGAGCAACTTCATCGCCTGGGCGCCTCATCGCTGGCAAGACGCACCGCCGCGCGCTGAGCCGCGAGGCTTGCCTCGGCATCCCCACGGCGCAGCGCGATCTGCGCCAATCCTCCCTCGCAGACGGTGCTTTCCGGCTGGCCCAGGCAAGGTTGTGCCGCCTGCCGCTCCTGTTCTCCGAAGCGCTGCTCCAGGGCTGCGGCGCGCGGCGCGAACCACGCCTGGCGTGCCGCAGCGTCGGGGAACTCGGCGGGCGGCGATGCGACGACGACCTCCGGCGGGAAGCGGTTGATGGAGCCACTGGCGACGGCGGCAGTGAGCATCACGATGCCAACCACGCCAGTCGGTAGCGGGACAAAGGCGCCTGGATCCGGCTCCGGCCGAAATACATGCACGGTCTCAAGCGTCCCGGGGCCGGTGCAGCGCAGCTGATAGGGAAAGGCGGAGCGCGGGATCGCCATGCGCCCGGGTGTCGCATCCAATAAGACCAGCACCTGCCCGTCGCGTTCGGCGATGCAGCGTTGGCCAGGTGGGTCCGTGCTTACCTGGACAAAGCCGTCCCAGGCAGGCGACTTCAGCCCGGTCGCGCGGCCGATCAGGTGGATCGTGCCCGCAATGCAGCCACCCAGAGCCAGAAGCGGCAGCAACAGAAGCAGGCGAACGGGCAGTGGCAGGCGGGTTGGGACGAGGATCATGCTGCGGAGCATATCCAAGAATCGGGTCCGTCGGGCATGCAAATGTACCAGCCTTGAAAAAGCCTAGCCGGGGCGCATAATAGTTCCAGGGGATGTCACGCGGGAGGCATCGGGGATGCTGCGACGCAGCCTGTTCGTTCTGGGCCTGCCGTTGCTTGCGGTGGGATGCTCGACCTCGCGCGGAGGCGGGCGGTCAGTGCGCGGCTATGAGGGCGGCGGTGGGCAATCCTGTGTACCCTTTGCGCGACAGCGGTCCGGCATCGCGCTGCAAGGCGACGCCTGGCAATGGTGGACGGAGGCCGAGGGCCGCTATGACCGTGGCGGCTCGCCGCGCGCCGGCAGCGTGCTGGTCTTCGCGCGCACCGCCCGTTTGCGGACAGGTCATCTTTCTGTGGTCTCCCGCGTGATTTCGGCCCGCGAGATCCGGGTGGATCATGCCAACTGGGCACCGGCCGGGACCAGTGCGCGTGGCATGATCGCGCGCGACCAGCCGGTGCAGGACCTCTCGGATGCCGGCGACTGGTCGGTGCTGCGGGTCTGGTATCCGCCTTCGGACCAGTTCGGCGTCACTGCCTACCCCGCCTGGGGCTTTATCCATTCGGCGCGCGCGTGAGCCTCCCTCGCCGCACCGTTATCGGCGCCTCGCTGGCGGCACCGCTCATCGCCCGTGCACAGGCGCCGTGGCCGGATCGCGCCCTGCGCTTCATCGTGCCCTTCCCGGCCGGCTCCACGCCGGACCTCACCGGGCGCGTCGTGGCGGCCGGACTCGCGGCCACGCTGGGACAGCCTTGCGTGGTGGAGAACCGGAGCGGCGCCGGGGGAAACATCGGCACCGACGCAATCGCCAAGGCGGTTGACGGGCACAGCTTCGGCCTCTCGATCAATGGCCCGCTCTCCACGGCCCCCGCGCTTTATCCGACCTTGCCGTACGAACCGCTGCGCGACCTGGCGCCGGTTTCGCTCTTGGTGCGCGGCGCGCAGGCGCTGGTGGTGCATCCGGGCTTGCCGGCCCACGATCTCGCAAGCTTCGCGGCGGCGGCGCGCGCGAACCCCGGCGGCATCGCCTTCGGTTCGGTCGGCGCCGGCTCGGGTGGACACCTGGCGATGCTGGATCTTGCGGACCGGCTGGGCGGGCTGGAGCTTTTGCACGTGCCCTATCGCGGCTTCCCGGAGGCGACGCTGGACCTCATCGCGGGGCGCATCCAGGCGATGATGGTCACGGCCGCGGCGGTGCTGGCGCCGCTCGGCGCCGGCCAGGTTCGCGCCCTCGCCACCACCGGCGCGGTGCGGTTCCCCGGCCTGCCGGAGACGCCGACGCTCGATGAGCTTGGGCTGCCGGACGCGGAATCCTATGGCTGGCAGGTGATGGTGGCGCCGGTCGCGACACCGCCGGCGCGTATCGCGCGCCTGCACGCGGCGGCGGTCGCGGCACTTGCTCAACCGGACTCGCGGCTGCGGCTGGAGCGCGCCGGTTTCGCGGTAATCGGCAGCGATCCTGCCACGGCCGCGCGGTTCCTGGCCGCCGAGGCGGCGCGCTGGGGTGGTATGATCCGCCGCCTCGGCATTCGAGCGGAGGGCTGACATCGCGTTCATGAAGAATGAGCGTCGGTGTTCGTTTTTTGGCGCCCTCAAACGCCAGGCCTAGGCTCTGGGTGCGTGGCCATCTGCGGCGCCCCTTGAAGCGTTCGGCCCTCGCAGCGGGGCATAGGGCAATGGGCGGGGCGCTTTTGGGTTGCTGTGCCTTACGGTCGCGTTATTCGTGGCACGATGGGTGAAGTCGTGTACCCCCGTTGCAGCGAACGACCCGGCCCCCCACCTCTCGTTTGCGCACTGCGCGCTCCGCGATTAGGGTGCGCCGAATTACGGCATGAAGCGCGGTCGCCACCGGGGCGATCCGTCACACATTATCGAGGCGTCACGATGGGTTCCTTCAGCATCTGGCACTGGCTTGTTGTGCTACTCGTGGTGCTGCTGCTGTTCGGCAGCGGCAAGATCAGCGGGCTCATGGGCGACCTGGCCAAGGGCATCAAATCCTTCAAGCAAAATATGAAGGAGGAAGAACCCGACGCGTCCATGACTCCGACGACGCCGCCGACCGCCGCCACGGGCACAATCCCCGGCCCGGCCAGCGCCAGCAGCACGGCCACCGCAGCACCGCACGCCTCGGCGACCTCCTCCCGCCCTGCGGCCTGATCGCCGCGCGAGCGTACGGGATCCAGCCACCGCCGCGGACCGGCGGTGGTTTTGGCGCGTGCATTGAGCGCGTGCCACTCGCCACCTTAAGGCGCCGTCATGCGACACGCTTTTGTCGCTGGCCACCCTGATGCGCTGCGCCTAGAGCGGGATGGTTGAGGCGGGAGCGTTCAAGACGCTGATCCCGTGAACGGACCAAGGCTAGAGGGAGCTGCATAGGCGGATGCGGAGGCTCCATGCTCTGGGGCAATATCGCTTTTGCCTGGGTCGCCCGGCGATCCACGAGGCGCAAATATTTTTTGGACCAATACAAGACTGAAGCGTCCTCGCCACGCGATCACGCGATAGAAGCCCACCCAAGCAGGCGGAGGCCCTTCGACGATGCTGACAAGTTGGAGCGTCAAGGACGGCCATTGCCTGATGCGTGAGGGCGCGGTTTCGCAGATCACCGTCGAGCTGCCGGAACCCCACAGCCGCAACGCCGCCGCGGTCGCCGACCCCGACAGCCTGCGCGCCGCCGTCTGGATTGACCTGCTGAACCCCTCGCCCGAGGAGGAGCAGGCGGTCCAGGCCGCGCTCCGCCTCGAGATCCCGACGCGCGAGGAGATGCAGGAGATCGAGAGCTCCTCCCGCCTGTACCGGGAAGGCGAGGCGCTGTTCCTCACCGCCAACTTCCTCTACGGCGTTGATGGTGGCGAGTACGGATCGACCGCGATCAGCTTCGTCCTCACGCCCGAACACCTCATCACGGTGCGCTACGCGACGCCCAAGGCGTTCGTCGTGTTCAACGCGCGCGCCCAGCGC
Source organism: Rhodospirillales bacterium (assembly GCA_028288785.1). Classification (GTDB taxonomy): domain Bacteria; phylum Pseudomonadota; class Alphaproteobacteria; order Acetobacterales; family Acetobacteraceae; genus Plastoroseomonas. Next base: position 4,955 of record JAQGHV010000164.1, on the reverse strand, counting down.
ACGCCCGCCACCCTGCTCGCCTCCGCCGATGCGGTTATGCTCCATCTGTTCGAACAGGTGGTGGACCGCCTCGCGGACATCCTCGAGCGGGTTGGCACCGACATGGACCGCGCCAGCCAGAGCGCCTTCCGCAGCGCCCGCGCCACGGGGGTGAAGGCAAACCGCCGCGATGCCGACCTGCGCGAGACGCTGCTGACCCTGGGCCAGGTCGGCGAGGTCACCACCCGGGCGTCTGAAACCTTGCTGGGCCTCACGCGCATCCTCACCTTCGTCGGCGCCGAAAAGGCGACTGCGGTGCGGAAGGAAAACCAGACGTTGATCAAGACGCTGGTGCGCGACGTGCGCTCCCTCGTCGAGCACGCGAATTTCCTGAACAACAAGGCGCAGTTCCTGCTCGATGCGACGCTCGGCATCATCAATGTGGAGCAGAACTCCATCATCAAGACCTTCACGGTCGCCTCCGTGGCCTTGATGCCGCCGACGCTGATCGCCAGCATCTATGGCATGAACTTCAAGGAAATGCCGGAGCTTGGCTGGGAGTGGGGCTACCCGATGGCGGTCGGCCTGATGCTCGCTGCCGCCATCCTCCCGGTGCTTTATTTCCGGCGCAAAGGCTGGCTGTGAGCGGCGCGCTGCGGCTCGCCGTCACCCTGGGCGTCTTGCTGGCAAGTGGCACCGGTGCGTGCGCCGCCTGTCCCGACAACGGCGCCAGCATCAGCGTGAGCCGCGACGACCCCGAGCCCGCGATCTCAAGCGCACCGATGGCGGCGCTTCGCAACCAGATGCAGGCTGCCGCCCAGCGCACCCATGGCGAGCATCTCGGCGTCACCGCCTCTCGCGTCGAATGGCGCATGGAGCTTGCGGCGCGCTTCCTGCGCGAGCCGGATGGCCGCGTTTGTGCGGTGGCCGACCGGGTGAGCATCGTGCTCGCGCATGTCGAGCACGCGATCCGCATTGCCGAGGAGATCACCCCGCAGGGCTGCCTGTGGCGCGAGGTTCTGGTGCATGAGCAGCGCCATGTCGCGGTTAACCGGACGACGCTGGCGCAGGCCGAGCTAGCACTGCGTGGTGCCGTCACCGAATGGGCACGCCGGGCCCGCGCGCGCGCGGTGAATGCGGAAGCCGCCACAGGCCTGCTCCAGGTGAGCCTCCGCCACGCGGTGGAACCCCATCTGGCCGCGATGCGTCGCGCCCGCGTCGAGGGCCATGGCCGCATCGACACCGCCGCCGAATATGACCGGCTTGCGCGCATCTGCCCAGGCGATCAGCGCCGCCTGCCGCCGCTGCGCTGAAGGCCGTCATCCGACGGCTTGACGCGCAGCCGCGCGGCGGTTGAGGTCTGGCCTGCAATCAGGGGGCCCATCATGCCGAAGACCGTCCGTGTCGATGCCAGTGTCGATGTCATCCGCTGGGGCGCCTTCGACGCCAGCTTCCCCGCCGTCGCCGAGATCGACAGCGGCGACTCCGTGATCCTGGAATGCCTCTCTGGCGCGCCCGAGGTGATGCCACCGCGCGAGAGCATGATGGCGGTCCACCCGGTGCTGCGCGAAGTGCACGCGAAGACGCCGCGGCTCGGTGCGCACGTCATTACCGGCCCCGTCGCCGTGAAGGGCGCCGAGCCAGGCGACATGCTGCGAATTGATATCGAGAAGATCGAGCTGGGCTCCGACTGGGGCTTTTGCGGCTTCCGCCCCCTCTTCGGCACGCTGCCGGAGGATTTCCCCTATCGCCGCACGCTGCACATCCCCGCGGACCGCGAGCGCATGGTCTGCCGGCTGCCCTTCGGCCCCGCTGAGGGCGGCATGGAGCTGGCGCTGGCGCCCTTCTTCGGGGTGATGGGCGTGGCGCCGCCGCGCGACTGGGGCATGATCAACACGAAGGAGCCGCGCGCGCATGGCGGCAACCTCGACAACAAGGAATTGACGGCGGGGTCCACGCTATTCCTTCCCGTGTTCAACGAGGGCGCGATGTTCTCCGCCGGCGACGGCCACGGCGTGCAGGGCGATGGCGAGGTCTGCATCAACGCGCTTGAGATCAATCTCACCGGCACGTTCAAGCTCAGCGTGGTGAAGGGCGGCGGCGCGCATGACCCGATCCTGCGCTTCCCCCGCGCCGAGACGCCGACGCACTTCATCACGATGGGGCTGAACGAGGATCTGGATCTCGCGATGAAGCAGGCGCTGCGGGAGATGATCGCGTTCATCTGCTCACGGTCGAACCTGTCGGATGCGGATGCCTACCAGTTCTGCTCGCTCGCGGTGGATTTTGCGGTGACGCAGACGGTGAATGGCGAGAAGGGCGTGCACGGCAAGCTGAAGAAGGGCCAGCTGTTCTGATAACGGCGGTCATCGAGGATGATCGCTGATATTGGCTCCGTGTACCTTCAAGCACGTCGCGCCGAAGGCTCACCGCGAGCGTGAGTTCTGCCGAAGGCACAGGGGCGTAAGGCGTGGCCCGGCTACTCGGCTTTCTCGACGACCGGCAACCATCCGGGCGCTCGCCACGAGTGACGATCCTGTCCGCCTATATGAACCGGAACCGGGGCCCCTACGGCGCTTCGCGGCCCAGTGCGTCCAGCGCATCTGAAAATCCACGGAACGACACCGGGACCGCCTGCTGCGCGCCGGACGGGTCGCGCCATTCCAGTCGGGCCGGCGCATCGGCCGCGCGGGCGCGCAGGCGCGTCACCACCGCGGCATCGGCCAGCGCCAGTTCGGCAAAGCAGCCCTGCGGCGTGCAGCTGCGGAAGGGCAGCACCAGCGCGGGTTCCACGGTCAGGCGAACGGGCTCGGCGACTGCGATGTTCACGGGAACCTGCACGACCAGCCGCAGCGGCGTTCCACGCGCGAGTGCGACCACCGCGACCGGCTGCTGGCGCTGGTCGGCCATCGTCTGCGCCATCTCGCAGGTGCGGGGGCCGGCGCCGGCGGTGGCACGCTCGCAGCGCACCACCCAGTCGCCGAACGACGCAAGGGTGCGTTCGGGCGCAGGCTGCGCCAAGGCCGGCGCGGCGAGAAGGAGGAAGCCAAGCATCGGGAGGGTGCGCGTCATGGCGGGCAATTCAGCCCAGCTTGCGCACCTGCACAAGCGTGAATAACCCGAAGGGCGGGCAACTCTCGCGGCTGAGCACCGGCGCCTCGGCGGGATCGAGCAGGTCGGTGAGTGAAAAATCCGGATGCCAGCCGAGCACCCGCGATAGCGGCGCCATCGCCTTTTCGATCCACCAGCGCGGCCCGGCTTCGGCGGCGAAGTGATTCACGAACAGCAGATGGCCGCCGGGGCGAACCACCCGGTTCATCTCGGCGAACAGCTTCTTGGCATTCGGCACCACGCTCGCGGTGAACATCGCGACGGCGACGTCGAAGCGGCCGTCCTCGAAACTCATCGCCTCGGCGTCCATCTCGTGCAGACCATCGACCTGGACGAGCTGGTCCGCCGCAACGCGCTCGCGCGCCTTCTCCAGCATTTCATGGCAAAGATCGATGCCCGTGACGGTCAGGCCGCGCTTGTAATGCGGCAAGGCCAAGCCGGTGCCGACGCCCACTTCCAACACGCGCGGACCGTCGAGGCGGTTGACCGCGGCGACCGCGCGCCGCCGTCCATAGGCGGACACGCCGCCAAAAACCGCGTCATAGACGTTGGCCCAGCGACGATAGGCGTTTCGTACGCCCTCCGCGTCGAGCGCCGCTCTGGGGTGCGCCTTGACAGCCACCCCGTTTTCCACGCGATCGATATGCGCCATGCTCACCCCGCCGATGGCAAAGGGGCTAGACCCTCGCGCGGATTCACGCAAGTTTCACGGGTTCGTGCGCCTGCGCGATGGAAGTGCGACCAGCACCCCGCCGGCCGCGATGACCCCCATGCCCGCCAGCGTGACCATGTCGGGCCGGTCGCCGAACACCACCAGGCTCGCCAGGATCGCCCAGACCAGCTGCGTGTAGGAGATCGGCGCCAGGAGACTCGCCGGCGCGCGCGCGTAGGCCAGCACCAGCATCCCGTGCCCGATCCCGCCAAGCGCGCCGAGCAGCATGAACACGGCCCACTGCCCGCCGCTCGGCCAGATCCACACTAAGGGCTGCGCGAGCGAGACCACGAGGGAGGCGGCGAAAGACGTGTGCAGGATGGTGGTGCGCGGGTCGTCGAGGGAGGCAAGCCGCCGCGTCAGGATCTGGTAGAAGGCGAACAGGATGGCAGTGCCGAGCGGCAGCAGCGTGGCCCAGTGCGGCGCCACGCCCCCGGTTATGAATGTCGGCCGCAGCACGATGATGACGCCGCAGAGCCCGATCGCCACGCCCGTCCAGCGGCGCCAACTCACGGTCTCGCGCAACAGCAGCGCGGCGAGCGCGACGGTCAGCAGTGGCGATGCGAAGCCCACCGCGGTCGCGTCCGCGAGTGGAATGTGGGCGAGCGCGGTCGAAAACAGCAGCGAACAGGCACAAAGCAGCAGGCTCCGCGCGGTCTGCAGCCACGGCGCATGCGATCGCCAGGGCAGGCTTCCCGTCGTCGCCCAAAGGAAGACTGCGACGGTGGCGAAGCTGAACACGAACCGCGCCCACATCAGCTGCGGCACCGCGAACCCGGCGGTCAGTAGCTTGATCATGGTGTCCATGAGGACGAAGACGGCCAACGCGGCGAGCTGCAGCGCGACGCCGGCGAGGACGCTGTTCATGCGCCATCTTCACCCGCATGGAACGTTTGGGGGAGGGGCCACGAGCGTGGGTCTGCCGCGCCCGGTGCTTTTCATCGCGTGCACCGCTTCGCACGGCTGGGTTTCGCCACAGCGGACCGCTTGACCAGGGCCTGCCGGGTGGGCGAGAGGGTAGGCATGCGCGCAGCCCTGGTCATGATTCTGTGTTTCGCCTTGGCGGCGCCCGCGGTGGCGCAGTCGAGCCTCGGCACGCCCAACGCCCTCCCGCCGCCGCAGCGACCCGGCGGCGCCACGCCTGCGCCGCCCA
>JAQGHV010000153.1 GCA_028288785.1 Rhodospirillales bacterium | reverse complement strand
GCGAGTTCGGACAGTTCCGCGATGGTGTGGCGCAGCCATTCCTCGTCGCGCTGCGCGGCGGCGATGGCGGCCTCAGCCTCGGCCAGCGCACGCTCGGTGCCGCGCCATTGCGACCAGGCGGTCGCGGTGGCGGCGCGGGCCGGCTCCAGCGTGCCGAAGGCATCGAGCAGCCCGGCATGGGTGGTGGGGTCCGCAAGGCCCACCTGGTCGTGCTGGCCCTGAACCTCGATCAGCAGCGCGCCCAGACGCTTGAGCAGCGCGACACCGACCGGCTCGTCATTCACGAAGGCGCGCGAGCGGCCATCGCCCTGCACCACGCGGCGCAGCACGATCTCCTCCTCCGCGGCCATGCCGTGTTCGGCGAGCAGCGCGAAGGCGGGGTGCGCGGGGGGTGGGGCGAAGCAGGCGGCGACGCTCGCCTGGGGCTGGCCGGCGCGGACGATGCCTTGCTCCGCGCGGCTGCCGAGGGCGAGGCCCAGCGCGTCGAGCAGGATGGATTTGCCCGCACCGGTCTCGCCGGTCAGCACCGTGAGGCCCGGACCAAAGGAGAGGTCCAGGCGCTCGATCAGCACCACATCGCGGATCGCGAGAGAGGCGAGCATGTCGCGCGCCCCGTCTGGCTCAGAAGACCCAGCCCACCGCGCGGCGGAAGAAGCCAGGGCGCTCGCCGGAAGGCGATACGCCATCGCCGACCAGCGCATAGGTGTCCTGGTACCATTCATTGCCCGGGTAGTTGTGGCCGAGCACGGCGGCGGTGCGCCGCGCCTCGTCCCGCAGGCCAAGGGTCAGGTAGATCTCGGTCAGACGGTGCAGCGCCTCGGGCACGTGGTTCGTCGTCTGGAATTCCTCGACCACGCGGCGGTAGCGGCCGACGGCGGCGGTGTAGAGCCCCTGGCGCTGGTAGAAGCGCGCGATGTGCATCTCCCGGCCCGCGAGGTGATCGCGCGCGAGATCGATCTTGAGGCGGGCGTCGCGGGCATAGGCGGTGTCAGGGAAGCGGCTCACGACATCCTGCAATGCGGCCAGCGCGATCTCCGTCTGGCGCTGGTCGCGCTCGGAATCGTTGATCTGCTCATACTGCGACAGCGCGCGCAGGTAGTAGGCGTAGGCGATGTCGCGATGGGCCGGATGCAGCTGGATGAAGCGGTCGAGCGCGCCGATCGCCTCGGTGTAGCGATTGCGCTGGTATTCGGTGTAGGCGGCCATGAGCTTCGCGCTCGTGGCCCAGGTGGAATAGGGGTGTTCGCGCTCGACGGTGTCGAAGGCACGGACCGCCGTCGCGTAGTTCTGCGCGCGGAGCTGGCGCATGCCCTCGGCGTAGAGGTCCTCCGGCGCGCTGTCAGCGACGGCAGTACCACTGGGGCCGGCGGGAGTGGTCGAATTGGAGATGCGTCCCGCGTTGGTGCCGTCCCACGCGCGCGGGGTCGAACTGCCGCAAGCGGCAAGCGCGGTCGTGACGGCGAGAATCGGGATCAGCGGAAGTAGCTTGAAGCGCATGGTGCGGACCGTGATGCTGGTGCCGTTCTATATCATGGCTTGGCGGGGCAGCGCCAAGCCGGGCCTGCGAAGGCCTGAAAGCCTAGTCCCGCGCGGGGGCGGCGGCGGCCGGCATCCGGACGCCGATGCCGTCGAACGCCATCTCACTGGCGCCGACGCGGCGGTACGCCGTGTGGTCGGCGAACAGTGCGCGGAGCAGGCGGTTGTTCAGCGCATGGCCCGACCGATTGCCGCGGAACCGCGCCTTCAACGGCGCGCCGGCCAGGGCGAGGTCGCCCACCACGTCCAGCATCTTGTGGCGGACGAACTCGTCGGGCGTGCGCAGGCCGCCGGGATTGAGCACCAGCGGACCGTCCACGACGACGGCATTCGCCAAGCTGCCGCCGCGGGCCAGGCCGGCCTTGCGCAGCCGCGCCACATCCTCGGCAAGGGTGAAGGTGCGAGCATCGGCCAGCATGTCGCGGAAGCCGTTGCCGGTGACGCGCATCGACAGGCGCTGGCGGCCGATGGCGGTGTTCGGGAAATCGATCTCGAGTTCGGCCTCGAAGCCGCCCTCGCGGGAGGGGAGCAGTTCGGCGAAGGCGCCCGAGGCATCCTCGACGCGAACCGGGCGCAGCACCTCGATCGCGGCGCGGGGCATGGCGGTGGTCACGATGCCGGCGCAGTCGATGAGGAACAGGAAGGGCGCGGCCGAGCCATCGAGGATGGGGAGCTCGGCGGCATCGACATCGACCTCGGCATCGTCGATGCCGGCGCCGGCGAAGGCGGCCATGAGGTGCTCGATGGTGCCGACGCGCAGGTCCGGCGTCTCATCCGAGGCAATGGCGGTGCAAAGGCGGGTGTCGACCACCTGGTCGAAGCGCGCGGCGATGGTCGCGCCGCCGAGGTCGGTGCGGCGGAACACGATGCCGGTGCCGGCGTCCGCCGGACGCAAGGTGAGGGAGACACGGCGGCCGGTATGCAAGCCGATGCCGGTGCAGCCGATCGCGCTTTTCAGCGTGCGGCGTCGCCCGTGCTCAGCTTGGATGGAACCGTCCATGAGACCCCTGTACCCTTGTTTGCCGAGCGAGATGCCCGGCTGCCGAGGCGGTGGATCCCGACGGGGCACCACCACCAGACCGCTTGTCCTTACCCGAAGGAGGCAGCGATCCAAGGGGAAGATGGCTGGGCAGGGGGGCGGAAGCCAGTCAATCCATGTTTCGAGATATTACCGTATAAGCGTCTGTAAATACTATCTTCTTGCAGTGCACAAAACGGCGGGAATGTGGCGCACGGGGATCAGCGTTCAAAATGGATGAACGGTCATGTTCCCGGCATGCTGATGGATGATGGGCGCGATTCGCCGGCTCGCTGCTGTGTGCCAGACCAGAGATATGGCCATTCGCCCCCTGGGCTAGGCGGGCGGTCGGCGAGCTTTGGGCCACCTCGCAAGGAGGGCAGCCGGCGGCGGGCAATCGGCCGAGTGGCTCGGCGGGAGAACAGGCCCGGCCGTCTGGTCCCGTGTTTGGCAAGACGGCCAGCGGTGACTATTCAGCCTGCTGGTTCGGCGGAAAGCGTTTGGGCCGCCGTCGGCCGCTCGGCACAGACCCTGGTGCGCTGGTGTCGTTCCCGCGCGTTCGAGTTCGGATGGCTCCTTCAGCGCATCCCGTTCGCGCGCCAAGGTTCGCGCAGCGTCAGCCCGCCATCGCGCAGTGCCGCGCTGAGCCGGACTCCATGCGTCAAGGCCTGGCAGGCATCAAGCAGCGGCATCCAGCGCAGCCAGATGACGAGGGACTCACGCGCCGCCCCACGCTGCGCCAGCGCCGTCGCGAGCAGAAACCCGCCCTCGACAGGATGGATGGCGGGGCACAGGAGGCACGCGAAGGGCTGATCACCCCAGGGCATCAATCGCAGGATGGTTTCGAGCGGTTCCAGCGTCGTGCCAGCGTCGGCGCTTGTGAGCAACATGCGCAGCGCCGGCGCGGGAGGGCGGGCGGCCTGTGCTTCCTGCTGCCACAACCGGGCGGCATCGAGCAGCAGGCGCTCGGCTGAGGGAAGGTCGTCGGCCGCCTGGTCGAGCCAGGGCCAGAGGGGAATGCCGCGTGTGGCCATGTTTTTGAAGACTCCACCGATGGAGCCCGGACGCTAGGTTAAATGAGAATGATTCGCAACATCATCGTCATCCGTTGTGAGACTATCCGTGCTGGCTCGCCATCGCGTCTCCCAGCTTTGCGGCTTGCCGCCGCGACAGCGCAGCAGCTCAAGCCGCCAGCCGGGATCGCCGAGGTCATGCGCCGCGCCGGTGCCGGCTATGGGGGAAACCCGCCAGCGGGTCAGCGCCGGCGAGGCCTGGCCCGTCTCGGCATCGCCGCGGAGCAGCAGCCCGATCGGCCCGCCGGATTCCGCGGCCAGTTGCAGCCGCCGCGCGGCGGTGAGGTCGATCTCGCGCAGTTCGAGCAGCGCGCCGCCGATCCCGGGGCAACGCAGCGATTCCTCCATCGCCCAGAGCCCATCCTGCGCACTCCCCGCATGGACGAAGACCAGGTGCTCCGGCCGCAGCCCGAAGCGCGCAAGCCCCGGCGGCCAGGCGTTTGGCTCCGGGCCGATCCACAGCACCGTGTTCTCCGTGCGCGCGAGGATGAGGGCGGCGAAGGCGGTGACGGCGCCGATATCCGGGCCGGTGATCTCATGCAGGCCAGCTCGTGCCAGCCCGCCCCAAGGCAATGCCGCGTCGATGGCGGGCGATAGCTTGATGGCGCGGCCATCGCCGCGCTCCAGCGCTTCGGCCGCGCCGCCGCGCTCCATGCGGGCCACGCGGGCGCGCAGCGCTGCGAGCGTGGCGGCGCGATCCATCTCGGCCATGGGGGGAAGGGGTGCGAGGCTCATGTTCTAGTTATGTTCTTATCAGCCGAACGTCGCGTCAACCATCCCGCGCCTCGCGGAGACGTTTCGCCCCACCTCCTTAGTGCACCGGCGGCAATTTTAGCGATGGTGCTTTCTCCACAACGCCTTTTCCAAAGCAAGTTTTGGCTTCGATCGACCTCGTCAAAGCGTAGGTTTCTCCTGGGAAGGCCACGCAAGCCAAAGCCATCTCTGGCAACGGGGAGTCGCCCGGTTGCTCGCATGGCAGCACCGCGACCAAGCCCCTTGAAGCGTGGCCAAATGCAACCGAATCTGATCCAAGGATCTCAGGAGCTCACAATGCCGGCGCATATCGTGGAGGGGTTCGCCGGCGCGGTCGGAAACACGCCCCTGATTCGCCTCCGCCGTGCCTCCGAGGAGACCGGCTGCGAGATCCTGGGCAAGGCCGAATTCATGAACCCCGGCGGCTCGGTCAAGGACCGCGCCGCGCTGGGTATCATCGAGGCCGCCGAGCGGGATGGCCGCCTCACTCCGGGGAAGCCCGGCACCATCGTCGAGGGCACCGCTGGGAATACCGGCATCGGCATCACGCTGGTCGCCAATGCCCGGGGCTACCGCAGCATCATCATCATGCCGGACACCCAGAGCCGCGAGAAGATCGACTTCCTGCGCATGATCGGCGCCGACCTGCGCCTGATGCCGCCGAAACCCTATTCAGACCCCGGCAACTACGTTCATTTCTCGCGCCGCCTCGCGGGCGAGATGGGCGCCGTCCACGCGAACCAGTTCGACAACCCGGCCAATGGCGCCGCCCATGAGGCGACGACCGGCCCCGAGATCTGGGACCAGACCAATGGCGGCATCGACGCCTTCACCTGCTCCTGCGGGACCGGCGGCACGCTCGCCGGCGTCGCCCGCGCCTTGAAGGCTCGGAAGAACAGCGTGCGCATCATCCTCGCCGACCCGCTCGGCAGTGCGCTCTATTCGTGGGCGAAGACCGGCATTGTGAAGGCGAGCGAGGGCAGCTCCGTCACCGAGGGCATCGGGCAGGCGGCGCGGGTTCCCGGCAATCTCGAGGGCGCGCCGATCGACGATGCCGAGCAGATCCCGGACGCCGAGGCGCTTGCGCAGATCTATGCGCTCCAGTCGGAGGAAGGCATTTCGGTCGGTGGTTCGGCCGGGGTGAATGTCGCCGCCGCGATCCGGGTCGCGCGCAAGATGGGCCCCGGCCACACCATCGTGACCATCCTGTGCGACGGTGCCGCGCGCTACCAGTCGAAGCTGTTCAACCCCGAATTCCTGCGCGGCAAGGGCCTGCCCGTCCCCGCCTGGCTGGAGGTCTGAGAGCGCCCATGGAACTCCTCGAACTCGGCCGCAACATCCGCGCCCGCGACCCTGCCAACCCGAACTGGCCGGAGACGATCCTCTGCTATGCTGGGTTGCACGCGGTGGTGTGGCATCGCCTGGCGCATTGGCTGTGGCGCGCAGGCATGCGCGGGCCGGCGCGCTGCGTGTCCCACCTGTCGCGTTTCCTGACCGGGATCGAGATCCATCCGGGTGCCAAGATCGGCCGGCGGCTGTTCATCGACCACGGCATGGGCGTGGTCTTCGGCGAAACGGCCGAGGTCGGCGACGACGTGTACATGTACCATGGGGTGACGCTCGGCGGCCTCACGACTGCGGTCGGCAAGCGGCACCCGACCATCGGCAATGGCGTGACGATCGGGGCCGGCGCCAAGGTACTCGGGCCGATCATGGTGGGGGATGGCGCGCGGATCGGTGCCAATGCGGTGGTGGTGCGCGACGTGCCCGCCGACCAGACGGTGGTCGGCATTCCCGCGCGGCCGCCCAAGGGCGACCCGTGTAGCGATCCCTGCATCGGCTACGGGATGACACGGCCGGAGGCGGACCCGGTCGGCGAGCAGCTTGCCGCGCTGCGGGCCGAGGTGGCGCTGCTGCGCGCCGAGGTCGCCCAGCGCGAGCGAGTCGGCTCCTAGGGAACGGCGACTTCCTGGGGGCGCAGGAGGGCTGACCGGCCAGTAGTCTGGCGCGGCCCCGCGATACGAGGCATTGCGGGGCCGCGACCGGCAAGGGCACCGTGATTGTCTTGCCGCGTGGGCTTGAGGGGCGCCGCCCCGCGTGGCAAAGGCCTACTATTCGCGCGTATCCGCGCAATAAAACCGCGCCCGTCAAGGCGCCATGAATCGCCGAGGACAAGTCATGCTCCGCCGCACGCTATTGGCCGCCACCGCCGGCACGCTCGCCGCGCCTCATATCGCCGATGCCCAGACCGGTGCCTGGCCGGACCGGCCGCTGCGGATCATCGTGCCCTGGCCGCCCGGCGGTTCGACCGACACGGTGGCGCGGCTGTTCCAGCAGAAGCTGGCCGAGATCCTCGGGCGGCCGGTGATCATCGAGAATCGGGGCGGCGCCTCGGGGGCCATCGGGTCCGCCGAGGCGGCGCGGGCGCCGGCGGACGGCTACACCTGGATGCTCGCCTACGACAATGAGGCGACCAACCAGACCGTGATGCAGCTGCCCTACCGCACCCTCGAGGCCTTTGCACCGGTGACGCTGGTGGCGACCGGGCCGCTGGCACTCGTGGCGCACCAGTCCACGCCATACCGGACCTTCGCCGATGTGGTGGCCGCGGCGAAGGCGGCGCCGGACACGATCGGCTATGCGAGTTCCGGGGTCGGTGGGCTTGCGCACGTCTCGACGGTGCTGCTCTCGGCGCGGGCGGGGATAAGCCTGATGCACGTGCCCTATCGCGGCGGCGGGCCCGCCCTGCAGGACGCGATCGCGGGGAACGTGCCGCTGTTCATGTCCAACGTGGTTATCATCAGCCAGCACATCCGCGCCGGCACGCTGCGTCCGCTCGGCGTCACGACCCGGACCGAGAGCCGCCACGTGCCGGGCACGCAGAGCTTCGCACAACAGGGCGTGGGCGACTTCGAGGCGCCGACCTGGTGGGCCTTCCTGGGCCGCGCGGGGACGCCCGAGCCCATCCTGCGCCGCATGCAGGAGGCGATGACCCTCGCGCTCGCGGATCCCGAGGTGAAGCGCAAGATCGAGGAGCAGGGCTGCGACGTCGTCGCCGGCAGCCCCGATGAGTGCCGCGCCTTCCTCGCCCAGCAGATCGACAAGTGGGGCGAGGTCATCCGCGACAACAACATCCGCTCGGATAGCTGAATGCTTGTGGCGGCTCGTCAGGTGACAAGCTGAGTCCGTGACGATCCTGGTGACAGGCGTCGCGGGCTTCATCGGCATGCACGCCGCCGAGGCGCTGCTGGCGCGCGGCGAACGGATCATCGGCGTCGATACGCTCAATAACTATTACGATGTGCGGCTGAAGCGGGCGCGGCTCGCGCGGTTGGAAGGGCAGGCGGGGTTCAGCTTCCGGCCCCTCGATATCGGCGATCGCGCCGCGATGCTGGCGCTGGCGGATGAGGAGCCCGGGATCACCAGCATCCTGCACCTCGCGGCGCAGGCGGGCGTGCGGCATTCGCTGATCGACCCCTACGCCTATGTCGATGCCAACGTGATGGGGCACCTGGTGGTGCTCGAACTGGCTCGCCGGATCGGGCGGTTGCAGCATCTGGTCTATGCGAGCTCGTCCTCGGTCTATGGCGGCAACACCACGCTTCCCTTCGCGGAGGCGGACCGGGTGGATACGCCGGTCTCGCTCTACGCGGCGACCAAACGGGCCGGCGAGCTGATGAGCGCGGCCTATGCGCACCTGTTCGGCCTGCCACAGACGGGGCTGCGTTTCTTCACGGTCTATGGACCCTGGGGGCGGCCCGACATGGCGCCCTGGTTGTTCGCGGAGGCAATCCTGGCGGGTCGTCCGATCACGCTCTACGAGGGCGGCCGCCTCAAGCGGGATTTCACCTACATCGCTGATATCGTCGCCGGAGTTCTGGGAGTCCTGGACAGGCCGGCACCCGCCGCGGAGCCGCGGATCCTGAACATCGGCAATCATCGAAGCGAGTTGGTGTCGCGTTTCGTCGAGGTGCTCGAGGCGGCGCTCGGCAAGCGGGCCGTGATCCTGGATGCAGCGCGGCCGGCGACCGAGGTGCGCGAGACTTTTGCCGATGTGGACGCGATTTCAGCGCTCACGGGGTATGCGCCGAGCACGCCGATCGAGGTCGGGATTCCACAATTCGCCACATGGTTCAGCAAATGGCAGAAAAAAACTGTTGACGGGTCGGGGGCAGAGACCTAAAAGCCCGATTACCGCAGCGGAGTGAGGCGCCGGACCCCAGGGTCTGACGCAGCGACCCACGCGGTGCCCCGGAAGACGGGATAGAGCGCCAACCGAGAGAGAGTTTCTCGGATGGTGTTTTTGTCCCTGGAGACTGGGAGTTCTTTGACAACCGCATCTGGTTTGGAAGTTTTTAGTCACCTTTGTTTTGTGGTGTCTGATGCTTGTGCTGCTGATGTTGTGTTCTGTCCCTTTGTAAGTTGAGGGGTGGGATGCGCGGTCGGCGTCTGGTGGTGTTGCCTGTGAGGGTGATGTTGCTTGGTGTTGGCTTTGATCACGGTGTTTGTGTCGG
>JAQGHV010000143.1 GCA_028288785.1 Rhodospirillales bacterium | reverse complement strand
TGCTGGGGGGCCACGAAGGTCACGCAGTGGAACCGCCGGGCACTCGCCGTCATGCTGGGGCGGCCTGAACACTCCATGGATCTGATCGAGGTGGATGTCGGCGGTGGGTTCGGCGTCAAGGGCGAGTTCTACCCCGAGGATTTCCTGGTTCCTTTCGCCGCGCTTCGCTTCGGCGCGCCGGTGAAATGGATCGAGGACCGGCGGGAGCATCTCCTCACCACCAATCATTCGCGCGAGATGGAGGCGACGGTCGGCATCGCTTTCGCGCGCGACGGCACCATGCTCGGCCTGCGAGCGAAGGTTTCCGCCGATATGGGGGCCTATGTGCGCACCAATGGCGGTGTGGTGCCGGCCAAGGCGGCGCAGTTCCTCCCCGGCCCTTACCGCATGAAGGACGTGGCGCTCGAGGTCGAGGCGGTGCTGACCAACAAGACGCCGGTCGGCACGCTGCGCGGCCCCGGCCGCTACGAGGCCCATTTCTTCCGCGAACGACTCATCGACATCGCCGCCGATGAACTCGGTCTCGACCCCGCGGAGATCCGCCAGCGCAACCTGCTGCGGCCGGAGGACATGCCCTGGTCCATCGGCAACCTCGTGCCCTACGAGCCGACAAGCGCCATCGATAGCAGCGACGTGCCTGCCGCCTTCGATGCCGTCCTGAACGCCATCGGGTACGAGGAGCTCCGGAAGGAGGTCCGTAAACCTCAGCCAGATGGAAGGCTGCGCGGCATCGGGCTTGCCTGCTTCGTGGAGAGCAGCGGCGCGGGCCCCTCGGAGACCGCACGGGTCGAGCTGAACAGCACTGGAGGGCTGCGCATCATCTCGGGTGTCTCGACGCAGGGGCAGGGGCATCAGACCGTGCTCGCGCAGATCGCGGCCGACGCATTCGATGGCGGGGTGCCGCTCGCCGATATCGAGTTGCTGAACGGCACCGCCTCGCTGATCGAGGGCGGCTTCGGCACCTATCACAGCCGCGCCGTGGTCGTCGGCGGCAGCGCCATCCACCTCGCGGCGAGAAGCCTTCGGGCAAAGGTGCTGCGCGTGGCCGCCACCCGCCTCCAGCTCCGCGCGGAGGATCTCGTGCTCGCGGAGGGCCACCTCCGGCGCGAGAGCGGCGTGCAGTCCCTGGCCACGCTTGCGGAGCTCCATGGCTGGATGCGCGAGGCGGGTGAGGCGCCCGATGCCACCGAGACCTTCAAGCCGGATGGCCGCACCTACACCTGCGGCGCCCACGCCGCCCATGTCGCCGTGGACACCGAGACGGGCCAGGTCGAGGTGTTGCGCTACATCGCGAGCGAGGATGTGGGGCGGGCCATCAACCCGCTCATGGTTCATGGCCAAGCGATCGGCGCAGCGGTTCAGGGCATCGGCGCTGCCTTCCTTGACGAGCTCGTCTACGATGAGAACGGTCAGCTGCTGACCGGCAGCCTGGCGGACTACCTCGTGGCCACCGCTTCCTGCTTTCCGCACATCGAGGCGATCACGCTCGAGAACTCACCCTCCACGCTGAACCCGCTCGGCGCCAAGGGTGCGGGCGAGGGCGGGGTGGTCGCCTGCGCTGCGGCGATCGGCAACGCCATCGCCGATGCGCTGCGCCCGCTCGGCGTGGAGATCAACCACCTGCCGCTGGGGCCGGACCGGCTGCTGCGACTGATCCCGGAGAAGCCCATCCATGACAGCCATTGACGCGCACGCCCACTACATCCCCGCCGGCATCCTCGATGCGGTGCGGCGCGAAGGCGACGCCATGGGCGTGTCCATCTCTCCCGGAGAGGGCCCGCCCGCCCTTGCCTATGCGGATGGCACCCGGCTTCGCCCTTTCTTCCCGCGTCTCATCGAGACGGAGGAAGCGCGCATCGCCGCCATGGCAGGAATGGGCCTGTCCATGCAGGTGCTCTCCGTCTGGACGGACATGTTCGGCTTCGGTCTTTCCGCCGAAAAGGGCACGCGCTGGCACCGCGTGATGAACGACGCGCTGGCCGACCTGTGCCACCGACGCCCGGAGCATTTCGCCTGGCTCGCGTCGGCCGCCCTTCAGGACCCAGTGGCCGCGGCGGCCGAGCTGCGCCGCGCCGTCCGCGAAGGTGGCGCCAAGGGCGCCGCGGCGCCGGCCAATTTCGGCGGCATCAGCCTGGGCGAGTTGGAACTGGATCCTTATTGGGCGGCCGTGCAGGAACTCGGCGTGCCGTTGTTCATCCACCCGGTGGACCTCGCGCCGGGGCCGCGGGTTCGGCGGTGGGGGCTGACGCAGGTGGCGGGCTACACCTTCGACACGACGCTCGCCATCGCCAGCCTCATCCATTCCGGCGTGCTCGACCGCTTCCCCGAGATGGAATTGTTCCTGCCGCACGGGGGCGGCGCACTGCTCTGGCTGAGCGGCCGCCTCGATGTGATGTATGAGCGCCTGCCGGCCGCGGCGGGCGGGAGCGGCGCAAAGCATCCGCCCTCTCACTACCTCCGACGCTGCCATTACGACACCATTCTGCACAGCGGCGACCTCGTGCGGACCCTGGTGGGCATGGTAGGCGCAGACCGCGTGCTGCTCGGCACGGACGACGCCTTCCCGCCCATGGATCGCGACCCGCTGGCGACACTCGCGGCGGCCGCGCTGCCCGAGGAGGAGGCCGCGCTTATCCGCGAGGGCAATGCCCGCGCCCTCTTCGGACTGGGTTGAGCGCATGCACTTCGTCACCAGCCATGATGGCGCACGCCTGGCCTTTGAGGAGGCGGGGGCGGGGATTCCGATCGTCTTCGTCCATGAGTTCGCGGGCGACCTCCGCTCCTGGGAGCCGCAGATGCGCCAGTTCGCGCGGTCACACCGCTGCGTTGCGTTCTCGGCGCGCGGCTACCCGCCCTCCGACGTGCCCGAGGCGGCAGAACGCTATGGGCAGGACATCGCGCGGCTCGATGTGGTCGCCATCATGGATGCCCTCGGCATCGAGCGCGCCCATGTCGTCGGCCACTCCATGGGGGCCTTCACGGCGCTGCATGTAGGGCTGCATCACCCGGAACGCTGTCTCTCAGTCGCTGCCCTGGGCTGCGGCTGGGGCTCGAACCCCGCCGAACGCGACGCCGCGGCCGAGGCCTGCCGCAACATCGCCGGGCTGTTCCGGGACAAGTCCATGGAAGAGGCGGCGGTGGCCTACGCGCATTTCCCCATGCGCCTGTCGTTCAAGGCGAAGGACCCGCGCGGCTTCGCGGAGTTCGTGAGGATGCTGGCCGAGCACTCCGGCCACGGTTCGGCGATGACGATGCTGAACCTGCAGATGAAGCGGCCAACACTGTGGGAGTTGGAGGCCGAGCTCCGCGGCTTCGTCCCGCCCCTCCTCGTGCTGCTCGGGGACGAGGACGCGCCCTGCCTCGAAGGATCGCTCTTCCTCAAGCGCATCGTGCCAACCGCGGCACTGGCCGTGATTCCGCGTGCCGGCCACACCATCACGACGGAGGAGCCGGCGGCCGTGAACGCTGCGCTCGCCGAACTCTTCGCGGCGGCGGAAAGCGGATGCTGGATGGTGTTCAAGAACCGCCCCTGACCGGGCGGACCCAGCCATGCCGCGGAGCTGATGACGCCCCGGGCGCCGGCGTCCACTGCTGAGCGACGCCCAGCGCGGTCTGTCCCCTTGCTCCCCACCACCGGACACTGATCGTACGCAACCAGCCGGCGGGATAGCGGCTGCGCAGGAGGGTGAGGCGCCGCCGGCGCGGCGCCTTTGCGCCGCGCCGGTATTATCTGCGCGAATCCACCCGTCGCTCGCCAGCTACCGACTGGCCGACTCAGCCGACACGGCGGTTGAAAATTGCCCTCGCAACGTCGCCGACCGCCTCAACTTCGGTGCCGGCCTCCTCGATGCAGAGGATGCGGCACGGGCTCGCCTCAAGCCCCTCATAGCGCCAGGGAAAGGCGCCGATGATGCAGCGCTTGTTCAACATCATCTCGATGTCGCCACCGACATTCTCCGCATGGATGATGCCGTGCTGGAAGGCGAGCGAGTGGAAGGGGAAGATGTCATCCTTCACGTGCCGGCCGGATTTGTGGGTGTATTCGAAGCTGCCAAAAAATTCACTGCAGCTCTTGCCGACGCGGCCTTCGAACTCACGAGCAAGGTCCGGCCGCATCTCCCGGATGGACGTGTTCATCGAGTGGTCGCCGGACCCGCAGTCGATACCGAACCATTTGATCTTCTTCTCGATCATCCAGTAGAGCAGGTCGAGCCCGGGCCCTGGGTGCATACAGAAATAGCGCACCAGATCCTGCTTCGGCTTGCCCTCCCAGTAGCGGTGCCAGCCGGTGTGCAGGATCAGGATGTCACCCTCCTTCACTTCCACGCCCGAACTCTCGATCATCGCGGGGGTGATGACCGCCCAATCATCCATATGCGCCGAGACATCGACCACCGCGCCCGGCGAGACCAGGAAATCCATGGCGTACGACGCCATGTCGCCCATGCCATCGGTGCCGTGCATTGCCCCGTCGATATGGGTTCCGACATGCAGCGCGCTGTCGATGCGCTGGGCAACGATGCGCTTGGTCTGAAGATTCTGCGCGTAATACATCTGGTTGCCGGCGTAGCCGACCCAACCGGGCGTGTGCACGTTCATCAGATGCGTGAGGTCGGTGATCTTCATGGCTGATCCTTGATGATGTGGGCGGGCGGGATCACCGGCCGGCGCGTGCGCCGGAGACGCGGACGACCTCGCCCCATTTTACGAATTCGCTGCGCGCGTAGTCGCGCAGCTCCTCGGGTGTGGAGGTGGTGACTACAGCGCCGAGCTCACCCAGCGCGCGCAGCGTCTGCGGATCGCGAAGGCCTTCGATGACGGCGCTGCGAATCGCCTGGATTCGGTCGGCAGGCGTGCGGGCGGGGGCATAGATTCCGTACCAGCCCTCGGCGATCATGTCGGCTATGCCGGCCTCGGCCATGGTGGGCGTGTCCGGCAGGGCAGCGAGGCGCTCGGAGGAGGCCAGCGCCAGGGTGCGGAACTCGCCG
Organism: Rhodospirillales bacterium; assembly: GCA_028288785.1. Lineage (GTDB taxonomy): Bacteria > Pseudomonadota > Alphaproteobacteria > Acetobacterales > Acetobacteraceae > Plastoroseomonas. The sequence goes on along the minus strand of JAQGHV010000143.1, from coordinate 9,703 downwards.
GTGCGCACATGAGCCATCACTGTCGGCGTATCGGTAATCAGCATGTCGATCTCGCCAGTAAGCATTGCGGTCACTGCCGGCGCGCCGCCGCGATAGGGCACGTGTAGCAGATTGATCCCGGCCCTCATCTTGAACAGTTCGCCGGCCAGATGCAGCGTCGAGCCGACGCCGGTGGACCCAAAGGTGTGCCGCCCCGGCTGAGCCTTCGCCATAGCCACCAGCTCCGCCACGCTGTTCGCCCGCACATGCCGGCCAATCGCCAGCACCTGTGGCGTGCGCGCCAGAAGCGTCACCGGCGCGAGGTCGCGCTCGGTGTCGTAGGGCATGGTGTCGAGCATGTGCGGCATGACGGCGAGCGCGCCAGCGGAGGCCATCACGACCATCTGCCCGTCCGGCCGGCCGCGCGCCACGGCTTCCACCGCCAGCACACCGGCTGCACCCGCGCGCGTGTCGATGATCATCGGCGCGCCGAGCCGAGTGCCAATCGGTCCGACGATAAGCCGGCCGATGGTGTCCACCGTGCCGCCGGGTGGGAAGCCGATCACCAGCCGCACTGGCCCGTCAGGATAGCCCTGCGCGAGTGCCGGCTTCGAAGCACCGGCCATGCTGGCGATCGCCAGCCCCATCGTCGAACGTCGCGTCAACATCAATCCGCTCCTCGGTCAGCCAGCCCCTGGATCCCCGTGTCGCGTCGATGCCTTCCGCCATGCGTCCGCGAATGCGAATCCGCTGCCGGTTGGGCCTCGCCCCGCCATTTGCGGCGCCACGCCAAGGTGGTCACCGGAACCCAGTCACCTTAAAATTGTCTTTAGTCACATTCAACAACCATTCGCGCCCTACTCGACGATTTAGCGCTACACTGCACGATTGGTGAGTAACGGGGCATACAGCTTAGCCGCCGCGGCGGAAGAAACGGCGCAGTGTCGCGAAGCTGCCATGATGGTTTTCGGCGCTAATATTTAATGCTACTAAAATTTACCGCGCCCGGTCGGGCGCCTCCTTCCGACCATGGAGCAAGCGAAGGCCATGCCCACGCCACGCCAGATGCATCTCGGCGTATTCATCCTCGCCGCAGGCCACCATATCGCCGGCTGGCGCATGCCCGGCGCCGAGGCAGGCTCCGAAAACCTGCCCCTCATTCGCCACATCGCTCGCACGGCTGAGCGCGGCAAGTTCGACCTGCTGTTCCTGGCCGACGCGGTAAACACCAGGCCGGACATGCACCCCTCGATGGTGTTGCGGCTGGAGCCGCTGACCCTACTCGCCGCGCTCGCCATGGTGACGGAGAAGATCGGCCTCGCCGCCACTGCGTCGACCACCTACACCGAGCCCTACAACCTCGCGCGCTACCTCGGCTCCATCGACCATATGAGCAATGGTCGCTGCGGCTGGAACATCGTCACCGGCGCTTTCGCCGACGCGGCGCTAAACTTCAATCGCGGCCCGCACCCCGAGCATGATGAGCGTTACGCCATTGCCTCGGAATTCGTCGAGGTGATCAAGGGCCTGCTCGACACCTGCGAGGATGGAATCTGGACCCTCGACCAGGAGAGCGGAAAATTCTTCGATGCGGCCAAAATGCACGTGCTCAACCACGTCGGGAAATACTTCCAGGTGCGCGGTCCGCTGAACATGTCCCGCCCGCCGCAGGGTTACCCGGTGATGATCCAGGCGGGCGCCTCCGAAGCCGGGCGCGACCTCGCTGCGAAGGTTGCCGAGATCGTTTATGCCGTTCACCAGGACCGCGAGGTGGCGCGCGCCTTCTCCGATGACCTCAAGCGGCGTGCCGTCGGCTTCGGCCGCTCCGCCGACCATATCAAGATCATGCCCGGCGTAAGCGCCATCATCGGCGGCACTGAGGCTGAGGCGAAGGCCAAGCTAGCCACGCTCGGTGAATGCGCCGATCCGATCGTAGCCCTTCAGGTGCTGGCCGAGCGCCTTGGCCACGACCTCACCAGCTACGACCTCGACGCTCCGGTGCCAGAGTTGCCACCATCCGGCATCATGCGCGGCCACGCGGTCACGCTGAGTGCGCTGGCGAAGAAGGAGAATCTGACCCTTCGGCAGCTGCGCAACGTGGTCGCCGCCACCATGGGGCACCGATTGATCGTGGGTACGCCGGAGCAGGTCGCGGATGGTTTGCAGGATTGGTTCGAGGCGGGCGCGGCGGATGGCTTCAACGTGATGCCGCCCTGGTTCCCGGGCGCCTTCGACGATTTCGTGGATCAGGTGGTGCCAATCCTGCAGAAGCGTGGGCTGTTTCGGGAGGAGTACACGGGGACGACGCTGCGGGATCACCTTGGGCTGCCGCGGCCGGCGCATCCGCTGCAGCGGTAAGTAACCAGGGGATAAAGTAACTCCCTTAAAACAAGGTATTTTTGTTCTTCGGTGCCGTTCTTTCGAGAAGTGCGACGAATAGAAGGGCTTGGGAAGTTCACTCAAATCCTGCTTGCTTCATTGCCGCATGCAACCGGGAGGGCGTAATCGGCAGCTGCGTAATCGGCACGCGTCCGCCCAGCGCCGCGTCCACCGCCGCCGCGATCGCAGCTCCCGCTGCCGTGGTGCCGCCCTCGCCGGCGCCCTTCACGCCAAGCCGTCCTATGCCGCTTGGCGCATCCTCGGTCAGCAGGATGTCAATCGGTGGCATTTCCCCCGAGGTCGGCATCACATAGTCGGCGAGATTCGTGCACAGCGGCTGGCCATCCTCGTCGTACAGGAACTCCTCCATCAGCGCGCCGCCGATGCCCTGTGCGGCGCCGCCGTGGATTTGCCCTTCGACGAGCATCGGGTTGACGGTACGGCCGATGTCGTAGGCCACCGCCAAGCGCTCCAGCACTACGCCACCTGTCTCCGCATCGACGCGCGCGATGGCGAGGTGGATGCCGTAGGGATAGGTCATGTGGCCGGATTCGAAGGTGGCTTCGGCGACCATGCGCGGCGCGTCCTCCTCGGCCAGGCAGGCCGCGATGAGCGCCGGCAGGGCGATGGAGGGGCTGCCGCCTTCGGCCTGTGCCGCGCCGTCGCGCAGCACAAGCGCCGATACCGGCTGCTGCAGCAACTCCGCCGCCTTGGCGAGCAGCCGGGCGCGCAGCTTCTCGGCGGCGAGCACGATCGCCGTGCCGGTCATCACCGTAACGCGCGTGGCGAAGGCACCCATGCCACGCGCGATGCGATCGGTCTGGCCATGCACTACCGTCACGTCGAGGTAGGAGATGCCGAGCATCTCGCCAGTGATCTGGGCCAGCGAGGTCTCCACCCCCTGGCCGACCGAGGCGGCGCCGGTCACCAACACGGCGCGACCTCCAGCGTCGAGCTCCAGCCGCACATCGTCGAACGGGCCGAGGCCGCTCTTCTCGACGAAGAAGGCGAGGCCCAGCCCAACATGCTCGCCCGCCGCCCGACGTGTCGCGAGGCTGGCCTGCAGCATCTCGTAGTCGAGGTGGCGCAGGAACTTGTCCAGCAGCAGCGCGTAGTCGCCGGAATCATAGACCAGCGGCGTGCCAAGCGCGTCGAGGCCGCGATCGAACGGCATCGATTCCGGCGGTATCAGGTTGATGCGCCGCACCGCGATCGGGTCCAGTCCGACGCGCTCGGCGATGGCGTCGATGAGCCGCTCGCGCACGAAGGTTCCCTCGAACCGCCCGGGCGCGCGATAGGTGCCGGCCGGGGTCTTGTTGGTCAGCCGCACATGCGCCGCCGCCGCATAGGCGGGGAAGAGGTAAGGGCCCGGCAGCATGCCGGCAGCGAGGTCCGGCACGGTGCTGGCGTGGGTGCGGACATAGGCGCCCTGATCCACCCAGAACTCGTCCTCCACGCCGAGCACGAAGCCGCGCGCATCAATCGCGGCGCGGATGCGGTGCAGCTGGTCGCGCGAATGGTTGGCGGCCATCAGATGCTCGCGCCGATCCTCGATCCACTTCACCGGCCGCCCCAGTCGCATCGCCGCCAGGCACACCAGCACATCCTCCGGGTAGAGCTCGCCACGTATGCCGAAGCCGCCGCCGACATGGCCCTCATGCAGGTGCAACTGATCCAGTGATAGGTCGAGCATGCGCGCGATGGCGATACGGTTGGTATGCGGCACCTTGGCCGCACCATGCATGGCGAGACGACCGGTCGCCGCATCATAGGCCGCCGACGCGCCACGGGTTTCCAACGGCACGCCGGTATGGCGGCCGACTGCCAACTCCAGTTCCACCACATGCTCAGCGGCGGCGAAGGCGGCGGCAATGTCGCCATAGGCCTTGCGGATGATAGTGGGCTCGGTGCCATGCGCTGCGTCGAAGTCGCCGATCGGGCCGGCTGCACGAATGATGACCGGAAGCGCCTCAATATCGGCGTAGACCAACTCCTCGGCGTCCTCGGCGACATAGGGGTCCTCGGCGAACACCACCGCCAGCGGCTCGCCGACATAGCGCACCACGCGTTGCGCGAGGATCGGCTGTCGATAGGGTTCCAGCGCGGTCAGCCCCATCATGCGAAAGCCGATCGGGGGCAGGGACGCGACGTCGGCGCCGGTCCAGATCGCGACCACGCCCGGAATAGCCGCGGCCGCTGCAGTGTCGATCGACAGGATGCGCCCATGCGCCATGCCCGCCCGCACCACCCGCATGTGCAGCTGGCCGGGCAGGTCGATGTCGGCGGCGAAGCGGCCCTCGCCGCGCAGCAAGGGCGGGTCTTCGATGCGTCTTACGCTGGCGCCGATTCCGTCCATTTGCCCAGACCCTTCGCCGCCTCGCGCACCGCCTTCAGGATGTTCTGGTAGCCAGTGCATCGGCATAGATTAGAGGAGAGGACGTGGCGCAGTTCCGCCTCGTCGATCATCGTCTCGCGCTCCAGCAGCCAGGTCGCGAGCATCAGAAATCCCGGCGTACAGAAGCCGCATTGAAGGCCGTGATTGTCCCAGAAGGATTGCTGCAGCGGACTTAGGGTCTGGCCATCGGCAAGTCCCTCCACCGTGCGAATCAAGCGCCCTTCTGCCTGTACGCCAAACATCAGGCAGGCGCGCACCGGCGCATCGTCGACGATGATGGTGCAGGCGCCGCAGACGCCATGCTCGCAGCCCAAATGAGTGCCGGTCAAGCCGCACTGGTCCCGCAGCGTATCGGCGAGGGTACGGCGCGGCTCCACCTCGATCGCGTGGTCGGTGCCGTTGACGTTCAGGGTGATGTGCCGTGTGTTCATGCGCGGGGTCTTTGTGTGGTGCTCATGCGCGGGGCTCCCGCCCGCGCAGCAGCGCGCGGATGCGCGCGGGTGTCGCCGGCAGCTCGGTGATATCGACGCCGAACGGCGCCAGCGCGTCGCTTATGGCGTTGGCGATCGCCGCCGGCGCGCCGATCGAACCGCCTTCGCCCAGCCCCTTGGCGCCGGTGATGCTGGCGTCGCTGATGGTCTCCAGGTGGATGATCTCAATGACGGGGATCTCCGCCGCGGTGGGTGGCAGGTAGTCGGCCAGGCTGCCGGTCAGGATGTTGCCGTCCTCCGCATAGATGATCTCCTCGAACAGCGCGCTGGCGATGCCCTGCGCGACGCCGCCATGCACCTGACCGTCGGCGATCATCGGGTTGATCAGCCGTCCGGCATCCTCCACCACGACATAGCGCTCGATGCGCACATGGCCGGTTTCGGCATCCACCTCCACCTCCGCCACGTGGCAGGCATTGGAGAAGGTGCCGCCCGGGTCGTAGCTGGCGGTCTCGGCCAGGTTGAAGCGGCCTTCACCATCCGGCGTACCGAAGATGTCGCTGCGCTGGTGCGCCAGGCGGGCGAGCTCGGCGATAGGCACCGAGGCGTCGCCCGCGAAGGCCTGCCCGTCGCGCAGTACGATGGTCTCGGCGCTCGCCTGCAGCACGACTGCGGCAGCCTGTCGCAGCCGCTCCGCGAGCTTGTCTGCGGCGATCTGACAGGCGCCGCCCGCGATCACCATGCCACGGCTGGCGAAGCTGCCCCAGCCATACGGGGTCCGGTCGGTATCGCCATGCACGATGCGGACCTGCGCCGGCGCCATGCCCAGCCGGTCGGCGATCAGTTGCGCGAGAGTGGTGCGTAGCCCCTGGCCATGCGGCGAGGCGCCGATGCGCGCCTCCACTTCGCCAGCGGGGGTCATGGCGATATCCACTACCTCATAGCCCGGCACGATGCCCATGCTCCGCGCGGCGAAGGCCGGGGTGCCGTAGCCGGTGCGCTCGTTGAACACCGAGAAGCCGATGCCGAGATAGCGCCCCGCCCGTCGCGCAACGGCTTGGCGTTCGCGGAAACCGGGCAGGTCAGCGGCGGCGGCGGCGAGGTCCATCGCCTCGATGTAGCTCGCCGCGTCCAAGGTCATGCCGGTGGCGGTGCGGTAGGGAAAGCTGCTCACCAGATTGCGCCGACGCAGCGCGATCGGGTCTACCCCCAGCGCTTGCGCTGCCCGTTCCATTAGCCGCTCGATGCCGAAGGTGATGATCGGGCGCGAGACGCCGCGGTAGGGCGCCATCGGGCAGGTGTTGGTGGTGATGCCGCGCGCCCGGGCGGCATAGGCCGGCACCTTGTAGGGGCCGGGATATTCGGCCAAGGCCATCAGTGGCTCGACGCCGCAAGTTATAGGGTAGCAGGAGAAGGCGCCGACATTGGACAGGATATCGACATCGAGCGCGCGCAGCGTGCCGTCGGCATCGAAGGCGCCGCGGATCACGTGGCGCTGGTCGCGGCTATGGGCGGAGGCGATCAGGTTCTCGTTGCGGTCCTCGATCCAGGCGAAACTGCCGCGATGCCTTCGCGCCAGCCAGACCAGCAGCGGATATTCGGGAAACAGCGCCATCTTCTGCCCGAAGCCGCCGCCGACATCAGGGGCGATGACCTGCAGATCGGCCTCCGGCATGTCGAGCACGGTGGCGATGCCGGTTCGCAGCATGTGCGGCATCTGGCAAGAGGCGGTGAGCCGCACTCGCCCGGTGGCGCGGTCGAAGCTCGCGCAGCCGCCGCGCGCCTCCATCGGCGTCGCATTCTGCCGCCGTGAGCGGAGGCCAAGTTCCTCAATATGCGTGGCGCCGGCGAACGCCTCGTCGCAGGCAGGCTGGCGAAGCTTACCCTCGACCAACACGTTGCCGGGAGACTCCGCGTGCAGTACGGGCGCGCCGGGGGCGATGGCCGCGTCGAGGTCGACCACTGCCGCCTCAGGATCGATGTCGACCATCACCAGGTCGGCCAGGTCCTCAGCCAGTTCCGGCGTGGCGGCGACCACGGCGGCGATTGCCTGGCCCACGAAATGCACGCGCTCCAGCGGCAGCACCGGCTGGCCGATGGCGGCGTAGTTGAAGCGTGCCAGGGTAGGTCGGATCGCGCCGAGCTGCGCCACATCCCGTCCGGTCACCAATAAGGTACCCGCCGGCATGTCCGGCGGCGGCTTGATCGAGACGATGCGCCCGCTCGCGTAGGGGCTGCGCACGAAGCGCACGCAGCGCGCGCCGATGGCAATGTCGGCCGTGAAGCTCCCCTCGCCGCGCAGCAGCGCGGGGTCCTCGAGGCGCGGCAGACGTTGCCCGCTCCACTTCATGCGACGGCCTTGCGCAGCGCCCGCTTGGTCACCGCGCGCACCAGGTCGCGACGGTATTCCGGCGAGGCGTTGATGTCTTCGGTCGGTTCGAAGCAGGTCGCGGCCAGTTCCGCCGCGATGCCCCACGCCGCCTCGCCGGGCGCTTGGCCGATCAGCGCGGCCGCGGCGTCTTTGGCGAGGATCGGCGTGGTGCCGACGCCGCCCAGGCCGATCTGCGCCTCCCGCACCACGCCACCTTCGAGCCGCAGCGCGACCACGGACATGGCGAGGGCAAAGTCACCGGCACGCCGGTTGAATTCGTAGAATCCGTAGCGCCAGGATTCGTCGCGCAGCGGCAGCCGCGCCTCGGTCAACAGCTCATCGGGCTGCAGGGCGGTGGTGAACAGCGACTGGAACCAATCCGCGACGGCGACCCGCCGCTCGCTGACGTGGTTAGCCACGACCATGGTCGCCCCCAGCGTCAGCGCCGTGCAGCACCATTCCGAGGCAGGATCGGCATGGGCCAGGCTGCCGCAGAAGGTGCCGCGGCTGCGGATCGGGGTGTGGGCGATGTTATGCGCTACATCGGCCAGCAGCGCGCCGAGCGGACCGGGCAGAAACGGGGTCTCAAAGCGGGCATGGCGGGTCAGTGCACCGATGCGCAGGACCTCATCGTCAGCGCGGCAGAAGTCGAGTGAAGCAATGCGGTTGATGTCGATCAGCGTGGCCGGTCGGGCTAGCCGGAACGCCATGGTAGGCACCAGACTTTGGCCGCCCGCCAAGATCTTGCCCTCCTCGCCGTGCTCGGCCAGCAGCGCCAGCGCGGCCTCCGTGGTCAACGGCGCGTAATAATCGAAGGCGGCAGGCTTCACGCGGCGTCCTCCGGCAGCAGAACTTTAATATGATTAAATATTCGCTCCATAGGCGCAAGGGATTCGTCGCGCGCTCAGCGTGGCTTCAGGTTGACCCAAAGCGCGCGAGCCTTCCGACCGCCAGGATTGGCGATGCGATGGGGGTCGGTCGAACGGTAGGAGACGATGTCGCCTTCCGACAACTCGTAGGTACGCTCGTTGAGCGTGATCTCCAGCGCGCCTTCCAGCACAATGCCGAATTCGAACCCCTGGTGCGCCACCGGCCTTGGCGCGCTGGCGGTGCCGGGGTTGTATTCGTTGATCGCGATCTCGATGCCATTTACCGTATCGTTCTTCATGATCCGGCGCTGCACGCCCTCGGCGGTGGCGTAGCTCTGCTGCGCCGCCCGGCGCGTCACCGGCTGGTCGTCGCCGCGATCGGCCGCGCCCAGCAGCTCCGCCATTTGCGTGTCGAGCGCTGAGGCGATCACCACCAGCGTGCCGATCGAGGGCCCAGCCTTGCCACGCTCCAGCAGGCTGAGCATGGAGGAGGAGAGGCCGGTTGCGGTGGCCAGCATCTGCAAGGTCATACCGCGCTGCAAGCGGAGCCGGCGGATGCTGCTGCCGATGGTGGACAGCACCTCGGTGGTCTCGGCCAAAACGTCGCTCGGCGACTGGCGCTCGGGGGAAGCGGCGTTGCTCCTGTCGGCGCGCGCAGATGCGCGGTGGGGCGATGGTCGCGGTCGGGTAGATTCTCGGGCCATGCGGTCCGGCACCTCATTGGGAAAAGGGAGAAGGGCGAGGCACCCAGTGTCCCTCATGCTGCGGTGCGTAACAACCGCCCGTCCAATGACGTTAAAAAACGTGCCGGGCATGATGGGGCACGTTTGAGTACGATTAAAGTGGTCCGCTACGGGCGGTGAACAGGTTGGAGTTATGACGTCCTGGCCAGAGACCAAGACCAAGCCGTAACTATGTCGGCGACACAGCCGACGCGCCGCAGCAACCAGACAAAGAACGAGAGTTCCCCATATGACGACCCGAGCCCTAGCAGAATTCGTCGCGAAGTTGCGCTTCGAGGACCTACCGGAGCCCGTGGTCCGGCAGGCCTGCCGCCTGGTTCTTGACGCGGTGGGATGTGCCGCCAGCGCCTGGTCCGAGGACCCCGAGAAGGCGCGTATCGCCCGCGAGATCGCCGCGATGTATCCCGCGGCACCGGGAGCAGGCGTGATCGGCGTGCCGGCCGGCGGCGCTCAGCCCGCTTTCGCGGCCTTGGCAAACGGCATTTTGGTAAATGCCGCGGATAATGACGACACGCACAAGCGCGCGTTGCTGCATG
>JAQGHV010000127.1 GCA_028288785.1 Rhodospirillales bacterium | reverse complement strand
CGGTTCGCCGCGCCGAGATCCTGGGCGCCGCGTTGCGCCTCGCCTACACGCTCTCGGGCGGCACGACGGCGCTGCTCGACGGCACCACCATCAAGCGTGACGGCGGCCGCTTGCGGCTGCGGCTGCGCGAGGGTGGTGGCGTCTTTGCCGGCGAATCCATCATGCGCCGGGTCGAAGCACTCGCCGCGGCAATGGGCGCAGAGGCCGAGGTCGAGGTGCGCCCACAGGGTGGCGCGGCGGAGTAGGCAGGCGAGGCGAGGGGCTCCGCCGGGGATCGCGCCGATCCCCGGGCCCCTGCGTGTGTTGGTCCTCGGTTTGGCAGGTATTGTGCTTGCTGGATGGGCCGGGTTGGGGAGCGGGGCGCGTCGCGCGAACTCCCTCCATCGAGGGTGCTCCCATGCGCCCCTCTGCCCAACCCGGCTCGCCTCCGGCGAGACTCAATCCCTTCCCAAAACCCAGCGCCAACAAATGGAGGTCGAGGATCGACACGATCCTCGCGGGGTCCAGGGGCGGAGCCCTTGGCCTGCCTGCCTAGAACGGCTTCACGATCACCATGATGACGATCAGGACCAGCAACAGCGTCGGTACTTCATTCACCGCGCGCCAGTAACGTTCGGTGCGCGGGCGCTGCCCGGCGGCGAATGCCTTGCGCGCGACGGACAGGTGGCCGTGGAAGCCGGTCATCGCCAGCACGCCGAGGAGTTTCGCGTGCCACCAGCCGGCGTGCCAATCGACTGCGCCGGGCGTGAGGATGAGGGTGATGCCGAGCAGCCAGGCGGCGATCATCGCGGGGTTCATGATCGCGCGCAGCAGGCGCCGTTCCATGGTGATGAAGAGGTCGGATTGCGCCGATCCGACGGCGGCCTGCGAGTGATAGACATAGAGTCGCGGGAGGTAGAACAGCCCGGCCATCCAGGCGAAGACCGCGATCAGGTGCAGTGACTTCGTCCAGAGATAGAAGGGCGCGAGTGCTTCGATGACGGGCATGGCGCGACGCTAACGCGACGCGGTGTGCGACGGAAGGCGGGCGCGATCAGCACGGAACTTTGCGCTCCGCACTGACCCTGACTCAGCGTCTCGCTGTTGCGCTGCACGCTGGCTGAGCTCGTCTTCGCCCCCGGTCTCCGTTGGAACTTCCAGCGAACCCACTTTCCTGCACGGCTAGATTCCAGCCCGCCGGCCAATGAGGCTCCGCGCTGTCGAATAGCCTTGGCTCAATCATCCATTAACGCGGTGAGACTTTGAACAACGCGCTTCCCGAGCGGTGTCAGTCGTGCTCGGCGCAGCCGTGCATCGTTCTGGTCCGGTGAGACGTCGATCAGGTTCAACCCTGGCTTCCCGAGGTATCCGCGGCTGGAGAGGCGCGAATACGCACGCTCCATCGCACTTTTGGACATTCCAGTTTGCCTTACGGCGTCTCCCTGAGAAAGTCCCTCGTCTCGCGCAACGCGGAGCAGCACAGCAGCCAGCGGCGTCGGAAATTCAGCTTCTAGTTTCCGGAGTTCATCTATAAACAAGATGGCTCTCGAGATCGGCTCCATGACGCATTCCGTTCAGTCCACATACCAGGGAATCGAATTCAACCCACTGTTGGTTGCTGCACCTTCGATACAACCAGTACGTACTCAGACGCCATGCTCCCGCATTCCAATACATCGAGCCCTGCATCAGGGCTGCCTGCGGCCTTCCTCGACGGTGCCGACGCGCTGTGCCTCGATCCACCAGCTATCCAGCCCGATGCCGTATTTCGGGTTGCGCGCGGGCTTGCCGAACTTGTCCCACCAGGCGATGCGGAAGCTGCGCAGGTGCCATTGCGGGATGACGTGGTTGCCCCACAGCAGCACGCGGTCGAGCGCGCGGGTGCGCGCCACCAGCGCGGCGCGGTCGGGCGCATTCACCACCTGCTCGACCAGCGCATCGACGACCGGGTTGCAAATGCCGGTCACGTTCTGGCTGCCGTTCTCGCGCGCTTTTTCGCAGGTGAAGAAGTCGCGCTGCTCATTCCCCGGCGACAGGCTCTGGCCCATCGAATCCACGGTCATGTCGTAGTCGAAGGCATCGACGCGCACCTGGTACTGCGCGGGGTCCACGGTGCGGACGCGCGCGGTGATGCCGAGCCGCTCCAGCGTCTGGACGTAGGGCAGCGCGATGCGTTCGAAGGTGGCGCCCTGGATCAGGATCTCGAACTCGAAGGGCTGGCCCTGGGCGTTGACCAGACGGCGGTCGCGCACCGTCCAGCCGGCTTCGCGCAGCAGTGCGAGCGCGCGGCGCAGCCCCTCGCGGTTGTTGCCGGAACCATCGGTCACGGGGAGGCGGTACTCCTCGGTGAACAGAGCCGCCGGCAGCTGCGCGCGGAACGGCTCCAGCACCGCGAGCTCGTCGCCCGCGGGCAGGCCGGTGGCGGCGAATTCGGAGTTGGAGAAGTAGGAGTTGGTGCGCGTGTAGCTGCCGAAGAACAGGTTGGTGTTCATCCACTCGAAGTCGAACACCTCGATCATGGCGCGCCTGACACGGGCATCCTGGAACAGCGGCCGGCGATGGTTCATTGCGAAGGACTGCATGCCGGTCGGGATCTCGTGGCGGATCTCCTCGCGCTTCACGAGCCCGCGGCGCATGGCCGGGAAATCATAGCCCGTGGCCCAGTCGCGGGCGCTGTTCTCCTGGCGGAAGTCGATCTGGCCGGCCTTGAAGGCTTCGAACGCCACCGTGGTATCACGGTAGTACTCGTAGCGGATGCGATCCCAGTTGTTGGTGCCGCGCATGGTGGGCAGATCGCGGCCCCAATAATTCTCGACGCGCTGGTAGATGATGCCGCGCCCGGTCTCGAACCGCTCGATCCGGTAGGGACCGGAGCCGAGCGGGGTTTCGAGCAACGGCCGCGAGAAGTCGCGCCTCTCCCAGAAATGCTTCGGCAGGACCGCCAGCTGGCCCAGGATGAGTGGCAGCTCCCGGTTCTCGGCAGAGGTGAAGCGGAACACGACCCGGCGCGGGCCCTCGGCGACGCATTCGCGCACGTCGGCCCAGTAGCCGCGATAGGTGGGGCGGCCGGAGGTGCGCAGCGTGTTGAAGGTCCAGACCACATCCTCGGACGTGATCGGGCGGCCATCATGCCAGCGCGCCTGCTCGTGCAGGGTGAAGGCCACCCACATGCGGTCCGCCGGCAGCTCGATCTCGGCGGCGAGGTGCGCGTATTCCGTGCTGCCCTCGTCGGCGCTCTCCTTCAGCAGCGTGTCGTAGATGTTGCCCAAGCCGACCGCCGCGGTGCCGCGCAAGATAAAGCTGTTCAGGCTGTCATAACTGCCGAGCGCGGTGAGAACGATCTCGCCGCCCTTCGGCGCGTCGGGGTTCACCCAGGGCCAGTGCGGGAAGTCGCGCGGCAGAGCCGGCTCGCCCAGCAGCGACAGGGCGTGGGTTCGGGTCACCCCATCCGGACCGGGACGCCCCGAAGGCGTGGCGGCGAGGCCGGTCGCGAGCGCAGCGGGCAGCGCGAGAAGGTGGCGGCGATGCATGGCGGGAACCTCGCAGGGGTGGGCGCTCAGAGCCATTGGCAGGATCGGGTTCGAGCCGAGACCTCTCAATCCAGCAGGACGTGGTGCTGGCGAAGGAAGCGCAGCAGGGGCATCAGCGGCAGCCCGAGGATGGCGGAATGGTCGCCGGCGACGCGGGCAAAGAGCTGCACTCCCGGACCTTCCAGCCGATAGGCGCCGACCGAGGCCAAGACCGCGTCGCCTTCGAGCGCCAGGTAGGCGTCGAGGAAGTCATCGGAAAAGGCGCGCATCTCCATGGGCGAGACGGTGACGTCCTGCCAGACGCGCTGGCCGCCGCGCCAGGCGACCATGCCGCTGACCAGCTCATGCTTGCGACCGCACAGGGCCTGGAGCTGGACGCGCGCCGCCTCGGCATCCGTCGGCTTGTCGTACCAGGCGCCCTCGCAGACCAGCATCTGGTCGGCCGCAATCACGAGGTCGTCCGGACGGGTGCGAGCGATACGGGACGCCTTGGCGTCCGCCAGGATGAGGGCGGTGTCGGCGACAGGGATGTCCTCCGCGCGGCAGGCGTCGCGGATGGTACCCTCGTCGACATGCGGGATCGCCACCTCGAAGGCGACGCCGGCGCCGGCAAGCACCGCGCGGCGGGAGGCGGAGCCGCTGGCCAGCACCACGCGGGGAGCATCGATTCGCATCATCATGGCGTGGCTCCAGTGCCGAGTACTGCTGCGGCGGGGTCGGTGGGTGCGGCGCGCGCCTCAGCCTCGGCGCCGCGCCGGCGGGCGTGCCAGGCCTCCATCAGCTGAAGCACGGTCGCGGCCGTCTCCTCGATGCTGCGGCGCGTCACGTCGATCACCGGCCAACCATGGCTCGTGCAGAGGCGGCGCGCAGCGACAATCTCGGCCTTCACGGAGTCATGGTCGATGTAGTCGGTCGCATCCTGGCGAACGCCGGAGGCGCCGATCAGCTTCAGGCGATGGCGGCGGATATCGATCAAGGCATTGATTTCGATATGCAGGCCGACGACCGGGCAAGGCGGGTTGTCCAGCTCGATGGGCAGGGTGGCGCCGGGCACGATCGGCACGTTGGCCGCCTTGATGCCACGATTGGCCAGGTAGAAACACGTCGGCGTCTTGGAGCTGCGGGAGACGCCGACCAGGCAGACATCGGCCTCGGCGATCCCGGCGGTCCCTTGGCCGTCATCATGGGAGAGCACGTAGTGCATGGCGTCGATGCGGCGGAAATAGTCGGCATCCATCACGTGCTGGGCCGCCCGCTTCTCCCGCGCCTGGGTCCCGAGCGCGCCCTGCAGCAGCTCCATCACGCCATCGAGGGGGGAGAGGCAGGTCAGGTGCAGCCGGGCGCAGGCCTCCTCGAGGGCGTGCTTCAGGCTGCGATCGACCAGGGTAAACAGCACCGGACCGGGCTCATGCTCGATGCCCTCCAGCACGCGGTCGAGTTGGAGGCGCGTGCGGACCAGGCTCCAGCGGTGATGGATGACGCGGACATCCTCGAAGCGCGCGAGGGTGGCGCGCGCGATGGAGTTCAGCGTCTCCCCGGTGCTGTCGGAGACGAGGTGGAGGTTGATCGTCCTGTTGGCCATCCTGTGGAGAACACCTGCGCGATTTGGGGATACTGGGGGCTAGAAGGCCGCATTCCGGTCTGCCTGTGCAAGCCGGGGATTGTGGCACGCCAGCCGAGGCCGGGGGATGGTGCGGGACGAATGCTGTGCAGAATCCGCATAACCCGGTTTGACCCAGGCGGTATATGGCCCAACCGCGCACCCCTCCTGGGGACGGAGCTGTGGATCGATTCAACATTAACTGCGTCCCCAGTATCCACACCCCCTACTGCACTCAATCCCTTTTAAGATCCTTAGAATTAAGAGATTAATGGGCTCATGCATCCTGCCTCGAAGCCCTTGCTGCGCGCCCTGAACGGAGAGGCGGTGTGGCCACCCCCCATCTGGCTGATGCGCCAGGCGGGGCGCTATTTGCCGGAATACCGTGCGCTTCGGGAGAAGCTGGGCGGGTTCCTCAAGCTGTGCACCACGCCCGAGGCTGCCGCGGAAGTGACCATCCAGCCGGTCCGGCGCTTCGGCATGGATGGGGCGATCCTGTTCTCGGACATACTGATCGTGCCTTGGGCGCTGGGCCAGCCGCTGCGCTTCGCCGAGGGCGAGGGACCGGTGCTGGAGCCGCTGCGCGACGCGCCTGCTATCGCCGGCTTGCGGCCGGAGCTGGTGGCGGAGCGGGCGGCGCCGATCTACGAGACGGTGCGCCGGGTGCGGGCGGGGCTCGCCGCCGAGGCGCCGGCGACGACCTTGATCGGCTTCGCGGGCGGCGCCTTCACGGTGGCCTGCTACATGGTCGAGGGGCATGGCTCCAAGGAATACGCGGCACCGCGGATGATGGCACATGGCGATCCCGTGCTGTTCGCGCGGCTGATCGACACGGTGGTCGATGCGACGGCCGAATACCTGATCGCCCAGGCGGCTGCCGGGGCCGAGGCGTTGATGATCTTCGACAGCTGGGCCGGGATGCTGCCGCCGAACCAGTTCCGCCGCTGGGTCATCGAGCCGACGCGGGCCATCGTGGCGAAGGTTCGGGCGCGGTATCCGACGATCCCGCTGATCGGCTTTCCGCGCCTGGCCGGCCCGATGCTGGTGGAATATTCCGAGCGTGCGGGCGTGCGTACGGTCGCGATGGACACGGCGATGGACCCGTCCTGGGCACGCAACGCGGTGTCTCCCGAGATCACCCTGCAGGGCAATCTGGACCCGCTGGCCCTGCTGGCCGGTGGGCCTGCTTTGGAGAGTGAAGCCCGCGCCATCTTGGACGCGATGCGCGGCCGCCCGTTCATATTCAACCTGGGCCACGGCATCCTGCCGCCCACCCCTGTCGATCACGTCGCGGCTTTGGTCCGCACGGTCCGCGAGAGCTGACCTTCGCGATCGGCACCATTGATCAAAAGAAAGAAGGGGCTCGGGGAATTCTTTCCCCGACCTTCCTACTTCAACCAAACCGCATCCCTGATCTTCGTCCCCACAAACACCGCATGCCGCGCCAACGCGTCCTCATCCACCACGATGAACACCGGCGTCCTGATGACGACCACCTCACCCGGCAGTAGTGCCGGCGCACTGCGTTCGATCGCCAGTACCAGCCCAGGCTGCCGGCCGCCCATAAGCTCGAGGTAGACTTCGGCCAGCAGTTGCACGTCGAGCAGCGCGTTGTGCGAGGTGCGCATGGAGTTATCGATGCTCATGCGGCGGCAGAGGGCATCGAGGCTGTTGGGCATGCCCGGGTAGCGGCGCTTGGCGAGTTCCAGCGTGTCCACCATGCGGGTGCGGCTCAGGGGCGCACGGCCGCAGCGTGCGTATTCGGCGTCGAGCATGGCGAAGTCGAAGCGGGCGTTGTGGGCGATGATGGGGTCGTCGCCGAGGAAGGCTTCGAGCTCGTCGATGATGTCGGCGAAGACCGGCTTGCCGGCGACATCCACGCTGGTGATGCCGTGGATGCGGGAGGCGTCGGAGGGGATGTCGCGCTCGGGGTCGATGACGCGGTGGAAGACGCGCCCGGTCGGCATGAGGTTCACGATTTCGATGGCGGCGACTTCGATCACGCGGTGCCCTTCGCGGGCATCGAGGCCGGTGGTCTCGGTGTCGAGGACGAGCTGGCGGCTCATGAGCGGTAGTGGCGCACGAGGCGGCGAATGGCGGATTGGGTCATGTGCTTGTTCAGGCCTGAATGGAGCAGGTGGTCGGCGCGGCGGCGTTTTTCACGGTCGGGCAGTTGGCGCGCGAGGATGGCGGCGAAGCGGGCTTCTGTCATCCCCGGGCGGCGGAGAACGCGGGCGCGTTGGACCGCAGCTGGCGCGGTGACGACGATGACGGCGTCGACGCGGCCGGCGCCGTTGGTCTCGTAGAGCAAGGGGATGTCGAGGACGACGAGTCGGGTGCCGCGGCGGCGTTCGGCGGCGAGGAAGCGGTGCTCGGCGTCGCGGACGAGGGGGTGGATGATGCGCTCCAGGATGGTCATCGCCTCGGGCTTGCCGATGACGGCGGAGCGCAGGGCCTCGCGGTTGACGCGGCCATCGGCGACGGTGCCGGGGAAGGCACGGGCGATGGGGGCAACGGCGCGGCCACCGCGGGATTGCAGGGTGTGGACGGTGGCATCGGCGTCGAAGACCGGCACGCGAAGGCGCCGGAAGGCCTTTGCGGCATGGGATTTCCCCATGCCGATGCCGCCGGTGAGGCCGAGGATGATCACCGCGGCGGGATGTCGTGGGCGACGAAGGCGCGAAGCGCGGCATCGACCTGGGGTTCGGCGCCGAACCAGGCGGTGAAGCCTGGGCGCGCCTGGTGCAGGAGCATGCCAAGGCCATCGACGGTGCGGAGTCCTCGGGTGCGGGCGCGAGCCAACAGTGGGGTTTCCAGCGGCACGTAGACGATGTCGGCGACGACGGCGGTGGCTGGCAGCGGCGAGAGATCGAGGTCGAGCGCGCCATGCCCGGCCATGCCGAGGGAGGTGGTGTTCACCAGCAGCGCCGCATCGGCCAGCGGTGGGTGGTCTGCTACATCGACGGGGCCGCCGAGGTCGCGGGCGAGCGCCTCGGCGCGACCAGCCGTGCGGTTCACCAGGGTCAGGCGGGGGCAGCCGGCGTCGAGCAGGGCTGCGGCCACCGCGCGGGCCGCGCCGCCGGCGC
>JAQGHV010000117.1 GCA_028288785.1 Rhodospirillales bacterium | reverse complement strand
GGGACGCCGTATCGACCGTGTCCATCCGGATGACCGGACCTGGCGGCAGCTGCGCCACCATGATCGCCGGCGTGCTGTCACGCTGCTGCCGCTGTTCGCGGAGCGCCAGCATTGTCGCGCTATCCATCCGGCGCGGGCCGGCCGGGATGTTGGTCGGGATCTCGGCGGCGGCATAGACTTCCGGCGGGGCTCGGCGGGTGGGCGAGGCGCTCTCGATGCGGGGACCGATGCGGGCGACGTAGTTGCGCGTCTCGTTCGGCAGGCCGCGGCTGGCCCAGAGGTAATCCTCCAGGCGGCGGGGACCGGCATTATAGGCGGCGAGGAAGGCGGGCGAGCCGTACAGGTCGTACATCTCGCGGATGTAGGCGGTGCCGGCCATGATGCTGTCATAGGGGTGGTAGGGGTCGCTGCCGAGATCATGGCGGCGGCGCAGCTCGGCATAGGTGCCGGGCATCACCTGCATCAGGCCCATCGCGCCGGCATGCGAGGTCGCGGTGGAGCGGCCGCCGCTTTCCTGGCGCATCACTTCGCGGACCCAGCGCTCCGGGACGTCGAAGCGGCGCGATGCCTCGCGGATGTAGGGACCCCAGGGATCGCCCGAGGGACCCGGCGGGTCATAACCCATTGGCCGTGATGCGGATCGTGTGGACGCGGGGCCGGTCTGCTGTGCGCAGGCGCCGAGCAGCGCCAGCGTCGCGACAGCCGCCATAGGCCAGAAACGCCCTGATCGGGCGCAGGCCTTCCCTGAAGGCAGCATGCGGTAGTCTCCCCTGTATCGGCGGCGCCAGATAAGGCCCGCCCCCAGATCATGATCGGCACGCAAGCAGCAATTTCGAACGCGGACGAGCATCCCCCGATGCCATCAACGCCGATTTCAGCAAGCAGTCCTCATGTTTTACGCGAGGCAACTGACCCAAGCCGTAAAGGAAGGCTCGCTGAGAGGTCAAGCATCTTGCTGTAACGTGGCGACACGAAGGCACGATCACGCGAGTCCGTAGGGACTGAATTTCCAGTTCGCACGGGCTCGCGTATACATATCGACGCGATACCGAAATCAATGTCTGAAGTTGGAGCGTCCGATGATCCACGTGAACTCCTCCCTACGCCTTGCCACCGCCGTCCTCATGCTCGGCGGCCTTGCCGCCTGCGGGCCGGCGAACCAGAACAGCACGGTCAGCGCCTATGCCGTCGGCGCCCAGGGTGCGGTCCGCTACGGCACCGTTGTCGGCATGCGGCCGGTCCAGGTCGCGGGCACGCGCTCCGGGCTGGGCACCACGGCAGGCGCGGTCGGTGGCGGCGTGATCGGCAGCACCGTGGGCGGCGACTGGCGTGCCCGGACTGTGGCGAGCGTCGCCGGCGCCCTGATCGGCGGCGTCGCCGGCACGCTCGTGGAAGAAGGTGCGACCGGCGGCCAGGCGATGGAATTCATCATCCGCTCGGATGAGGGGGAGGACCTGGCGGTCATCCAGAGCAATGAGCAGGGTCTTCAGGTCGGGGAGCGCGTGGCACTCAGCTACACCGATCGCGTGCGGATCATGCGCTCCGCGAACGCGGCGCCGGTTGGGTACGCCCCCGCCGGGAAGTAAATGCTGCAAGCGCGAGGCCAGCGCCTCGCGCTTGACATGCCGCTGGACCACGGTCTGATCGCGTTGCCTTTGTCTGGGCGCGGGATTCGACGTTTTTGGGGACTCCGCCTCCGGCCGAGAAGACCGGGCCGCTGGCTTCCGTCCGCGATGGCAGGAGCTGAGCGAGCCGGCGCGAAACGGCTCAGGGAACCGCGTGCTGCAGCGGCGCGGTGACGGCGGCTTCCAGTGGTCGCCAGACACCGCCGGTCAGGATTTCGCTCGGCCGGAAACGTTCCTTGTAGGCCATCTTGCGGCTCTGCGGCACCCAGTACCCCAGGTAGACATAGGGCAGGCCGAGGGCACGGGCGCGGGCCACCAGCCACAGGATCGTATAAGTGCCGAGCGAGCGTGCATCCGCCCCGACATCGTAGAATGAGTACACTGCCGATAGCCCGTCGCTCAGCCAATCCGTGAGGCAGGCGCCGACCAGGCGATCATTCGCGTCGCGGAACTCGATCATGCCGGTGGTGATCGGCGTGTCCTCGACCATGGCGCGGTAGTCGTAGAAACCCATCGAGGCCATGTCGCCATCGCCATGGCGCTCCCGCTGGTAGCGCTGGAACAGGGCGAACTGCTCGGAGGTGGCACGGGCCGGCGATTCATGCCCGGTGAGGTCCACATTGGCGCGGCGCACCCGGCGCTGCGAACGGTCCGGCACGAAGGCCTCGGTCACGATGCGGATCGGGATGCATGCCTGGCAGCCAGGGCAAACCGGGGAGTAGGCTATGTTGTGGCTGCGCCGAAACCCGGCCCGGGAAAGGCGATCATGCAGCGCCTCGGCATCGCCGCCCGAGAGCTCGGTCACCACCTTGCGCTCCGTCCGGCCGGCCAGATAGGGGCAGGGCATTGGCGCAGTCGTGTAGAAGAACTGCGGGCGTTTGGTGGGGCGCTGGAGCATGGATGCCCAGAGTGTCGGGGGTGGCGCGCCGCAAATCAAGCGCTGCCTGGGGTGAATGAGCCAAGGTGCGTGTGATCCGACAGGAGAGTGACGCAGTATCTTGCAATCACGCGCGATCGTGGTAGAGAGGCGCCACGTCAGGAGCGCGGGCGTAGCTCAGTGGTAGAGCACGACCTTGCCAAGGTCGGGGTCGAGGGTTCGAATCCCTTCGCCCGCTCCAGACTTCCTCAGTATTGCAACTACTTATCGAGCGGTTGCCCACATCGGGGAGCCGACGTTTTCCGCGTCTTTTGGGCAGGCCTTTGGGCACCATCTGGGCAATCCGAGGCCCGCGCCGAATG
>JAQGHV010000104.1 GCA_028288785.1 Rhodospirillales bacterium | reverse complement strand
TGCGTCTCCCTGCCCCGAACTGCGTAAGAAATGCTGCTCTTCCGGCGCCCTGCATGCAACGATATTGGTCAGCAACGGCCTCACGCTTCCGTTCAGGGGCCGGCAGCTACGCTTTGGCGCCTAATGGGTGCGAACAAATTCAGCGTCATCAGTATGTTCGAGAACACCAGCAGAATGGGCGGCCAGATGAGGGCGTCCGTCATGGGTGTGGGCTCGCGATTTCGGGCGGTGGCATTCGCCACAGCAGGAACAGCATGATCGCCATCGCCGGCAGCGCCGCCGCCGTGGTGAGCAGGAAGAAATCGGACCAGCCAAGCCACTCCGCGAGCCGGCCGCCGGTGGCGCCCAGCGTGCGCAGCGGCAGCGCGGCAAGCGAAGACAGCAGTGCATACTGCGTCGCGGTGAAGCGGGTATTGGTCAGCGCGCTCAGGTAGGTGAGGAAGGCCGCATCGGCCAGCCCATCGGTGAAATTCTCGATCCCCACCTGCGCGTAGAGCATCGGGGTCGAATGCCCGGCATTCGCGAGCGCCACATACATCAGGTTCGACAGCATCTGCCCGAGGCCGGTCAGCACCAGAGCGCGCGCCGTACCGATGCGCGCGACGAGCCAGCCGCCAGCGAGCGCGCCCGCCAGCGTCGCCGCCAGTCCGAACACCGTCCCGACCGTCGCCAGATCTTCTCGCGTGAAGCCCAGCGACCGGTAGAACGGCGCGGTCATGATGCCCGCCAGCGCCTCGCCGAGCTTGTACAGCGCGATGAACAGCAGGATCGCGAGCCAGAGCGGGCGGTTGGTGAAATCCGCGAAGGGCTCGATGACCGAGACCCGCATGCGCGCGGCAAAGCCCATCGGCGGCACTCGCCTGGCCGGCGCCTCGCGCACGGCAAGGGTCGCGGCCATGCCCACCGCCATCAGCGCGGCCATGACCACATAGGCGGCGCCCCAGCCCAGGGGGGCGACCAGGAACAAAGTGCCGCCGCCGGCAACGAGCAGCGCCAGGCGATAGCCCCAGACATAGGCGGCGAGGCCCCAGGCCTGCTCGCGTTCCGCCAGCATCTCGATCCGCAGCGCGTCGATCACGATGTCCTGGCTGGCGGAGAGGAAGGCGACGAGCACCGCGATCGCGATCATCGCGGTCAGCGAAGCCCGCGGATCGGTCAGAGCGATGGCCGCGATGCTGACGGCGAGCGCCGCCTGGATCGGCAGCAGCCAGCCGCGCCGCTGGCCGAGCCCTGGCAAGGGTGGTCGCATCGCATCGAGTGCCGGCGACCAGAGGAACTTGTAGGCATAGGCCAGCCCGATCAGCGCGGTCAGCCCGATGGCGCCCAGGGACAGTTCCGCCTCGGCCAGCCATTGCCGCAGGACCTGCCCCGCGACCAACGGCAGGGGCAGTCCCGCCGAGAAGCCAAGCGCAAACAGAATGGGATAACGGCGGTCATGGAGTGAGGGCGCACGCGGAGCTGGCAGCGAATCGGACATCGGGCGAAGCTGGCAGATGCTCGGTGTGCGGGCCATAGCGACCAGATATTCGGCACCCTGAGGCGCAAAAGGGGAAAATTCGTTGTCTGATCGTTGTTCCGCCCTTGCGTCGCGCGGAGCCGGCTGGGCAATCTCGTTTTTAGACGGCATAGGCCGGTGTCTTGTCGAATAGGGGAAGTATGCATGGTTGATATCGTGACGCGGGCCAAGAACCTGATCATGACGCCGAAAACCGAGTGGGCTGTCATCTCCCTCGAGCCGGCCGACACGAAGTCGCTGTTCACCGGCTATGTGATGCCGCTGGCCGCGATCCCCGCGGTGTGCGGCTTCATCGGCCTGGCGTTGTTCTTCGGCATGTTCCAAGGCGCGATGGCGCTCATGCCCGGCTTCCTCGTCTCGAGCATCGTGACCTATGTGCTGAGCCTGGTCGGCGTCTTCGTGGTCGCGAAGATCATCCCGTTCCTGGCGCCGAAATTTGGCGGCAGCTCGGACGAGATGTCGGCCATGAAGCTGGCCGCCTACGCACCGACCGCGAGCTGGCTCGCCGGCGTGTTCCTGCTGGTCCCAGGCATCGGGTTTTTGGGTGCGCTGCTCGGCCTGTACAGCATCTATCTGTACTACCTCGGCGCGATTGCCGTGGTGAAGGTGCCGCAGGACAAGGCGATTGTCTTCACAGTCGTGCTGTTCATCGTCGCACTGGTGATCTTCGTGGTGATCGGCGCTGTCGCGAACGCGATGCGCTTTTAATATCGACGGCCATGAAGAATGGCCGCCGATATTAGCTTTTTGTGCCCTCAAGTGCCGGGCGCGCGCTCTGCGCGCCTGGCTCGCCAGACTACCGGCAGCGCAGCGCCCATTCGGGCTTGCGGGCCGCGATGCGGACCGACGGTCGATAGACTGGCTGGGATGGGCAGGACGCTCGGCGTCCTGCTAGGGGGCCGGGGGCTACGCCTCCGGACCCTTTTTCGTCACGCTGCTTCGCTCTGCCCGCGACGGCTGGCCTTCTTGCGCTGGTTCGGATCGAGGTGGCGCTTGCGCAGGCGGATGGCCGACGGCGTCACCTCCACCAGCTCGTCATCCTCGATGTAGGCGATCGCCTGCTCCAGGCTCATCTTCCGCGGCGGGATCAGCAGCAGCGCCTCATCCTTGCCTGCGGCGCGGATGTTGGTGAGCTTCTTTTCCTTGATCGGGTTCACATCCAGGTCGTTCTCGCGGCTGTGCTCGCCGAGGATCAGGCCGACATACATCTTCTGCCCGGGGTCCACGAACAGCGTGCCGCGATCCTGCAGATAGAACAGCGCGTACTGGATCGCCTCGCCATCCGAGTTGGAAATCAGCGAGCCGTTGCGCCGCCCCTCGATCGGGCCGGACCAGGGCTGAAAGCCCGCGAAGATGCGGTTCATGATGCCGGTGCCGCGCGTGTCCGTCATGAACTCGCCATGGTAGCCGATGAGGCCGCGCGAGGGCATGATGAAGGTCAGCCGCGTCTTGCCGCCACCCGAGGGCCGCATGTCCTGCATCTGGCCCTTGCGGAGCGAGAGCTTCTCCACGACCACGCCGGAATAGCCCTCGTCGACGTCGACGAGCACTTCCTCGAAAGGCTCCTCGCGCTCGCCCGTCTCCGGGTTTTCGCGGGTCAGGACGCGCGGTCGGCCGATGGTGAGCTCGAAGCCTTCGCGGCGCATCTGCTCGATGAGAACGCCGAGCTGCAGCTCGCCACGGCCGGCGACCTCGAAGGCATCGACCTCCTCGCTCACGCGGACCTTGATGGCGACGTTGCCCTCAGCCTCCTTGAGCAGGCGGTCGCGGATCTGACGCGACGTGACCTTCTTGCCCTCGCGGCCACCGAGCGGGCCGTCATTGACGCGGAAGGTCATGGCGAGCGTGGGCGGATCGACCGGGATGGCCGGTAGCGCCGCGGTGATCTGCGGGTCCGCGATGGTATCCGGGATGGTCGCGTTCTCGAGGCCGGCGATGGCGATGATGTCGCCGGCATAGGCCGTCTCGACCGGCACGCGGTCGAGACCCGAGAAGGTCAGCAGCTTCGTCAAGCGCCCGGTCTCGACGATGGTGCCGTCCGCATGGATGACGCGGACCGGCATGTTGAGGCGCGCGGTGCCCTGCTCGATGCGGCCGGTCAGGATCCGGCCCAGGAAGTTGTCGGCCTCGAGGATCGCGGCGTTCATCGCGAAGGGGAGGTCGGCATTCTTGCCCGGGGCGGGGACGTGCTTGAGGATCAGGTCGAACATCGGTGAGAGGTCCTTGCGGGGCCCCTCCATGGTGGTGTCGGCCCAGCCCTGGCGGCCCGAGGCGAACAGCATCGGGAAATCGAGCTGATCGTCATCGGCGCCGAGTGCCGCGAACAGGTCGAACACCTGGTCGTGCACGGCGTGCGCGTCGGCGTCCTGACGGTCCACCTTGTTGATGACGACGATCGGGCGGATGCCGCGTGCCAACGCCTTGGTCAGCACGAACTTGGTCTGGGGCAGGGGGCCTTCGGCGGCGTCGCACAACACGATGGCGCCATCGACCATGGACAGGATGCGCTCGACCTCGCCGCCGAAATCGGCGTGGCCGGGGGTGTCAACGATGTTGATCTTGACGCCCTTCCACTCCACGGCCGTGCACTTGGCCAGGATGGTGATCCCGCGTTCGCGCTCGAGGTCGTTGCGGTCCATGGCGCGCTCGGCAACCACTTGGTTGGTCCGGAAGGCGCCGGCCTGCTTCAGGAGGTTGTCGACGAGGGTGGTCTTGCCGTGATCGACGTGAGCGATGATGGCGACGTTGCGGAGTTCCATGGGGGGCACGGCTTTCGGTCTTTGGCACCCCTGCATGGGCGAAAGGAAGGCCCCCGGTTCCTGACGGAACAAGGTGGCCTCCCCCTGGGGTGCGGATTGGTCGTTGCGCGCGGCTATAGGCGGATACGGCGCGAAAAGCGAGCGGCAACTGTGGAGATGAGGTGGGCTCGCCTGAGGGCTGGGTCAAGCGGTGGGCGCAATCAGTTCCTTGGTGCAGTTATCCACACAGCCTCGCTCGATTATTCGGGGCAGGGCGCGGCGTCCCGCAAGTGGTGCAGGACGAAAAATCTGCCTGGTGCGCGCCTTAAACGGTATGGGCAGGTTGGCGCGATCTCCCTGCGCGACTGCGCGCAGAACAGGCGGCAAGACCACCTCTGGAGACAAAGGACGACCAACTCGGCTCGCATGAGGGGAAAGAATGTTGATCACCTTCTATTGAGGGTTGCGTAATCGTTTGGAGTTAAGCTTCCTGATTGTGGACGGCGCGCTCGGCATCTCGCTCGGCATACACGCCACCTGACGAGGCGCGCGGATGGCCGACTTGACGCTCGATGCCGGCAACAACAACACCTACGGGACCGACCTGTCTGACCTGATCTACGGCCTCGGCGGCAATGACACGCTGCGCGGATCGAGCACGGGTACCTCCACCACGGACAATGACAGCCTGTTCGGTGGGGACGGCAATGACAGCCTCGACGGTGGGACCGGCAACGACCTGATCAGTGGCGGCGCCGGCCAGGACACGCTGGAAGGGGGCGATGGCAGCGACACGCTCAGCTACGCGGGCGATACCGTAGGCGTCACCGTCTCCATCAACACGAACGCCATGACCGGTGTCGGCGGAGAGGCACAAGGCGATTTCATCGCCGGTTCCTCCTTCGAGGCGCTGGAGGGTGGGTCCGGCGGCGATTCGCTCATTGGCATCCGCACCACATTCACCTTGTACGGGAACGCCGGGGACGATTCGCTGCATGCCAACGTCGCCGCCGGCACGACCGCCAGCTGGCTTTTCGGTGGTATTGGTCAGGACACACTGCTTGGCAGTGGCGGGTCCGATACGCTGGCCGGCGGCGACGGTGATGACAGCCTCGCCGACCGAGCCTTGGCTTCCGGCGATAACAGCCTCTCTGGCGGCGATGGCAACGATACCCTGAATGGACAAACGGGCGAGACTGGCCTTGCAAATTACACGATTGATGGCGGCGACGGCAATGACAGCATCACAGGATCATTAACCGTCAACAGCAGTGCTGCCGACAGCCTGTTTGGCGGTGTCGGCAATGACACCCTGGTGGATCTCGGCGGCTTCAAGAACCGCCTCGATGGCGGCGAGGGCAATGACAGCCTGCTTGGCGGTGCCGGCACGGATACGCTGGTCGGTGGGACAGGTCGCGACACTCTCAACAGCGGTGCCGGCGCCGACAGTCTCGTGGGCGATGCCGAAGACTTCATCAGCGTCGAGGGCAACACAGGGGGCCTGACGGTCAATCTCGCCACGCTTAGAATCATCAACGACGTCGCGGAACAAACCAGCACGCTGAAGGGCCTGTTCGGCGGCGTTCTCGGCGGCAGCGGCAATGACTCCATCCTCGGCAATACTGGCAACAACACGCTTATCGGCAATGGCGGCGCCGATCGCATCGACGGCGCGGACGGCAATGACCTCATCCAAGGCGGCGCCGGCAACGACACCCTGATCGGCAGCATTGGTGCCGACACGATCAGCTATGCGGACACCACCACGGGCGTCACGGTCAATCTTGCCGATGGCCGCGGCGGCAGCACCGCAAACGGCTTCAACGACTCCATCGCCGGCTTCGAAGCAGCGATTGGCAGCAGCGGCGCTGACAGCCTGGTCGGAACCGCCGCCTCCGAATCCCTCCATGGCGGTGCCGGCAACGACACGCTCGCCGATAGCCTCGGCGGCGCCAACTGGCAGGACGGAGGTGACGGCGACGACAGCCTACTCGCCGGCGAGGGTGCGGACACGCTACTCGGCGCCACCGGGGCCAACCTCATCGTCGCGGGTGGTGGCGCCGACAGCATCCAGGGCGGCGCTGGCCACGACAGCGTCACCGCCGGCGAAGGCGATGACCGCATTCAGGTGAGCGGCGCCGCGCTCGGGCACATGACGCTCGATGGCGGCGCGGGGATCGACACGCTCGACCTCGGCGCCGGCACCTGGACGACGGGCACCAGCGGCGCGTTCACCACCTACAACTTCAACGCCGGCGCCAGCGTGGTCTGGGCCACCGGCGTCGAGCAGGTGATCTGCTTCTATCCCGGCACCGATATCGCGACGCCCGCCGGGCCGCGCGCCGTCGAAAGCCTCGGGATCGGCGACCTGGTGCTGACCTTCGAAGGTGCGGCCGCCCCGGTGCGATGGATGGGCCGGCAGACCGTCTCCACCCGCTTCGGCGATCCGATGCAGGTCCTGCCAATCCGCATCCGCGCCGGCGCGTTGGGGGAGGGCTTGCCCGTGCGAGACCTGCTCGTCTCGCCCGACCACGCCATCCTGGTGGGCGGCTTGCTCGTCCAGGCCGGCGCGCTCGTGAATGGCGCCTCCATCCTGCGTGAGCGCCGGGTGCCCGAACGCTTCACCTACCACCACGTGGAACTCGCCGCACACGCGCTGATCCTCGCCGAGGGCGTGCCTGCCGAGACCTTCGTGGACAACGTCGCACGCGGTGCCTTCGACAACTGGGCCGAGCACGAGGCGCTGTACGGCCACCTGCCCTCCATCCGCGAACTGCCAAACCCGCGCGCCAAGGCACGGCGCCAGGTGCCGGCGCGTGTTCTGGCGAGACTGGATGCGCTGGCGGAGACGCGCCTCGCAGGTTAAGGCTGGATTCGGTCCTCAAACGCCCGCGACTCAGGCGAGGCTTGGTCTCGATTCTTTATGCTGAAATACTTGGCGATTATCGCGCTCATCGTCGTTGGAATAATCGCGTCTTTCGTGCCCAATCAAGATCGTGACGAGCCACCAAGCCGTCGGCCCAGGGCGGCGGGCGGATCATCGTCGCGACATGCACCCGGCCCCCTTCCTTCTGAACTTCGAGGGCGCGCTTCGGTCATCGATGGCGATACGATCGATATCGCAGGCCAGCGTATCCGCCTTTATGGGATCGACGCGCCGGAGCGTGCGCAAACATGCGTCCGCAATACATTGCCCTGGTCGTGCGGATTGGACGCATCGGCGGCCCTCACCGGCCTTGTCCGCAATCGGGAGCTACGCTGCGAATCCCGCGACCGCGATCGCTACCAGCGGATCGTTGCCGTCTGTTGGCTGAATGACGTCGACGTAAACAGGTGGCTCGTCAGTGAGGGTTGGGCGGTCGCATACAGGCAATACGCCACCGCGTATGTCGCCGCAGAGGCCAGTGCACAACAGAGGCGTCGGGGCATGTGGGCCGGAACGTTCCAACAGCCGGAGGAGTATCGCCGCCGCAACCGGTAGGCCTTCGACGCAGGGCTATTCCGCCATTGCCCGGTTCCGCTTCAGCAGCCAGAACCCGATAGCGACCGATGCCGCCAGCAGCACCGCCGCCAGGGTCAGCTGCCACACGCCATCCACCCGCACCCCCTTGCCGAGCAACGCGAAGATCAGCGTCTGCGGCAGGTACCCCAGCGCCGAGGCCGCCACGAACGGCAGCGCCGCGATCCCGCTCATGCCAGCGAGAAGGTTCAGCGCCAGATTGTTCCCCACCGGCAGCAGCCGCAGCGCGAGCGTCGCGCTGAACGGCGCCCCTGCGAGCTGGTCCCGTAGCGGCCGCAACCGGTGCCCGAAGCGCCCGGCCATGCGCCGTTCCGCCCAGTCGCGCCCCACCAGCCTCGCCCAGTAGAAGGCCAGCGCGCAGCCGCCGATCTGCGCCACCAACGCCAGCACGGTGCCAACCATCGCGCCGAATGCGTAACCCGCGATGAACGCGATGCCCTGGCGCGGCGCCCCGGCCGCCGTCAGCGCGATCCCGACCAGCACGAAGACCGCCTCCCCGCGCAGCCCATCATCGCGGATGTGCTGGTCCACCCACTCGGTGCCAGGTGCCGCGCCGATCGCCCGCAGAAGCAGCCCCGCTCCACAAAGCCCCGCGACCATGATCGCGAGCTTGCCGAGTGCCCGTACCCGTTCCGGGCTCATGGCTCGATGACGGGCCGTTTGCCACGACGCTGCAGCCACGCCATGCCCACGAGGTCCAGGATCGAGACGGCGAGCCGGTCCAGCGTGCCGTAGTTGGACTTGCCGCGGATGCGCGGGCGGTGATTCACCGGCTCGCTGGTCACGCTGCCGCCCTGGCGCAGCGCGAGTGCCGGCAGGAAGCGATGCATGTGGTCGAAATGCGGAAGTGCCAGGAACAGCGCGCGCGGAAACACTTTTAAGCCGCACCCGGTATCGGGCGTCGCGTCGCGCAGCAGGCGTGCGCGGATGCGGTTGGCGATGCGGCTCGTGTGCCGCTTGATCCAGGTGTCGCGCCTGGCAGTGCGGTGGCCGGCGACCATGATGAGTGGCGTCGCCACGGCCTCGCGCTCGGCGCGGGCGAGCAGGCGGGGGATGTCGGCCGGGTCGTTCTGGCCGTCGCCGTCGAGCGTCGCGATCCAGGGCGCACGGGCTGCCTTGATGCCGGTGATGACCGCCGCCGACTGGCCGCAGCTCACCCGGTGGCGCAAGTGGCGCAGTGGCGCGGTGGCAGCAGCCTCACGCAGCCGGGCCGGCGTGTCGTCGTCGCTGCCATCGTCGACATAGATGATCTCGTGCGGGATGGCGGCGAGCGCGGCCTCGATCTCCGCCACCAGCGGCAGGATGTTGGAGCCCTCGTTGCGCACGGGCACCACGACCGAGAGGTGCGGCGGCGGCCCAACATCTTGCCCTGGGGCGTCATCGACCATCCGCGGCGGTTAGCAGGCGGCGGTGCCAGCGTCCAGAACGGGGCCGCGGCGCGGCAACCGGGGATGGCTGGGCAAGGCTGCCCCGGCGCCTATATTGCCGCCATGCCCTTCGATGCCCGCACCCAGTCGCCCGAGGCCAATTCGGCCGGCGACGAGCCCCGAAACCGCCGCGCCGTCGCGCGCTGGCTGCTGGTGGTGGCCGGCATGGTGTGGGCGATGGTCGCACTCGGCGGCGCCACGCGGCTGACCGGCTCGGGCCTGTCGATCATGGAATGGGCGCCGCTTTCCGGCACCCTGCCGCCGCTGAGCGATGCCGAATGGCGGCGCCTCTACGACCTCTACCGTTCCATCCCGCAATACGCGCTCGTCAATGCCGGCTTCGGAATCGAGGGGTTCAAGGAGATCTTCTGGCTGGAATGGGCGCACCGCTTCTGGGGGCGCGCGATCGGTCTCGCCTATGCCGGCGGGCTCGCCTGGTTCTGGCTGCGGGGGCGGATCCCCGCCGGCTATAAGGGCAGCTTGCTGCTGCTTCTGACCCTGGGCGGAATGCAGGGCGCGGTTGGCTGGTTCATGGTGGCCTCGGGGTTCCAGGCGGATCGGGTGGCGGTTTCGCCCTACCGGCTGGTGGTGCATCTGGGCCTGGCGCTGGTGCTGTTCGCCGCCCTGCTGTGGACGGCACTGAATTTGCTGCGCCCGGGTCCGACGCCGATCAATGCGGGGCGGCTGCGGCGATCCCTGCAAGTGGCCGCGGGGCTCGCGCTGCTGGCGATGCTCGCCGGCGGCTTCGTCGCGGGCATGCGTGCGGGGTTCAGCTTCAATACCTTTCCCCTCATGGATGGACGGCTGATCCCCGAGGGCTACGCGGATCTGCACCCATTCGTGCGGAATTTCTTCGAGAATGTCGCGGCCGTGCAGTTCAACCACCGCCTGCTCGCGACCCTGGCGCTGCTCGCCGGCCTTCACGCCGCCGGACGGGCGTTCCGTTTGCCGCCCGGGCGCGCGCGGCACGCCGCGCTGGCACTCGGCGGCGCATTGGCCTTGCAATACGGCCTCGGTGTCGCGACCTTGGTCATGATGGTGCCGGTCTGGCTCGGCACCCTGCACCAGGCGGTGGCGGTGCTCGTCCTCGCCGCCGCCATCCTCGCCCTTCACGCGACGCGGCGTCCCGCGCGCACCGGAGCCTCCGCATGAGCGCCCTCGCCACCACCGACGCCCTGTTCTTCGACACGCTGGACCGCACGGCCGCTGAGGCCCTGCTCGCCCGCGCCACCCATGGCTGCGAGGATGGCGAGCTGTTCCTCGAATACCGCGAGAGCGAGGCGATCAGCCTCGATGACGGGTGCATCCGCTCCGCCTCCTACGACACCACGCGCGGCTTTGGCCTGCGAGCCGTGTCTGGCGACGCGGCCGGCTACGCCCATGCCGCGGAACTGTCGGAGGCCGCGCTGGCACGGGCGGCGGATGCGGTCGGCGCTGTTAGGTCCGGCCATTCCGGCGTGCTCGATGTCGGCCCGCGCGCCACCAATGCGCGGCTGTATTCCGATGCCAACCCGCTGAACGCCATGCCCTTCGCCGAGAAGACCAAGCTGCTGGAGGCGATCGACGCCTATGCCCGCGCGCGTGATTCGCGGGT
>JAQGHV010000100.1 GCA_028288785.1 Rhodospirillales bacterium | reverse complement strand
CAAGCAAGAGCGCGGACGGCACCCTTGCCGTTTCGCTCGATGGCGCCTCCCGTCGCGTGCGCGTGCTGTCGCAGGCCGACCGGCTGACGGTCTTCCTGGATGGCGGGGTGCACCCGCTGCTCCACATTGATCCGCACGTCCCGAAGGATGAGGGCGGGCCTGCGGCCGGCCGTATCCTCGCGCCGATGCCGGGCAAGGTGCTGGAGGTCCCGGTGCGGGTCGGAGATCGGGTCGCGCGTGGTGCGCTGCTGCTGGTTCTGGAGGCGATGAAGGTCCAGATGCGCATCACCGCACCGGCGGATGGCGTCATCACCGCTCTGGGCTGCGCGACGGGCGAACTGGTGGAGGACGGGACGGAACTCGTCTCTATGAATCACGAGGCGTAGGGCGCAGGGCCGCAAGCGGCGCGCGCGGCGGCTCGTCAATCGCCCGGTGCCGAGGTGAAGGGCAACAGCCTCCGCCTCGTAGGCTGCGTGGCGGGTCGTCGCGATACCAGTGCCAGGCCGGAAGCGCGCATCGGTGGTCAGCGTCTGTTCATGCGGATAGCGACAGGCGGCGCCGGTTCGGTCGCTTTGCCCGCGTCGCGCGGCCCCCTGGTTATGCCGATGTTCAGCCGGTTCCCGGCTCGTCGCGCGATGGTGCCTAGGCGAACCACCTGCCGTCGCCCTGAACCACCCGTCCAGCCGGCCCCAAAGTACAACAATAAAAAAACGGGGCCTGGGAAATTCCTCTCGCCGGCCTTCCTCAGAACATCGCGTCTTCCATCGCCCGCAGCGTGGCCCCGCCGGCCATCACCGCCGCCGCGTGCCCCGTGCCGCGCGGGAGGACGCGCGCCATGAAGAACCGCGCCGTCGCGAGCTTGGCGCGGTAGAAATCATCCTCGGGCTTGGTCAGGGCGATTTCCGCCATGCGCGTCCAGCAGTAGGCGAGCGCCGTCAGGCCGAACAGCTTCAGGTAATCGCTCGCCCCGGCACCCGCCTCGAAGGGATCCGAAAATCCACGGCGCGCGAGTTCGGCCGTCGCCTGCTGCAGGCGGCCGAAGCTCTTCGAGAGTGGCAGGATGAATTCGGCCAGTGCTTCGTTCTCGCCCTTGGCCTCGATGAAGGCGAGCACCGGGTGGAAGAAGCGGCGCAGGTAGCGCCCCGTATGAGCGCCCATTTTGCGGCCCACGAGGTCGAGTGCCTGGATGCCGTTGGTGCCTTCGTAGATCTGCGCGATACGGGCGTCGCGGACGAACTGCTCCATCCCCCATTCGCGAATGTAGCCGTGCCCGCCCAGCACCTGCATGCCCATGGCCGTCGCGTCCCAGCCCACATCCGTCAGGTACGCCTTGATGATCGGCGTCATCAGCTGCACCAGGTCGTCGGCGGCTTCGCGGGTCGCGGCATCGGGGTGGAGCGTCGCGATGTCCTGCTCCAGCGAGACCCACATGGCGAGCGCGCGGCAGCCCTCGATCTCCGCGCGCATGGTCAGCAGCATGCGGCGCACGTCGGGGTGCACGAGGATCGGGTCGGCCGCCTTGTCCGGGTTCGCCGCACCGTTCAACGCGCGGCCCTGAATGCGTTCGCGGGCATAGGCGACCGCGTTCTGATAGCTGACTTCGGCGAGGCCCAGACCCTGCACGCCAACCGAAAGCCTCGCCTCGTTCATCATCGTGAACATGGCGGAGAGGCCCTTGTGCGGCCGCCCCACGAGCCACCCTTGCGCGTCTTCGAAAGCCAGCGCGCACGTCGCAGAAGCCTTGATGCCCATCTTGTGCTCAAGGCCGGTGCAGAGGACGCCGTTGCGCGCGCCGGGTCGCCCCTCCTGCGTCGGCAGGAATTTCGGCACCAGGAACAGCGAGATGCCGCGCGTGCCCGGCGGCGCATCGGGCAGTTTTGCCAGCACCAGATGGAGGATGTTCTCCGACAGATTGTGCTCGCCGGCACTGATGAAGATCTTGTTGCCGGTAATGCGGTAACTGCCATCCTCGGTGGGGATTGCGCGGGTGCGGATGAGGCCGAGATCGGTTCCGCATTGCGGCTCCGTCAGGCACATGGTCCCCATCCATTCGCCACTGACCAGCTTCTCCAGATAGGTCGCGCGCAGCTCGTCGGTGCCGTGCCTCAGCAGCGCGGAATAGGCGCCGTGCGACAGGCCCGGATACATCCCAAAGGACATGTTGGCCGAGCAGATCATCTCCTCGATCAGCAGCCCCACGGATTTCGGTATGCCCTGCCCGCCATACTCCGGGTCACACGCGAGCGCGGGCCAGCCGCCGTCGCGGAACTGCGCCCAGGCTTCGGGAAAGCCCTTCGGCGTCGTGACCGTCCCGTTGGCGAGCGTGCAGCCTTCCTCGTCGCCGCTTCGGTTGATCGGGAACAGGACCTCGCTGCACAGCGTCGCCGCCTGATCAAGGATCGGGTCCACCAGGTCGGGGCCAATCTCGGCGCAGCCGGGCAGGGCGCGCAGCCGCTCCGGGTCCACGAACTCGTTGAGCAGGAAGCGCATGTCGCGCAGCGGCGCGGTGTAGGTCGCCATGGGTGTGCCTCAGTTGCGCAGTGCGCGGCCGGTATCGAGCATGTGCTCCACACGGGCCAAGGTGGGGTCGGTCCGCAGCAATGCCATGAAGGACTCGCGCTCCAGCTTGCGCACCTGGTCGTCGGTGACGTC
>JAQGHV010000073.1 GCA_028288785.1 Rhodospirillales bacterium | reverse complement strand
TGTTGAAGGAGCTTCCGATGGAATTCGCCGTCGAAGCACAGAAGCTGTTGCAGATTTCGCTCGAAGGCAGCGTGGGCTGAGTCCCGCCCTGCCAAAGGAAGTACACGATGCTGAAGATTGAAAACCTTTCCGCCACGGTGGATGGCAAAACCATCCTCAACGGCATTTCGCTCGAAGTGCCCGATGGTGAGATCCACGCCATCATGGGGCCGAACGGCAGCGGCAAGTCCACGCTTTCCTACGTGCTCGCCGGCCGCGACGGCTATGAGGTGACGGGCGGAAGTGCACACTTCAACGGCATTGATCTGCTGGCGATGGAGCCTGAGGCGCGTGCTGCGGCAGGGCTGTTTCTCGCCTTCCAGTATCCGGTCGAATTGCCTGGCGTGGGTAACGCCAACTTCCTCCGCACCGCGCTCAACGCCATTCGCAAGAACCGTGGCGAGCCGGAGCTGGATGCGATGCAGTTCCTCAAGGTCGCACGCGCCCGGATGCAGGCCCTGTCGATGCCCGAGGACATGCTGAAGCGCGGCGTGAATGTCGGTTTCTCCGGCGGCGAGAAGAAGCGCAACGAGGTGCTGCAGATGGCGCTTCTGCAGCCTGCACTCGCGATCCTTGACGAGACGGATTCCGGCCTCGACATCGATGCTTTGAAGATTGTGGCGGACGGCGTCAACGCACAGCGCGGACCGAATTTTTCCTCGCTCGTGATCACGCACTACCAGCGCCTGCTCGACTACATCGTGCCCGACCGGGTGCACGTGCTGGTCAAGGGCCGCATCGTGAAGTCCGGTGGGCCGGAGGTTGCGATTGCGCTCGAGAAGGACGGCTACGCTTCGGTGCAGGAGGCGGCATGAACGCGCTCTCCGGCGCCGCCGGCTTCGCGCACCGCTTTGCGGGCCTTCGCGAGAGGCTTCCGGGCGGCGACCTCCCCTGGCTCACGGAGCTGCGCGATAGCGCGGCCGCGTCGTTCGAGACGCTCGGCATCCCCACGCGCCGCGCCGAGGCGTGGAAGTACACCGACCTCGCCGCCCTCTCCGATGCCGGCTTCGACGAGGCGCTGACGCTGCTCGATCGCACCATCGCGCTACCGGCCGCGGGAGCGCCGCGGGCGGTGTTCGTGGATGGCCGTTTCCGCGCCGACCTCGGCACCATCGATGCGCTGAACTTCCGCGCGGTTTCGCTCGCGCGGCACCTGGCGGAGGTGGACGGCCAGCTCGG
This sequence comes from Rhodospirillales bacterium, assembly GCA_028288785.1. Lineage (GTDB taxonomy): Bacteria > Pseudomonadota > Alphaproteobacteria > Acetobacterales > Acetobacteraceae > Plastoroseomonas. The sequence goes on along the minus strand of JAQGHV010000073.1, from coordinate 1,326 downwards.
CGCGCTTGCGAAGCCGGCGCGCGAGGCGATGGCCGCGCTCAACACCATGCTGTTCGAGGATGGGCTGCTGATCGAGGTGCCGGAAGGCGTCGACGGCGGCGTCCTGGAACTGCTCTCCTTCGCCACCGCGAGCGAGCGGCCGCAGGCTTTCCATCCGCGCCATCTGATCCGCCTCGGCCGTGGCGCGAGCCTCACCATCATCGAGACCGCGACGGGTACGGCGGGCGCGGCCTACCTGCACAACCCGGTCTTCGAAATCAGCATCGAGGATGGCGCCCGCCTCACCCACGGCCGGCTGCAGCAGGAGAGCCGCGCGGGGTTCCATCTGTCGACCATCTACGCGCGCGTCGCGGAGGGCGGGATCTACGACAACTTCACGCTCAATGCCGGCGCCAAGCTGGTTCGCAACGAGATTCACGCTGCGCTCACCGGGCCGAATGGCGCCTGCCACATGAACGGCGCCCAGCTGGTGGCCGATGGACAGCACGCGGACACCGCGACGGTGCTCGACCACGCGGCGCCGGATTGCGCCAGCCGGCAGACCTACAAGACCGTGCTCGCCGGGCGTTCGCGCGGCGTGTTCCAGGGCCGCATCCATGTGCATCAGGCGGCGCAGCGTACCGACGGCTACCAGATGAACCAGGCGCTTCTGCTCTCCGAAGATGCGGAGATGGACAGCAAGCCGCAGCTCGAAATCTACGCAGATGATGTGAAGTGCAGCCACGGCGCAACGGTCGGCGCGCTCGACGCCGACCAGATGTTCTACCTACGCGCACGGGGCATCCCCGAGCCGGCCGCCAAGGCCATGCTGGTCGAGGCATTTCTGATCGAAGCGGTGGAACAGCTGCCCGAGGGCCTGCTGCGCGACCGCCTCACCCACGCCATCTCCGGCTGGTGGCAGGGCCAGGGGGAGGCCGCGTGATGGACGGCGTGGCACATCGCTACGACGTGGCGCGTATCCGCGAGGATTTTCCAATCCTCGGCAAGGTGACGACGCGCGGACGGGAGTTGATCTTCCTCGACAGTGGGGCCTCCGCGCAGAAGCCTCGCCAGGTGATCCAGGCGATGACGCGCTGCATGGAGGAGGCCTACGCCAACGTGCATCGCGGCGCCTACGGCCTGAGCGAAGTTGCCACCGAGGCGCATGAGGCGGCGCGCGCCGCCGTGGCGCGCTTCATCAATGCCGCCACCCCGCGCGAGATCATCTTCACGCGGAACAGCACCGAGGCGATCAACCTTGTGGCGCTGAGCCACGGCCGTGGCGTGCTGAAGGCCGGCGATGCCGTGCTGGTGTCGGAGATGGAGCATCACGCCAACATCGTGCCC
>JAQGHV010000004.1 GCA_028288785.1 Rhodospirillales bacterium | reverse complement strand
AAGGGCCCTGGGGTCGCCAAATCCTCAGCTCGCGAAACACATTGCGGCTTTCGATGGCAAGGCTGCTGGGCGGGTCCAACGACCACGAGGTCGAATGCTGGCCGCGCCGCAGCGAACAAGTGATGTTTCCTACATTCTGCAGTCGCACCCTGTCGAAGGCCGCTCGATCCAGGGCCGCGTTCCAGGCCACGACGGCAGCCGAAGCGTGGCCGACCTCCGTCTCGATCGATGGCCCAAGGCGGTTCCGCCGCAGTTGCACGATGCGCCCAGCCGGTTCGGCGGGCATGCCGCCTCCACTGCCGGTAACGCCGCCGGCACAGAACGCGGTGACCGCCTATGACCAGGCGGTGCCGGAGACGCAGAAAAGGATCAGGAACGCGCGAAGCAGTGCCATCGCCCTCGGTCAATCCCGCGGCGATCAGGGTCGATGCCGATAACGGAGAACACTGGTATGGCACGTGCCCTCGACCTTGGGCGTGGCGTGAATCCCAGGCCCCAGACCAGCCGACGCCAAGTCATCGCCGCATTCCCGGTGGCAACGCTCTTGCGCAACCCGGGAAAGCGGTCGGGCGGAGCCGATGGCTGAGGGCGGGCAGCAGAACCCGCCTCGAACGCACAGTGACAGATCGCTTGGGCGCAACCCAAAGGACGGAAGCGGTCCGCACAACCGGCTGCCACTGACGCCCACTCAGCCGGCCTTGCGTGCTTCCAGCGCGGCTATCGCGCGCGCACGCACCAGCAGCGCCTCGGCGCGCTGCACAATCGGGATGTCGATCATCTTGCCGTCCAGCGCCCAGGAGCCGCGCCCGGCCGCCGCCGCCTCCTTGTCCATGCGCACGATGGTCTCGGCCTTCGCCACCGCTTCCGGGTCGGGGCTGAATCCCTTGTTCAGCACGGGAACCTGCGCGGGGTGGATGGCCGAGGCGCCGACGAAACCGAAGGAGGCGGAAAGCCGCACCACCTTCAGATAGGCATCCAGGTCCGAGTAGTCGGCGACCGTGCCGATCGTGCCCATCGGCATCAGCCCATGCGCACGCGCCGCCTGCAGCACCTGCTGCTTCGGCATCAGCAAGGTGTCGCCATTCGGCTCGCCGCCCACCGCCGTCGCGTAGTCCTCGGCGCCGAGCGAGAGGCCGATGGTGCGCGTCGTCGCACGCGCGATCTCATGCGCGCGGTTCAACGGGCCCGGCGCCTCGATGAGTGCGAGGAAACGCAGCGTGCCGTGGGCGATGCCGCGGCTCTCTTCCAGGCGGGAGACGAGCTCGTCGAGCAGGCGCAGGTGGTCGGGCCCCTCGACCTTGGTGATGATCAGGCCGTTCACGCCCGGCAACACTGCCGCCTCAAGGTCACGCACCGCGAGCTCGAGCGGCTGGTTGATGCGCACCAGGATGTCGGCGCGGCCTTCCTTGAAAAGCCGCTCGACCTGTTTCGGCAGCAGCTTGCGCGCCTCGGCCTTGTCGCCGGGCGCGATGCTGTCCTCCAGGTCGAGCTGCAGCACGTCGGCGCCGCGTGAGGAGGCCTTGGCGACGAAGCGCTCGACATTCACCGGCACGAACAGGCCGGAACGCCAGACGGGTTGAACTTGGGTGGTCATCATTCGCTCCTCGCGAGGCCACTGGAAAGGCTCGCCTCGATCTCGGCTTCTGAAAGGCCGATCTCGGCGAGAATGTCGCGCGTGTGCTGGCCTAGACGCGGTGCCGGCGTGCGAATGGCGCCCGGTGTCTCGGACAGGCGCACGGGCACGGCGTGCATCGGAAACTCGCCCATATCCTCGTCCGGGTAGTCGGCGACGAGGGCACGGGCCTGGACGTGCGGATCGGCCATGAAGCCGGTGATGTCGTAGACCGGGCCGATGGTGACCTCGGCCGTCTCGAAGAAGGCCACGTTCTCCGCCTGCGTGCGCTCGGCGATGAAGTTGGCGATGATCGTGTCCAGCTCGATGCCGTTCGCCACGCGCTGCTCGTTGGTCTTGAAGCGCGGATCCTCACACAGCTCCGGCCGGCCGATCGAACGCAGCACGCGCATCGCCATCGGCTGGGTGGAGGCTGACAGTGCCACCCAGAGATCATCCTTGGTGCGATAGACGTTGCGCGGCGCAGCGCCGGTGCTGCGGCTGCCGGTGCGCGGCTTGATCTTTCCGGTGAGGCGGTAATTCGCCGCCTGTGGGCCGAGCGAATTGAACAGCGGATCGAGCAGCGGTAGGTCGATCACCTGGCCCTTGCCGCCATTGATCTCAACCTCGCGCAGCGCCGCCATGGCGGCGAAGGCGCCGGTCAGGCCCGCCAGGCTGTCGGCCAGGTACATCGGCGGCAGCACCGGCTCGCGGTCCGCGAAGCCGTTCATGTTGGCGAAGCCGGCGAAGCCCTCGACCAGCGTGCCGAAGCCCGGGCGGCGGCGATAGGGCCCGTCCTGGCCCCAGCCAGAAATGCGCACGATGACCAGGCGCGGCTCCAGCTTCAGCAGCTCCTCCGGCGAGAGGCCCATCGATTCCAGCGTGCCGGTGCGGAAGCTCTCGATGAACATCGCGGCCCCGGGTACCAGGCGGCGGATCAGCGCCACGGCGCCTTCGTGGCGGAACTCCATGCACAGGCTGCGCTTGCCGCGGCTGTGGATCTTCCAGGTGGTCTCCACGCCCTTGATGCGCCAGTGCCGCAAGGTGTCGCCCTCGCGCGGTTCCACCTTCACGACGTCGGCGCCGAAATCCACGAGGTGCTGCGTCAGAAGGTTCCCGGCGACGAGGCGAGAGAGGTCGATCACGCGCAGCCCGGTCAGGGGTCCGCGCACCCCGGGCGTGTAGTCCGCCTTCGGCAACGAAGGCTGGTCAGGCAGCGCCATTGGAAGCTCCGGCGAACAGGATGCAGCCGGCGCGCGGCAGCCAGAGGTGCAGCTCATCGCCAGTCGGCGGTACCTCCGTCTCGAGCCGGATAGGAGCGTCGGCTAGGTCCAGCGCCACCTGCCAACGGCCGCCAATATAGGACCGGGACAGCACGCGCGTGGCAATGACTGAGCCTTCGGCGCCAGACGCCTCGCCCGCCGTGGCCGCGCGCATCTGCTCGGGACGGAAGGCGAGGGTGACACGGCTTCCGGCGACCGGTGGGCGGTCCGCCGTCACCTCCACCCGCTGGCCGTCGGCGAGTTCCAGCGTCGCTACGCCGCCGGTGAGCGCGGCGACCTTCGCGGGCAAAAAATTCGTCGTGCCGATGAAGTCGGCCACGAAGGGATCGGCCGGCCGCTCGTAGATGTCCTGCGGGCTGCCGAGCTGGGCGATACGCCCCGCACTCATCACCACGATGCGGTCAGAGAGCGACAGTGCTTCGATCTGGTCGTGGGTGACGTAGATCGTGGTGAGGCCGAGCCGCGTGCGCAGCTCCGCGAGCCAGGCGCGGGCACGATCGCGCAGCTTGGCGTCGAGGTTGGAAAGCGGTTCATCCAGCAGCAGGATGGAGGGCTGATAGACGAGGGTTCTCGCCAGTGCCACGCGCTGCTGCTGCCCGCCCGAGAGCATGTGCGGGTAGCGGTCGGCGTAGGGTTCCATTTCCACCAGCGCCAGCACCTCGGCGATGCGGCGCTTGCGATCTGCAGTCTTCACCTTCCGGAGCGTCAGCGGGAAGGCGACGTTGTCGGCGACCGTCATGTGCGGCCACAGCGCATAGGATTGGAAGACGAGCCCGCAGCCCCGCGATTCCGGCGGCAAGTAAATGCCGCGCGCGCTGTCGAAATAGGTCTTGCCGCCGACGGTGATGCGCCCTCCGTCGGGGCGGTCGAGCCCGGCGACTGCAGCCAGCGTGGTGGACTTGCCGCACCCCGATGGGCCGAGCAGCGTGACGAACTCGCCATCGGCCACGTGGATGGACACGTCGTCCACCGCGCGCACGGTGCCAAAGCGCCGCACCAGCCCTTCGATCTTCAGATCAGCCATGAAGTCGTACCCCGAAGATGGCCCGCGCTGTCGTGATGCAGACCGCGATGACGAAGACCTGGATGGTCGCAAGGCCCGCGACCACGCCCACCTCGCCCTGGATCCAGGCCTGCAGCAGCGCGGTGCCAACCACCTCGCTTCCTGGGGCGAACAGGAAGATCGCGGTGGAATACTCCTTGAAGAAGGAGATGAAGAGAACGGTGTAGCAGGCCACCAGCGCCGGCCGCATGAGCGGTGTCATGATGCGGCGCGTGGTGGTCCACCAATCGGCCCCCTGGACACGCGCGGCTCGGTCAAGATCCGGGCTCACCTGCAGCAGCATCGGCGCGACGGCGCCGAGGCCGGTCGGAATGAAGCGCATGGTGAAGGCGATGACCAGGATCCAGATCGAGTTGCGGATGCCACCCAGGCCGGGCACGAGGGCGAAGGCGTAGAAAAAGCCGATGCCCGCGACCACGCCCGGTATCGCACGCGGGAACAGCGCCGCGTAGTGCACCAGCCCGCGAAAGCGGAACTCCGAGCGATGCACGATCAGCGCCACCATACCGATCAGCACCGTCGCCAGCGCCGCGCCAAACAGGCTCACGATAAACGAGTTGGTGATGGAGCGGGCGTAGACCGGCTCGCGCCACAGCATCTCGAAATTCTCCAAGGTGAGAACATCGGCCAGCGGGACCATCGGCGAGAGGAAGGAGGTGAAGGCGCGCAGCACCAGCATGCCGATGGGTGCCACGCCCGACAGCAGAATATAGACGGCGCAAATGGCGAATAGCGGCCAGCGCAGCGCGCCTAGCCGAAAGGGGCGCGGGCGCGTCGCCTTCCCGCCGAGGGTGACGAAGCGGCGGGTGTTGCCGAGGAGGCGGCTTTGCAGCCACACGAGAAACACGATCACCACCAGCATCAGCGCCGCAGCGGTTGCCACCAGCCCGTGGTCGGGGCGGGGGGATGCGGCGGAGATATTGTACAGGAAGGTGGTGAGCACGGTGATACCGGCGGGTTCGCCGAAGATCAGCGGCACGGAGAGCAGCTCCAGCCCGATGGTGAAGTTCAGCACCGCGGAGTAGGCGATGGCGGGCATCATCAGCGGCAGCGTAATGCGCCACATCGTGCGGAAGGTACCGGCACCGGCGACGCGCGCGGCTTCCTCCAGGGTGGGGTCGGTCATGCCGGCCGAGGACAGGCAATACAGATAGGCCAGCGGTGCCTGCGACACGCCGGCGATCATCGCCATGCCGCCGATGGAATACAGGCTCCACGGCGCCTCGCCGAACATGGACTGCCAGAACACCGTGACGTAGCCGGCCGGCCCGTAGATCGAATACCAGCCGAAGGACAGCACGAGCGCCGAGAGGTACATCGGCCAGAGGAACAACTCGCCCAGCGTGCGGGCGCCGGGGATGTCGGTCCGCCCGAACAGGATTGCCGCCGCCGTGCCGAAGAGCTGCGCGACCACGGTGGACAGCAGGGCGAGCAGGAAGGTGTTCCACAACACGCCGCCGAAGCCGGCAGTCTCCGCGAGGCGCGCGAAGTTGCCCAGGGTGAGCCGCGCGCTGCTGTCATACAGCGCGCCATCGAGGATGGATTGATACAGGATCGGCAGCAGCGGTGCCGCGACCAGCACCACCACCAGCGCGGCCATGCCGTACTGGATCGGGATTTCACGACGAAAGCGGCGAGGGGCGATTGCTGCCCCAACGTCGGTGGTAGTGCTCATTGCGTCAGCGGACGCCGTATGCCGTGCGCCAACGTGCAACGAAGGGATCGTAGTCGGTCACCAGCTTCGGGTCGTAGTCGATGAAGCACATATTCTGCTCGCCGCCGATCGCCTCGGCGACGGAGCTGAAGGTGTGACGGATGCCCTCGCCCGGGCGCACGTCAGGACGAGCCGGCGTCAACCCGCCGCGGCCGAAGGCCTGCTGGCCCTCGGCGGAGGCGATGTAGTCGAGCATCAGCTTCGCCGCGTTGACGTTGCGCGCGCCTTTGGGCACCGCCACGCCCCGCACGATGACAGGCTGCCCATCGCCGATGAAGTTCCAGCCCAGGACACGGGCGCGAGCAGCATCGTTCAGACGCGGCCAGAAGGTGATGGCGGAGACGAACCACCCCATGACGTATTCGCCGGACGTTACTTTTTCCGTCATGGGGCCGCCGGAACGCTCCCAGCGCGGCTGCACCTCAGCGATCTGGCGGAACCAGTTCCAGGCCTGGTCGCCATGCTTGCGCACGAAAGCGTAGTTCCCGGAGTAGCCGAGCCCGCCGTTGTGGGCGCCGTAGCTCGTGATCTTGTTGCGCCACGGACCGCGATTGGCCGCCGCGCGCTCGACGAACTGCGCGAAGGTCTTCGGCGCCTGCGCATCGGGGAGCAGCATCTTGTTGTAGATGAACACCAGCGGATCAGCCGAACAGGTGTAGACGCCCGGGATCGGCTTGGCCCAGGCCGGCCAAGCATCATCCTCGGGCGACTTGTACTCGAGAATCTCGCTGCGCGCCTGCAGCTGTAGCCAGCCGGCCGGATCGGGCGTCGCCATCAGGTCGCCGGTGCGGCTGTTGGTGCCGCGCTCGGCGAGGTAGCGCTCGAACACGTCGCGCGTGTTCGGCAGGTCGAGCGTCTCGACCCGAATACCAGGGTAGCGGGCGTTGAAGCCCTGGATCACTGGGCGCCAGTTCTCCGGCGACATCACCGAATAGATCAGCAGCGAACCTTCGCGCTGCGCAGCGGTGACGATCTCGTTGTATCCGGCGGGGTAGTTGGCGGGTGCGCCCCGGGTCGCAGGGCTCGCACCCTGCGCAAGCGCCGGCCTGGCGAGCGGGCTTGCTGCAAGCGCGCCGGCAACGGGGATCGCCAACACCGAACGGCGCGGGATGATGGTCATGAGCTCGTTTCCTTCCCATACGGCAGCCGCGGCAACGGCCACCCGTATCGCGTTCTTGCACCGGGCTTGCTGCCCTGGCGATTGGCGCCGAATCCTGGCGCTATCAACGCTAGGCCGCGACGTCCGCGGTTGCAAGGCAGCGTCGGTGCGGCGTTCTCGGATGCGCGTCCGCTCGAGGTTCAACCTCAGCGCGCGTAATCCGGCTCCTCGCGATCCAGCACGCGTCGCCACGCATCGAGGTGGAGACGCGCATCCAGCCGCTCGCCCCAGGGGCCCGTGTGTTTTCGGCGCAGGTTTTCCGGGAGCTGGTGCAGCGGTCGGCCCGTCTGCATTGCCGTCATCTGGTACATGCAGGTGCGCTCGGCCATGTAGGTCTCGTCGAAGGCGTCGTGCACCGTGGGGCCCACCACCGTCACGCCATGGCCGCGCATCACCATGATGGTCTTATCGCCCATGAGGCGCGCGATTCGATCGCCCTCGCTGTCATCATGCACGGGCTCGTTGCCCTCGTCATCATAGGTCGTGCGGTCGTTCAGCAGCAGGGAGTTGTGGTGCGACAGGGAGAACTCCGCGCCCTCGATCATCGACAACGCCGTGAGGTAGCGCGGGTGCACGTGCACCACGCAGGCCGCGTTGGGATTGGCCATGTGGATGCGGGCGTGGATGTGGAAGGCAACCTTGCGCAGCTCGCCCTTGCCGCGCAGCACGCGCCCGGCCAGGTCGCAGACGATGAGATCGCTGGCGCGCAGTTCCTGGAACAGGAAGCCGCGCGGATTGATGAGGAAGGTCGGCTCCTCACCCTCCAGCATGAGGCTGTTGTGGTTGCCGATGTGCTCGTTCCAGCCGAGCCGGGCGCCGATGCGGAAGACCGCGGCCATATCCGCTCGCTGCGCCCATTCGCGCGCCTCCGCCTCGCTGCTGCTCAGGCCGGTCAGGACGTTCGCCATGCTGTTGCTCTCCCAGGGGCTCGCCATCCTGCCGCGTTGACGTGGCCCTTGCCAGCGCCGAGCATTTCCCCTGCCCGAGGGGATTTCATCGATGCTGCACGCGGAATTGCCGATCACCGGTTATCTCGACCGCTTCTCGCATCGGCCGGGCGAACGCTTTGCGGCGAAGGTGAGCGTACCCGGCGGCGGCGCCGCGCAGGCCAGGCTCGTGCGGGTGATCTCGGGCGACCCCAACCCGGAGGGCCCCGGGCTGCGCTTCGAGGATTGCTCGGCCCAGTTCGAGCATGCGTTTGAGGCCAGGCACCAACCCATCCGGCGCGGCTCCTACGCCCGCATCGCAACGCCACCGCAGCGCGCGCCCGGCCCCTGCACCTGGTCTGCCCTCGCGTTTCTGGAGACGCAGCCGCCCGCCGATGCCGCGCTGCTGAGCGAGGAGCAGCCGGGTGCGACGGTGACGATGGGCGTCGGCTCCAGCGGGGCCTGGGCCGAGATCGGTGGCATCCGCGTGGAAACCGGCGCGCCCTGGCCGCTGCGGCAATGGATGCGCGTCTGGCTGAGCGCCGACCCCGGCACCGGCGAGATCACGCTGTCCCAGCAGCCCCTGGCCGGCATGGCCACCACGGCGCGGGCCAGTCATCCCGGCGTGCGCCTCCCCGATGGCGGCGGCGCCCTGCTGCTCGCCGCGCGTGACGCGGCCCAGCCGCGCGCCCATTTCACCGGCCGGCTGGAGGCGCCGGCGCTGCATGCGGGTTGCCACTTGGCATGGCCTGACGCCACCCCCCTCGCCGCCTGGAATTTCGCCGAGGGCATCACGACCCAGGCCATCACCGACACCGGTCCGCAGGCCTGCCATGGCGTGCTGGTCAACGCCCCCACGCGCGCCATGGCCGGCTCGCTTTGGACCGGTGCCGAGATGTCCTGGCGTCACGCACCCGCCCATTACGGCGCTATCCATTTCCACGCCGACGACCTCGGCGGTTGCGGCTGGGACACCGACTTCGAATTTCTCGTGCCGGATGGTTTGCGCAGCGGCGCCTATGCCTTGCACCTCACCTGTGCGGCGGGCGAGGACTGGCTGCCCCTCTACATCCTCCCGCCGAAGGGCATGGCCGGCGCTGATGTCGCGTTCCTGGCCTCGACCTTCACCTACCAGGCCTATGCCAACCATTCCCGCGGCAATGCCGATGCCGCCTATCGGGCGCGCGTCGCGGCCTGGGGCGCCTATCCGTACAATCCCGACGACTACCCGATCTATGGCCGCTCCACCTACAACCGCCACGAGGACAATAGCGGCATCGCGCTGTCCTCCCGGCTGCGGCCCATCCTGACGATGCGGCCAGGCCTGCTCACCTTCAACGATCCGCTCGGCTCGGGCCTGCGGCACTATCCGGCCGACACCCACCTGCTGGCCTGGATGGAGGCCAAGGGCATCGATTTCGATGTCGTCACCGATGAGGATCTGCACGAGGAAGGCGCTCCGCTGCTCGCCCCCTACAAGGTAGTGCTCACCGGCAGCCATCCGGAATACCACACCGCCGAAACCCTCGACGCGCTGACCGAATATACCCGGGGCGCCGGGCGGATGATGTATCTCGGCGGCAACGGCTTCTACTGGCGCATCGCCTGCGTGCCGGAACTGCCGGGCATGATGGAGGTGCGCCGTGCCGAGGGCGGCATTCGCGCCTGGGCGGCGAACCCCGGCGAATACTACCATCAGCTCGATGGGCAGTATGGCGGGCTGTGGCGCCGCAACGGCCGCCCACCCCAAAAGCTGGCCGGCGTTGGCTTCTCCGGCCAGGGCATGTTCGAGGGCACGCATTACCGTAAGCTGCCCGCCGCCGCCGACCACGCCTGGGTCTTCGAGGGCGTGCCGGAAGACACCTTCGGCGATTACGGCCTCTCGGGCGGGGGCGCCGCGGGGTTCGAGCTGGACCGCGCCGACTACACCCTGGGCACGCCCGCCAATGCCGTGATCCTCGCGCGTTCCGAGGACCCGCCCGCATCCTTCGTCACCGTGCCGGAGGAGCTGCTCTCCCACGTCAACACCATCAGCGGCGAGAAGGCGGATGCGCTGAAGCGGGCCGAGATCGTCTACTTCACCACGCCGGGCGGCGGCGCGGTCTTCGCGGTTGGCTCCATCACCTGGTGCGGCAGCCTTTGGCAGGACGGCGCCTTCCAGGGTCCGGTGAGCCGCATCATGGAGAATGTGGTGCGCCGCTTCACGGCCGATTGACGCGCCGCCATCAGCGCCCGAAGCTTTGCCCGCCTGGGAAGGGACACTCCATCATGAAGCGCCTGCTGCTCGCCTCCTGCCTCGCCGGCCTGTTCGCGGCCGGGCCACTGCATGCGGAACGTTTCACCTGCCCGGCGCGGGGCGGCGACATCGTCTTTGGCCAGGAAGCGAATGTGAATTCGCTGGACCAGATGACGTCCAACACCATCTCGACCCGCAACATCGCGATGAACATTTTCGAAACGCTGATGACGCGCGACGAGAACAACAACCCCATCCTCGAACTCGCCGAGAGCATGACGGCGGCACCGGATGGGATGACCTATACCTTCCGGCTGCGCGCCGGCGTTACCTTCCACAACGGCAAGGCCCTGACCTCCGCCGATGTCGCGGCGTCCTTCAACCGCTACAACCGCATCGGCCTGCAGCGCAGCACGCTGGACAATGTGGCGGGCTGGGACACGCCGGACCCGCTGACCTTCGTCATCCGCATGAAGCAGGCGCAGCCCACTTTCCTCGAGGCGCTCTCCTCCTTCTCCGTCCCCATCGTGATCATCCCCGCCGAGCTGGAGAATGACGAGCGGCAGCAGCTCCGCACGATCGGTACCGGCCCCTTCCGCCTGCTCGAATTCGTGCCCGGCAGCCATGCGCGACTCGGCCGCTACGACGGCTACAGCCCCAACACCAACTTCGAGCAACGCACCGGCTTCGGCGGCTATCGCGTCGCCTGCGTCGATACCGTGACCTTCCGCATCGTCACCGAGGCCTCCGCCCGCGTCGCCGGGCTGGAGACCGGCGCGCTGCAGGCGGTGGAGGATGTGCCGACCCGCTCGCTGGAGGGTTTGCGCCGGAACGCCGCCATCACCCTGCTCCCGCTGCAGAACTGGTGGATCCAGATCGCGCTGCCCAACACCTCCTTGCCGCCCACAAACAACCTGGCGTTTCGCCGTGCTGTGCAGGCCGCACTCGGCATGGACGACATCATGGATGCCGCGACGGACGGCAACTTCCGGCTCAACATCGGCTTCCAGTATCCCAACCAGTCCACCTACACCGATGCCGGGCGCGAGACCTACAACATCAACGACCCCGCGCGCGCGCGCGCCCTGCTTCGCGAGGCCAACTACCGCAACGAACCCATCATCATTCTCACCAACCGTGACTATCCGCCAATGTACAATGCGGCGCTGGTGATGGAGCAACAGCTCAAGGCAGTCGGCATCAACGCTAGCCTGCGGGTGGTGGATTGGCCGACCTCGGCGCAGATGTCACAGCAGCTCCACAGCACCGAATGGCACATCTACCACACCGGCTGGGGTACGCAGCCGGCACTGGGCGCGTTGGCCACCATGCAGTTCCTCGTCTCGCCCAACGCGGCCTATCGGCCGCGCGACAACCAGGACGACCCGGAGGTGCTGGCCGCCTGGAACGCCATGAACACCCTGCCCGACCCGGCAGCCCGCAACGCCGCTTTCGCCACCATGCAGCGGCTGGTCCTGGAACGCGCCTATGCCTATCCCTTCGGTTCGCTGACCAAGGTGCAGGCGGTGCGCGCCAACCTGCAGGGCTTCGTGCCTTTCCGCATCCCCCGCTTCTCCAACGTGTGGCTGCAACGTTGACGCGCATGCGTTTGAAGATGGGCCGCGCTTGATCAGACTCGCCACCCGCAGCTTGCTGGGCGCGATACCGGTATTGCTGATCGTCAGCCTCATCAGCTTCGGGCTGATGCGGTTGATACCTGGCGACCCTGCGGCGGCCATCGCCGGCATCTCGGCCACGCCCGGGCAGATCGCGCAGCTCCGGCGGGATCTGGGGCTCGACGAGCCGCTGCTCGTCCAGCTGCTGAACTACTACAAGGGGTTGTTCCAAGGCGATTTCGGCCGGTCGCTGCTGCTGGGCAAGGGCGTGCTGGCGGCGACGGCGGAGCGACTGCCGGTCACCATCGGCCTCGCACTCTACGCCCTGATCTTCACGCTGGTCATCGGCATCGGCTGCGGCATCATTGCCGCACTTCGCCAGAACAGCTGGGTGGACCAGGCGGCGATGATGTTCGCCATGATCGGCATCTCCGTGCCCAATTTCTTTCTCGGCCTGCTGATGATCATCCTGTTCGCCGTGAAGTTGGGATGGCTACCAAGCGGTGGCTACATCCCCTTCACCGAGAACCCCTGGGGCTGGCTGCAGAGCACCACGATGCCGGCCTTCTCTCTGGCCCTGCTGCAGGCGGGGTTGCTGGCGCGCATCACGCGGTCCTCCATGCTGGAGGTGCTGCGGCAGGACTATATCCGCACCGCGCGGGCCAAGGGGCTGCCGGGGCGTAGCGTCATTCTCAAGCACGCGCTGGCCAATGCGCTGATCCCCATCGTCACCGTGGTGGGCATCATCGTCTCGCTGCTGCTGTCGGGCGCGGTCGTGACCGAGGCGCTGTTCTCGCTGCCGGGGATGGGGCTGCTGCTCACCCAGGCCGTGCTGAACCGGGACTACCCGATGGTGCAGGGTGGGCTGTTGCTGGTCACCGTCTTTCTGGTGACGGTGAACATCGCCGTGGACCTGCTCTACGCCGTGCTCGACCCACGGGTGCGTTATGAGTGACGCCGAGGACATTCCCGAGCGGCGCGACCACCCGGCGCGCGCCACGCTGGGGCGGCTGATCCGCCACAAACTGTTCGTCAGCGGGCTGGTCCTGTTCGGCATCGTCGCCATCGTGGCCGCGGCCGCACCCTTCATCACCGATGTCGACCCCAACCGCCTATCGATGCGCAACAAGTTCCTCCCCCCCGGGGCGGGATGGACCTTCGGCACCGACGGCTTTGGCCGCTCCCTGTGGTCGCGCGTCGTCTGGGGCGCCCAGCTTTCGATGATCATCGGCGGTTCGGTGGTCGTGCTGAACGCTGTCTTCGGCACCCTGATAGGCGCGGCGGCGGGGTACTTTCGCCGGCTCGACAATGCGCTGATGCGGGTGAACGACGCGCTGATGGCCTTCCCCGCCATCCTGCTCGCCATCGCCGTCACCTCGGTGCTGGGGCCGTCCACGCTCAACGTCATCCTCGCCCTGAGCATCGTGTACATCCCGCGCACCGCGCGCATCGTGCGCTCCTCGGTCATCGTGCTCCGCGAAATGGAATACGTGCAGGCGGCGGTGGCGGCGGGTGCGGGGCACTGGCGCATCCTGCGGCACCACATCCTGCCCAATGCCGTCGCACCCATGATCGTGCAGCTGTCCTTCCTGTTCGCCTATGCCGTGCTGTCGGAGGCCACGCTGTCCTTCCTGGGCGTCGGCGCCGTGCCGCCCACGCCCACCTGGGGCAACATCATGTCCGAGGGGCGCGATTTCATGCGCGAGGCACCGTGGATCATCACCATTCCGGGGATCGTGCTGATGGTCACCGTGATGGGCCTGAACCTGCTCGGCGACGGG
>JAQGHV010000034.1 GCA_028288785.1 Rhodospirillales bacterium | reverse complement strand
TCGACGCCGCGCGCATAGGCGTGCCGGCCCGCGGCCGGATCCCAAACCACCGCCCAATCCGCATTCCTGATGAGCATCGCTGGCTTCCTTCTGCGCTCACCGGAGCGTGGGCCGCCACGGCGCGCGGCTCAAGCCTGGATCGGGTCTTGGATTACGCCGGCGCGTGGGCGTATGAGTAAAAAATGGACATCGCACTCGCCGAAACGCTGACCGCCTGGCGCCGCCACCTGCACGCCAATCCCGGGCTCACCCTGCATGAAGGCGAAACCGCCGCCTTCGTGGTGGATAAATTGCGCGAGCTCGGAGTTACCGAGATCGCCGAGGGCGTCGGTGGGCACGGCGTCGTCGCCACGCTGCGCCGCGGCCCAGCCGGTGGCACCGCGGGAACCGGCGGCAACTGCGCGGTAGGCCTGCGGGGCGACATGGACGCACTGCCGATCCAGGAAGTGGCCGAGAACCTGCCCTGGCAGTCGCAGAATCCCGGCGTGATGCACGCCTGCGGGCATGACGGGCACACCACGGCGCTGCTCGGCGCGGCCGCCCTTCTGATGTCAGATACAAGCTGGTCCGGCGTGGTCCACCTCGTGTTCCAGCCTGCCGAGGAAGGTGGCCGCGGCGCGGAAGCCATGATCCGGGACGGGCTGTTCACGCGCTTCCCGATGGAGCGCATCTTCGGTTGGCACAACTGGCCCGGGCTGGAAGCCGGCACCATCGCCGTGCATGACGGCCCGGTCATGGCGGCCGGGGCGCGGTTCTCGCTCACCTTCGAGGGCCATGCCGGGCACGCCGCGCTGCCGCACATGACGCGCGACCCGGTGCTGGCCGCCGGCCACGCCATCACCGCGGTCCAGTCCGTCGTGGCGCGCAACATGGACCCCATCGCGGGCGCCGTCGTCTCGATCACCATCATGGAGGCCGGCGAGGCGCAAAACCAGATCCCCTCCCACGCCGTGCTCAAGGGCACTGCGCGCTGGCTGCGGACGGAGGACGGCGCGGCCCTCGAGGAGGGCTTGCGGCGCATCGCGGAGGGCATCGGCGCGACCTTCGGCGTCAACGGATCGCTGGAGTTCCGCCAAGGCGTCTTCACGACCTCGAACACCCCGGCGGAGCGCGAGATCGCGGCCGAGGCTGCCGCGGTCGGCGGTGCCTTGCGGCGGGATTTGCCGCCCGCGATGACCGGCGAGGATTTCTCGCGCTTCCTGGTGGAAGTGCCGGGCGCCTTCGTCTGGATCGGCAATGGTCCGTCCGATGGCGGGCGCGAGCTGCACCACCCGCATTACGACTTCAACGACGCGATCCTGCCGCGCGCCTCGGGGTTCCTGGCCGAGGTCGCGAAGCGGGCGCTTTCAGGCGGGTAGTGCCTGCCGTGTGAGCCGCGGCGCCTACCCAACCACGCGCCGAAGCCACGCACACGCCTCGGCCACCGCACGATCCGCCGCCGGCACATGCCCGAGCGCGCGGAGGAAGCCGTGGATGGCGCCGGCGAAGACGGCATGCTCCACCGGGACGCCGGCGGCTTCGAGCTTGCCGACGAAGGCCTGGTTCTCCGCCGACAGGACATCCAGCTCAGCGATCTGCACCAGCACCGGCGGCAGGCCACGCAGATCGGCGCGCAACGGGGCGGCGAACGGCGTCACGCGCAGGGCGGGATCGGGACAGTAGCATTCCCAGTAGAAACGCATCTTCGCCTGGGTGAGGGTGAAGCCCTCGGCGAACTCGCGATAGCACGCGCTATCCGTCACGCTGTCCAGCACGCCGTAATTCACCAGCAATCCCGCGAGCTTGATGTCCGGGTCCGTCTCGCGCAGCAGCAGCGCCACCGCGACCGCGAGGTTGCCGCCGGCGCTGTCGCCGCCGATGGCGATGCGCGCGGGGTCGATCCCCCATTCGGTACCGCCGCGGGCGAACTGGCGCACCACCTCGGCGCATTCCTCCAGGGCCTGCGGAAACCGCGCCTCGGGTGAGAGCGCGTAGTCCGGCCCCACTACCATGCAGCCGGCGCCGGCCGCGTAGCTGCGCATGAGGCGGTCATGAGTATCGACCGAGCTCCACACCCAGCCCCCGCCATGGATGTAGACGAGCAGCGGCTGGGGGCTCACGAGCTCAGGCCGATGCACCCGGCACAGCAGCCGCCGCCCGCGCACACTGAGCCAGCGGTCGCCGGAGGCCGCCATCTGAGGCCCGCCCTCCGACAGCGGCACGTTCAGGGCCTCCGTCGTCTCGCGCCCGGCGCCGAGTGGCAGGGCGGTCGGCAGCGGCGGGAATGCCGCGCCGCGCGCTTCCATCATGCGTTGGAAGGCAAGCATCTCGGGATCCCAGCGCGGGTCGTCGGGCATCGTGAAGTCTCCTTGTCCGCGCAAGGTTGAATCGGCAAAGCATCGCGGCGCAAGGTCCAGCCCGCATGCCCGATCCCAACCTCCTCTCGCTGCGCCGCAAACCGGGCTTTTCGGACGCCGCACTGCTCCGCCCAGCAAGCGTCGCGTTGATCGCCGATGCCGGCGAGGCTACGGCGGCGCTGATGGCTCGGAACATGGCGGCCGGCGGCTTCGCGGGGCGCCTGCTCGCGGTCGGCCTGGCGCCGGATGGGTTCGAGGCGTTCGAGTCGATCGCGGCCCTCCCGGTGGCACCGGACCTCGCGGTGCTGTGCCTGCCAGTGGTGGCGCTGGAGGCGGCAATGCTCGCACTCGCCGCGCGCGGGTGCTTCGCGGTCGTGTGCCCGGGCGCGGCGCCGGACCTGCTCGGCATCGCCGAGCGCACCGGCGTGCGTGCGATGGGGCAGGGGAGCTTTGGGTTGGCCGTCCCCGCGATCGGGCTCAACGCCACGCTGTCGCATCTGGCACCGCGTCGCGGGCGGTTGGCCCTGGTGACGCAATCCTCGGCGCTGGCGCGCGCGGTGATCGATTGGGCGGAGGCCGAAAAGCTGGGCTTCTCGCTGATCGCGGGGATCGGCGGCAATGCGGATATCGGCTTCGCGACGGTGCTCGACTGGATCGCGCGGGACACCGCGACGGGTGCGATCCTGCTCGACATCCGCCGCATCCGGGAGCCACGGCGCTTCATCTCCGCCGCGCGCGCCGCCGCACGGACGCGCCCGGTAGTGGCACTTCGGGCGGGCGGACGCCTGTTGGATGCTTCGGGCCTCAGCGATGCGGTGATGGGCGCGGCGCTGCGGCGGGCCGGCGTGCTGCGCGTGGCGGGGCTGGAGGACCTGCTCGCCGCCGCCGAGACGCTCGCGCGCGTGGGCTCGATATCAGGCGCGCGGCGCGAGGGTATCGCGATCGTCGCAAACGGCACGGGGATGGCGCATCTCGCGGCCGATGCGATCCTGGCGGGCGGCGGCCACCTTGCGCGCCTGGCGCCGGGGAGTGCCGCGGCACTGGCGATCGCGCTGGCCGACGGGGTGTTGGTGCGCAATCCGCTCATCCTGGGGCCAAACGCGTCGACCCGTCTGGGCGAAGCGGCCGTGATGCTCGCGGGTCTGCCGGAAGTGGGCACCGTCATCGCGCTGCACGCGCCTATGCCGGACGAGAACGCCGGCGCCATTCGAGAGGCGCTGACCGCCGCGGCCCGGGCCACGCGCGCCGCGCCGATCCTGGTTGGTTGGGCCGGGCAGGCCACCGGTGGCGCCGAGCGCGCGGCCCTCACGGATGCCGGCATCGCCGTATTCTCGACGCCCGAAGCGGCGGTGCGGGGCGCGCTGCACCTCGCCGCCGATCGCCGCAATCGTGCCGCCGCCGCCGAGCTGCCGCCCGCCGACATCCTCGACGTGACACCCGAGCGGGCGGTGGTGGCGGGCCTGATCGCCCGCCTTCGCGCCGAAGACCGCCTGGCCATGAGCGAGGAGGAGGCGCTGTCGGTACTGGCCGCCTACGGCATGCCGACAGTGCCGGGCCGCAGCGCGCGGGGCGTGGAGGAAGCCACCGCGGCGGCGGAGATGCTGCGCTTTCCGGTGGTGCTGAAGGCGTCGGCACCGGGCCTTAGCCACAAGAGCGAGAATGGAGGCGTCGTCCTGAACCTGGCCACGCCCGAGGCGGTCCGCGATGCCGCGCAGCAGATGGCGCGCCGCATCGGCGGGCTCACCGGCTACCTGGTCCAGCGCCAAGCGGCGCGTGGGCTGGAGCTGCGCCTGAGGCTCGGCGACGACGCCATGTTCGGCCCCTGGATCGGTTTCGGGCGCGGCGGCACCGCGGCCGATATCGACCCGGACGAGGAGCTGGATCTGCCGCCGCTGAACCGCACCCTCGCGCTGGCGCTGATGGCCCGGACGCGCGGCGCCCGGCTGCTCGATGGCTATCGCGACCAGGCGGCGACGGACCGCGGCGCCATCGCGGACAGTCTGGTGCGGCTGGCGCAGATCGCGGTGGATTTTCCGGAGATCGCGACGCTCACGGTCAACCCGCTCACCGCCAGCGGGGAAGGGGTGCTGGTGCTCGATGCCGCGCTGACCCTGCGGCCGCCCGGCCAGCGGGCGCGGCTGTCGATCCCGCCCTACCCGGCGGCGCTCGCAAGCGCATGGACGGCGCGCGACGGGAGCGCGCTGACCATCCGCCCGATCCGGCCGGAGGATGCCGGGGCACTGGGTGATTTCTTCCACACCTTGACTGCCGAGGACATCCGGCGGCGCTTCTTTTCTGCCCTTAAGGACCTGTCGCCGGCGATGAAGGCTCGCCTCACCCAGATCGACTACGACCGCGAGATGGCGCTGGTCGCGACCCGCACCGTCGGAGGTGCCGATGCGATCTTCGGCGTCGCCCGCCTTATCCGCGAGCCAGGCAGCCATCGCGGCGAGTTCTCGGTGGTGGTCGCCAGTACGCTGAAGGGCCAGGGCCTCGCCCGCACCCTCATGACGCGCATCCTGGACTGGGGCCGCACGGAGGGACTGCGCGAGGCGGTGGGCCAGGTCCTGGCGGAAAACATGCCGATGCTGGCCTTCATGCGGGCACTCGGCTTCACCATCCACCACCTGCCCGAGGAGGAGGGCGTGGTGGAAGCGCGGCTCACCCTATAGCGACATCCTTGAGCAGGGCGCGCAGCCGCTCTGCGGCGGCCTCGCCCTTGTGCGCGTCGCGCCAGGCGGCCTCGGTCACGCGCTGATGGATGGCGACGGCGTCCTCGCCGGCGGTGATCATGGCGACCCCGATGCCACCGGCCGGTGACGCATCCGGGGGGAAGGGACCGGTCACCACGTGGGAGCGTTCGCGCCCCCGCAGCAGGATGAAACCGGCCGCCGGTTCCGGACCGGCGATGAGGCCGATCTGAACGCCGATGGGCCCGCCCTGCATCAGGTTCGCGAGGTTCTCGATCTCCATCCGCGCCGCGTGGCGGCAGCGTGCGCGTGCCCGGTCCGACAGGCGATGGCCGGCGCAGAGGCCCTCATGCAGCAGCCGGCGCAGTCCGCTTTCGCCGAGCAGCGCTGTGATCGTCGGCTTGCGTTCCGCATGCACGCGGCGGCGGGCGTGGATCAGGCCGAGCAGCTGGTCCGCAGCGGCACGCGCCTGAGCGCGCTCGCTGCTGGCCTCGGCGAGTTCCGTCCAGGCCTCGGTCAGGGCACCTTCGAGCCCATCCGTCGCGACCTGGAGGACCAGAGCGCCGCCGGCGAGCAGGATCTGGTCGGCCTGCTCCTCAGTCTGGCGCAGGCGTTCCTGGAAGCCCGCCGGACGGGCGAAGTACTCGACGCCGATGCCCAGAAGCGACAGCGGCGATATCTTCAGGAGCTCAGCCAGCCGCCGGATCGTGTCCAGCTTGATGACTTCACCCTTTTCGTAACGGTAGAGGGCGGCACGCGAAACACCGAGTCGCGCGGCGATCTCCTCCGCGCGCAGTCCCGATTCCAGCCGGTAGCTCCGCAGCTGTTGTCCAATATCCGCGAAGCGCATGCCAATCTCCGAGTGTCCGAAAAATCCGACGCCGTGGGCGTCTTGTTTATGTAATGAGAAACGTCCCACGGCACGCCACACGGCGGAGTTTGCGGTCCATTTTCGTGATAAGCAAGCATTGATCGTTCAAGTCTTTGCGGAAAGGGGTGGAATTCAGTCCTCCTTTCGCACGGTAAACGATGCCAACGTTTCGAGCGCCTTGACCATCGCGGAATGATCCAGATCCGCCCCGCCCATCCCTGCGCAGGCCGAGAACAGCTGCTGTGCATTGGCTGTGCCCGGCAGCGCAAGCCCAAGTTCGCGCCCCGACTGCAACGCCAGGTTGAGGTCCTTCTGGTGCAGGCGGATGCGAAAGCCGGGCGCGAAGGTGCCCTTGATCATCCGCTCGCCATGCACCTCCAGGATGCGCGACGTCGCAAGGCCACCCATGAGGGCTTGGCGCACCTTGGCGGGATCGGCGCCGGCCTTGGCGGCGAAAAGCAGACCCTCGGCGACTGCCTCGATGGTCAGCGCGACGATGATCTGGTTGGCGACCTTGCAGGTCTGCCCGGCGCCATTCTCCTCGCCGACGAGCGTGATATTCTTTCCCATCAGTGCGAATAGCGGCTCGGCGCGAGCAAACGCCTGCGCGCTGCCGCCCACCATTATGGTCAGGCTGGCGGCCTTCGCGCCCACTTCGCCGCCGGACACCGGCGCGTCGAGGTAGTCGCCGCCCTGCGCCTTGATGCGCTCGGCGAAGGTCTTGGTCGCCGTCGGGCTGATCGACGACATGTCGATCACGAGGGTGCCGGGCTTCAGGCCGGCCGCGACTCCACCAGCGCCGAACAGCACCGTCTCCACGTCGGGGGTATCCGGCACCATGAGGATGACGACCTCGGCCGCCGCCGCGACGGCCGCGGCGTCGGCGACGACGGTGACGCCAGTGCGGTCCTCGGCGGTGAGGCTGGCGCGCTCCGGCACGATGACGGTGTGGCCGCCGGTGCGGAGATGGGCGGCCATCGGCCGCCCCATGATGCCGAGGCCAATAAAACCGATATCCATGGGAAAGCTCCTTTTAGGCGCGGTAAGGGGCGAACCAGCCGAGGCCGGCCGTAGTCTCGCCCTTAGGGCGGTATTCGCAACCGATCCAGCCGCGGAAGCCAAGCGCGTCGATCGCCTCGAACACGAAGAGCCAGTTCACCTCGCCGGTGCCGGGTTCGTTGCGGCCGGGATTGTCGGCCACCTGCATGTGCGCGATCAGCGGGAGGTGCTTCTCGACCCGCTTGACGATGTCGCCCTCGGTGATCTGGCAGTGATAGAGGTCGAACTGCATGCCGATCTTCTCGGGGCCGACGGAGGCGATGATCGCAGCCGCCTGGTCCGTCGTGTTGAGGAAGAAGCCGGGGATGTCGCGGTGGTTGATCGGCTCGATCACCGGCTTCACGGAAACCTTGGCGCATTCCTCGGCAGCCCAGGCGAGGTTCGCGCCGTAGGTTGCGGTCAGCGTGTCGTGCGCCATGCCCTCGGGCGCGAGGCCGGCCATGACATGCAGGCGCGGGCATTCCAGCGCCGTGGCGTATTCAAGCGCCTTGTGGATGGCGTCGCGGAACTCCGCCTGGCGGCCGGGCAGGGCGGCCATGCCGCGCTCACCGCGCGACCAGTCGCCGGGGGGTGCGTTGAACAGCACCTGGGCAAGGCCGTTATCCTTGAGACGTGCGGCAATGTCGGCGGCCGGATGCTCATAGGGAAACAGGAACTCGACGGCGGCGAATCCCGCTTCCCTGGCCGCCGCGAAGCGGTCCAGGAAGGGAAGCTCGCCGAACATCATCGAGATATTGGCAGCGAATCTCGGCATGGACGGTCCCCTCCGGCGGACCCGACGCTAGGCGCGGCAGGCTCGCCGCGCCAGAGGCGCCGGCCGCCCTAAACGCAAAATTTCGCCTCTCCGCGATGCGGAGTGTCGCTATTGGTAATTGGCGGCGGCGGCGGCGGCTGCCATGACGTTCAGCGATATTCGGCGCTCGCGGGCCGAACCTTCAGGCCAATCTTGGCCACCGCGGCGCAAGGTTGGAACCATGGAAGTCGAACGCCTCAGACCCGCCCGACTGATCGCCATCGGTGCGCTCGCAGCACTCGGTGTCGCGTGCTTCCTGGTGTTGAAGCCGTTTATTTCAGCGCTGCTCTGGGCCGCCATCCTGACGTACACAACCTGGCCAGTCTTCCGGATGCTGCGGGAGCGCTTCCGCCTCTCGGCGGGTGCGGCGGCGCTGGTCATGGTCGCTGCGGAGTTCCTGCTGATCGGGCTGCCGTTGGTCCTCGCCGCACCCACGCAGCGCGAGGACATCGAAGGGCTCCGCGACGGCATCGAGCGGCTGCTGACGCAAGGCATTCCCAACCTCGGCGCCTGGGCAAGCAACCTGCCCTTCGTCGGCCCGACGATCGCCGGGCTGATCGGCCACGTGCACCTCGACATCTCGGGCATCTTCGACCTGATAAAACCCTATGCAGGCAACATGGCACAGCTCCTGCTGGCGGCGTTGCTGTCGCTGCTGTCTGGGCTGGCGGAGCTGCTGGTGGCGATCCTGCTCGCCTTCTTCTTCTATCGCGACGGGCCGGCCATGGCCGAGCGCGTGGAATCACTCGTCGTGCGAATCGGTGGGCCCGACTCCGTGCGCCTCATCGCGCTGGTGGCGAATGTCACGACGGGCGTCGTCTGGGGGTTGATCGGTACCGCCGTCGCCCAGGGCATCATGACCGGGCTCGGCCTGTGGATTGCCGGCGTGCCGCAGCCGGTGCTCTTCGGCATCGTCGCCGGTGCGATTTCAATCCTGCCGGTAGGTGCGCCCGTCGTGTGGATACCCGCGGCGATCTACCTGTTCAGCCAGGGGTCGACGGGCTGGGGCATCTTCATGGTCGTGTACGGCGCGCTCGGGATTTCCTCGATCGACAACATCGTCCGGCCCATGATGATCAGCCGCGGCGCCGACCTGCCCTTGTTGCTGACCGTGCTCGGCGCGCTGGGCGGCGTGTTCGCCTTCGGGTTCCTGGGGCTGTTCCTGGGGCCGGTGGTGCTCGCGGTCGGCTACGTGCTCGTGCTGGAATTCGCGACCGGGCAGAAGGTGGCGCCTGCGGATTGAGGCCTTCCCCCCGCGCGGCGCGCTGGGGTAAGGGGGAAAGGTTACGAAAATTTGGCGGTATTGGGGGTCCTCATGCGGCAATGGATTGCGGTGGCCTTGCTGGCCACCTTGCTTGGCAGCCAGGTGGCGTCGGCGCGCACCGTGCGCTGGGCCGCCTCGGGCGACCCCAACACGCTCGACCCGCACAGCCAGAATGTCGGCACCGTCGCCATGGTGCTCCAGCAGATCTACGACACGCTGATCACCCGCACCGAGACGCTTGGCCTGGCGCCCGGCCTGGCACTCACCTGGGAACAGGCGGAGCCGAACCGCTGGCGCCTGACCCTGCGCGAGGGGGTGCGCTTTCACGAGGGAGAGGCCTTCACGTCCGATGACGTGGTGTTCTCGCTGACCCGGGCGCTCGCGCCGACATCGAATTTCGGTATCTACGTCGATACGATCGAGAGCGTGCGCGAAGCCGGGCCGCTCGCCGTCGACATCATCACCAAGACGCCCGACCCAATCCTGCCGAACAAGCTCGCCTCGGTCTTCATGATGTCGCGCAGCTGGTCCGAGCGGAACAACGCACCGCGCCCGCAGAACACCCGCACGCGCGAAGAAATGTTCACCGTCCGCAACACCAACGGTACCGGCGCCTTCCGCATGACCGTGCGCGAACCGGATGTCCGCACGGTGATGGCGCGCAACGATGCCTGGTGGGGCTGGCGCGAGGCCACCAGCGCGAACGCCAACGTCACCGAGATCATCTTCCGCCCGATCGGATCCGACCCCACCCGCGTCGCGGCGCTGCTGTCCGGCGAGGTGGATTTCGTCCTCGATCCGCCCTTGCAGGACCTCGCCCGGCTACGCGCGGCGCCGGGCATCCGCGTGCTCGAGGGGCCGGAGGTGCGCACGATCTTCCTGGCCTTCGACACCTTCCGCGACGAGCTGCTCTATTCCGATGTGCGCGGGCGCAATCCCTTCCGTGACCTGCGGGTGCGCCACGCGCTGTACCACGCGATCGATATCGCCGCGATCAACCGCACCACCATGCGCGGCCAGTCGGTGCCGACGGGGACACTCTTCCCGCCCCAGGTGAATGGCTACGTCCAGGCCGAGGATATCAGGCTGCCCCTCGATGCCGCCCGCGCCCGCACGCTGCTCACTGAAGCTGGGTATCCGCAGGGCTTCGGCATTACGCTCGATTGCCCGAACAACCGCTACATCAATGACGAGCAGATCTGCCAGGCAATCGTCGCGATGTGGGCGAGGATCGGCGTGCGCACCCAGCTGAACTCGATGCCGCTGGCGCCATACTTCGCCAAGATCCAGCGCGACGACACCAGCGCCTACATGCTTGGCTGGGGCGTGCCGACGCTTGATGCGCTGTACTCATTCCAGTCGCTGGTGGCGACGCGCAACGGCGCGCAGGGGGACGGCATCTGGAATTACGGGCGCTACTCCAACCCGGCCATGGATGCGCTGATCCAGCGCATGAAGGTCGAGTCCGGGGCGGCGCGGCTCGCGACCATTGCAGAGGCGCTGCGGGTGGTGCGGACCGACGTGCCAGTCATTCCGCTGCACCATCAGATGATTCCCTGGGCGATGCGCAGCAACATTGCCATTCCACATATGGCCAATAACCAGCCGTACTTTCGTTGGGCGCGGGTGGAGTGAACAGGCGAGAGAAGGTCGGGAGAAGGAATTCTCCCGAACCCTCTTCTTTTGTTTTTTGGGTTTCAAGGGCCGACGAAACAGGTGGTTGCGGGATGGCTGATTGATGTTTGCATTTATCATTTCGCGGATTTTGCAATCGGTGCCGGTGCTGCTGGTGGTGGCACTGATCAGCTTCGCGATGTTCGCCTATGTGGGTGATCCCGTTTCCATCATGCTCGGGCAGGATTTCACCGAGGCGCAGCGCACCGCGCTGGTCGCCGATCTCGGGTTGGACCAGCCCTTCTTCATCCAGTTCGCGAAGTTCGTGGGCAATGCGGTGCAGGGCGAGTTCGGTCTGTCCTACCGGCTGTCGCGGCCCGTTGCCGAACTCATCGCGGAGCGTGCACCGGCGACCTTGGAACTGGCCTGCTGCGCGGCCGGGGTGGCGCTGCTCGTGGGCGTGCCGATGGGGGTCTATACCGGCCTCTATCCACGCTCGCTGCTGAGCCGCGCCTTTCTCACCTTCAGCCTGATTGGCGTGAGCCTGCCGACCTTCCTGATCGGGATCCTGCTCATCCTGGTCTTTGCCGTCTGGCTCGGCTGGCTGCCGAGTTTCGGACGCGGCGACACGGTCATGTTCGGCTGGTGGAGCACCGGCTTCGCGACGATGAGCGGCATCAAGGCGCTGATCCTACCGGCGATCACCCTGGGGTTGTTCCAGCTTACCCTGATCATGCGCCTGGTGCGGTCCGAGATGATGGAGGTGCTGCGCGCCGACTACATCAAGTTCGCCCGCGCGCGCGGCCTGTCGAACCGCGCGATCAACTTCGGCCATGCGCTGAAGAACACGATGGTGCCCGTCATCACCGTGGTCGGGCTGCAGCTCGGCGCCATCATTGCCTTCGCCATCGTGACGGAGACGGTGTTCCAGTGGCCGGGCATGGGGCTGCTGTTCATCCAGAGCGTGGGCTCGGCCGATATTCCCGTGATGGCGGCCTACCTGCTGCTGATCGCCTGCCTGTTCGTGACCATCAACCTGATTGTCGACCTGCTCTACTATGCGGTCGATCCACGGCTGCGCGTCAGCCGCGGCAGAGGGCACTGAAGCCATGGCGAACGCCTTCGCGCAGCTGCGCGATTCAGATATCTGGTGGTCCTTCAAGCGCTCGCCGGTCACGGTGATCTCCGCCATCGTGGCCCTCATCTGCATCGTCACCGCGGTCGCGGCGCCGTTCATCGCGCCGCACAATCCCTTCGACGTCGCGACGCTGAACCTGCTCGACGCCTTCAAGCCGCCGGCCTGGATCGATGAGGGCGAGGCGGACTACCTGCTCGGCACCGATGACCAGGGGCGGGACCTGCTGTCGGCCATCCTCTACGGCGCGCGTATCTCCCTTTTCGTTGGCATCTCCGCGACGGTCTTCGCGGCGCTCGTCGGCGTGAGCGTCGGCCTGCTCGCGGGCTTCCTTGGCGGCACGGTGGATGCGCTGCTGATGCGCATCGCGGATATCCAGCTGACGTTCCCCTCCATCCTCGTCGCGTTGCTGGTCGACGGCATCGTCCGCGCCGCGGTCCCGCGCGAGGTGCATGACCAGATCGCTTTGTTCGTGGTGGTGGTCGCGATCGGCATCAGCGAATGGCCGAAATTCGCGCGGCCCGTGCGGGGCTCCACCATGGTCGAGCGCAATAAGGAGTATGTGCTGGCGGCGCGCGTCATCGGCGTTTCCTCCTTCCGCATCATGACCGGGCATGTGCTGCCGAACGTGCTTGGGCCGGTGCTGGTGATCGCGACGCTCAACCTGGGCCTCGCGATCCTGGCGGAGGCGACGCTGTCCTTCCTCGGCGTGGGGGTGCCGCCAACGCAGCCCTCGCTCGGCACTCTCATCCGCGTCGGCAATGATTTTCTGTTCAGCGGCGAGTGGTGGATCACGATCTTTCCGGGAGTCTCGCTCGTCATCATGGTGCTGTCCGTCAACCTCTTGGGGGATTGGCTGCGCGACGCGCTCAATCCAAAGCTGCGCTGATGTCGCCAATCCTTGAAGTGCGTGACCTGCGCGTGGAGTTCCCGACGCGGCGAGGCACGCTAGTCGCGCTCGACGGCGTCTCGTTCTCGATCGCGCCCGGCGAGGTGCTTGGCGTCGTCGGTGAATCCGGCGCCGGCAAGTCGATGACGGGTGCAGCCATCATCGGCCTGCTGGAGCCTCCAGGACGTATCGCGGGCGGGCAAATCCTGTTGCAGGGCAAGCGCATCGACAACCTGCGCTACGACCAGATGCGCCGCATCCGTGGGCGCGAGATCGGCGCCATCTTCCAGGACCCCCTGACTACGCTCAACCCGCTCTACACGGTGGGCGACCAGCTCATTGAGACCATGCTCACGCACCTGCCGATTTCGCCGGCAGTAGCCAAGCGGCGCGCGGTGGAGTGGCTGGAGATGGTCGGCATTCCCGCGGCGGCGCAGCGGGTGCAGAGCTATCCGCACGAGTTCTCGGGAGGAATGCGGCAGCGCGTGGTGATCGCGCTTGCGCTCTGCGCGGAGCCCAAGCTGATCGTGGCGGATGAGCCGACCACGGCGCTTGACGTGTCCATCCAGGCGCAGGTGATCGCGCTTCTCAAGCGCCTGGCGCGCGAGAAGGGGACGGCGATGATGCTGGTGACCCATGACATGGGCGTGATCGCGGAGACCGCCGACCGCGTCGCCGTTATGTATGCCGGCCGCATCGCCGAAATCGGACCGGTGCGGGAGGTGGTGAAGAACCCGCAGCACCCCTACACGGCTGGCCTCATGGCATCGATCCCGCCGCTGGATCGCCGCGTTGAAAGGCTCGCCCAGATCGATGGCGCGATGCCGCGTCTGTCAGCGATTCCCCAGGGCTGCGCCTACAACCCGCGCTGCCCGAGGGTGTTCTCACGCTGCGCCGTCGAACGGCCTGAGCTGCTCGATGCCGGCACTACCCTTGCGGCGTGCTGGCTGCACGCCAAGGCGATGACCGATGCCTGAACCCGCCCCCTTCGTCGAAGCCCGCGACCTCGCACGCTATTTCGATGTCTCCCGTCCCGTGTTGCAGCGCTTATTCTCGGGCGAAGGCAGGCGCATCCTGCGCGCCGTCGACGGCGTATCCTTCACCATCCCGAAGGGAACCACGCTGTCGCTTGTGGGCGAATCCGGGTGCGGCAAATCGACTGTCGCGCGGTTGATCGTGGGCCTCTATCCACCAACCGCGGGGCGCGTACTGTTCGACGGCCAGGATCTGCGTCAGGCCCGTGCTGCCGCATCGCAGCGGCGGCGCATGCAGATGATCTTCCAGGATCCCTATGCCAGCCTCAACCCGCGCTGGCGGGTGGAGGATATCGTGGCCGAGCCAATCCGCGCCTTTGGGCTCGAGAAGGACGCCGCCGGCGTGCGTGACCGGGTTGGCGCCTTGCTCACCCAGGTCGGCCTTGCGCCGCAGGACGGGGCCAAGTTCCCGCACGAGTTCTCCGGCGGACAGCGCCAGCGCATCTCGATCGCGCGCGCGCTCTCCTCCAGCCCGGAATTCCTGGTCTGCGACGAGCCGACCAGCGCGCTCGACGTCTCGGTGCAGGCGCAGATCCTGAACCTGATGATGGATTTGCAGCGCCGCCTCGGCCTCACCTACCTGTTCATCAGCCACAACCTCGCCGTGGTGCGACAGGTGAGCGACACCATCGGCGTCATGTACCTGGGACGCCTGGTCGAAGTGTCGCCGGCCGAGACGCTGTTCCAGGCGCCCCAGCATCCCTATACGCGGGCGCTGATGGAGGCCATCCCGGACATGGCGATGGCCGGCCACGCCCGCGCCCCGGTAGGGGGCGAGGTGCCGAGCCCGATCGACCCGCCGACCGGCTGCGCCTTCCATCCCCGCTGCCCCCTGGCGAACACGCGCTGCAAGGTCGAGCGGCCGGAACTACTCGTGGCCGGCGGTGCCATGGTCGCATGCCACGCCGTGCAGGAAGGCCGCGCCACATCCATGCCGGAGGCCGCATGACCTATTGCGTCGGGCTCTACCTCAATGACGGGCTGGTGATGCTGTCGGACACCCGCACCAATGCGGGCATCGACCACATCTCCACCTTCTCCAAGATGCACGTCGCCGAGTACCCCGGCGACCGTGCGATCTGCATTCTCTCGGCGGGCAACCTCGCGATCAGCCAGGC
>JAQGHV010000033.1 GCA_028288785.1 Rhodospirillales bacterium | reverse complement strand
ACGCCGGGGACGCGCTTGAAACGGCGGTCCAGCACCCATTCCTGCAGCGTTTTCAGGTCCTCGAGCGGGTAGCCCGGCGGCCCCACCAGCCGGTAGCGCATGATCTCGCCGATCGGCGAGGCGGGGGAGATGCCCGGCTGCGCGCCGGCCGGCAGCCCGGACATCTGGCCCAGGCGGTTCAGCACCTGCTGCACCGCCTCCTCGTAGGTGTAGTTGAAGTTGAACTGGATGCGCACGTCGGACAGGCCGAACAACGAGGTGGAGCGCACCGTCGTCAGGTTGGGCAACCCGGACATCGCCACCTCGATGGGGATGGTGATGTTGCGCTCAACCTCGGCGGCGCTTTGGCCAGGATTCTGGGTGATGACGACGACGGTCGGCGGCACCGGGTCCGGATAGGCCTCGATGTTGAGCTGGCGAAACCCGAGCGCGCCGACCACCAGGAACAGCACGAAGAACAGCAGGACCATCTGTCGGCGCTCAAGCGCCTGGGCAACGAGGTGACGCAAGGCGGACACTCCAGTTTGCTCGGACTTGTGCTCGTGCGCAGCAGGCCGCCCGGCGGTCGGGCGGGCGTCGCGGCATCGTTGCGCAAGGGGTCGAGGGCGGCTCCTTCTCCGCCCTGAAATGCGCTTTGGAAAGCTGAAATCCGGCCGTAAGCCGGATGTAAGCACCAGGCGTTAAAGCAGGGCATGACGGGTGCCTGGCGAAGCCGCGCGGCATGGCACCGCAGGAGTTTATGTGCATGAACAGCATGTCGCCGCCGCCGGTCCTCACCGAGGCCGAGACCCAGACGCCGGCAGCGCCGCCCGCTCCCGCAGCGCCGTCCGCGCCGGTTACCCCATCGGCACCGCGCCGCGGTCGCTGGCGGCTTGGTGCGGCATTGGTGCTGGCACTCGGCGCCGGGGCGGCGGGGTATTGGTGGATGACACAGCCCGTGCCGGAGGCCGCGTCGCACCCGGCCGGCGCAGTCGTGACCGGGCGGCTGCCCGACTACTCCTTCCGTTTGCCGGTGGCGCAGGCCCGGCTGCTTCGGATCGAGCCGGTGGGCCGCCGCGACTTCCGGCCGGAGCGCATGGCGGAGGGCCGGATTTCCTACAATGAGGACCGTTCGACGCCGGTTTTCGCCCCCTATACCGGCCGCGTGGTGCGTGTCATCGCGCAGCCGGGCCAACAGGTGCAGGCCGGCGAAGTGCTGTTCGAAATCGAGACCACCGACCTCACCCAGGCCGCGAACGACATGCTGGGCGCGCTCGACGCGGCCAGCCGCGCGCGCACCCAGCTGACCCTCGCGGGGCGCAACATCGCGCGCCAGCGGGAGCTGTTCGCCGCCCGCGCCGCCGCCCGCCGCGACCTTGAGCAGGCCGAGGCCGACCTCGCAAATGCCGAGGGCGACCTGCGCACCGCCGAGGCTACGCTGGCCGCCGCCCGCGATCGCCTGCGCGTGCTGGGCCGCGATGCCGCCGCGATCGCCGAGATCGAACGCACCCGGCGCGTCAACGCGGTGGTGTCGGTCGTGGCCCCACTCGCCGGCACCGTCGTGCAGCGCCGCATCGGGCCGAACCAGTGGCTCGGCGCCGGCGGCAGCGACCCGGTCTATACCATCGCGGACCTATCCGACGTGTGGCTGGTGGCTGGCGTGCGCGAGCTGGACGCCCCCCTGGTTCGGGTTGGCCAGGAGATCGAGGTGACGGTCGATGCACTGCCCGGCCGCAGCTTCGCCGCCCGGATCGAGCATGTCGGCGCAGCGCTCGATCCGGCCACGCGGCGCATGTCCATCCGCGCCGCCGTGCAGGACCCCGAGCCCCTGCTGAAGCCCGAGATGTTCGCCTCCTTCCGCATCGCGGTTGGCGAAGCCCGCAACGCCGTCGCGGTACCCGCCAGCGCGCTGATCCATCGCGGTGCCGCGGTGTCGCTGTGGGAGGCACTGGACGACACCCGCTTCATCCTGCGCAGCGTGCGCGTCGGCCTGCAGATCGGCGGCTACGCGCAGATCACCGAGGGCCTGGAGGATGGCGCGCGCGTGGTCAGCGGTGGCGCCTTGTTCATCGACCGAGCGGCGCAGGATTAGGGCTGCGCCCTCAATCGGCAGGGGCGGTATCCGGCGGCCATGCGGTAAGGCAGCAACGTGCGCCTGCTACGCGGCGACGACGGAGTCCAGCGGCGCCGGCAGCCGCAGCGTGAAGACCGCGCCACCCGCGGGATCATTGTGCACGTCGACCGTGCCGCCATGCGCGAGCACCACACGCTCCACGATGGATAACCCCAATCCCAAGCCGCGGCGCCGCACGCTGCCGGCGCGCCAGTGGCGCCGGAACAGGCTGGCGCGGTCCGCTTCGCGCACACCATTGCCATGGTCCGCGACCTCGACGATCGCGCCGCCATTCTCCTGCGTGCCCACGCGCAGATCGATCGGCTCGCCGGGCGGGGAATGCGCCAGCGCATTCTCGAGCAGGTTGCGCAGCGCGCGACCCATCGCCTCGCCCTCGCCGCGGATCCAGATCGGCTGCTCCGGCGCGGTGACCCGCAGCGTATGTCCTTCGCGCTCGGCCAGCGTCGCGAACCGCCGGACCGACATGTCGGCGAGCGCGACCAGGTCGAACACCTCGTCCCGCAGCGGCTGGTCGCGGGCGGCGGCGGCGGCTTCCAGCAGGCTGCTCACCAGCTGCGCGAGCTGCTCGACGTCACGCCGCAGCCGTTCGGTGACATCGCCTTGATCGAGCAGTTCAAGCTCGGCCAATAGGATGGCAAGCGGCGTGCGCAATTCATGCGCGACCTCGGCCGAAAAGCCGCGCTGCCAGGCGAGTGAATCATCGAGCCGGTCGAGGGCCCCGTTCACCGCCTCGATCAGCGGCAGCACCTCCGCCGGCATGCGTTCGGTGTCGAGGCGCGGCGCACCGCCATGGCCGATCATCTCGGCCTCCCGTGCCGCGCGGCGCAACGGGCGCAGGAGCAGCAGCAGCAGCCCGACATTGGCCAGGAAGATCAGCACTGCGCCGCCGCCGAGTACCGCCAGCAGCGGCAGCAGCGCGGCGGCCGGCACATTGTCGAGCACGACGTAGCTGCGATCCATGTCCTGCGCGACCTGGAGGTCCACCGGCCCGTCGGGGGTCTGGATCCGCTCCGTGACACCCCAGACGAGCGAGCCGTCCTGGCCCTGTTGGAAGTCTCGCTCGACCGTGCCGTCGGCGGCCAGGCGCGGCAGCACGAGCTCGGCGCCGGGCGAATTCGCCAGGCGCCGGCCGCGCGCATCCAGCACGGCGTACATCATGGAGCCGCTCGCTGTATCGAAGCGCTGGGCGATCGCCTCCGGCAGCGCACGCGCCAGCCCGGCAATCCCTTCGGACTGCAATCGCTGGCGCACCTCGCCGGCGGCGGCGAGGACACCGCGGCGATGCTCCAGCCAAACCACTTCGCGCAGCGTATCCTGCAGGATGGCGCCGCCGATGAGCAGCGTGACGAGCCCGACCACCGCATGCCAAGCGGCCAGCCGCAGGATCAGGCTGTGCGTGCTCTTGGGCTTCGTTTCGATCGCCATGGCCAATCCTAGGACATCCTGGCTACGAGCGGAATCAGGCACCCTGCAGCCGCGTGCGATCTTGCTCTAGGGTGCAACCTCGCGACGACGAGCCAAGGGAGCTGCGGATGCGGGTGCTGCTGGTGGAAGACAGTGCGCGGCTTGCGGCACTGCTCGGCGAGGGATTGCGCCGGGCCGGGTGGGAAGCCGAGTTGGTCGGCAGCCTCGCCGATGCCGAGGCGGCGCTCGAGACCGGCGAGTACGATGCGCTGTTGCTGGACCGCGGCCTGCCGGACGGCGATGGGTTGGACCTCATCCGCCGCCTTCGGCACCAGCCGAACACGCCGCCGATGCTGCTGATGACCGCGCTCGGCGATGTGGCCGAAGTGTGCAAGGGGCTCGACCTCGGCGCCGACGACTACATGGTCAAGCCGATCACGCTGCGCGAGGTGGTGGCGCGGCTGAACGCGGCGCAGCGGCGCGGCGCCCGGGTGGCGGTTACCTTGACGCTCGGCGCGCTCGCTTTCGATCCGGCATCGCGCGCGCTGACAGTCGCGGGCCGCGCCTTCGAGCCGCCGCGCCGCGAGCGCACCCTGCTGGAGGCCCTGCTGCGCGCCATGCCGCGCCCGGTCGCGAAGGAGGCATTGGAGGCGCGCATGGCCAGCCTCGATCGCGCGGTGCAGCCCAACGCCGTCGAGGTCTATGTGCACCGGCTGCGGTCGCGGCTGAACGAGGTGCAGGCCGGCGTGGTGATCCACACGGTGCGCGGCCTCGGCTACCGGCTGGAGGCCGCATCGGAGCAGCCCACGCCGGCGGAAGCGGGTTGAGCTACGACGTAGTTCGTATCTGCCGCTGGCATCTCGGCAAGCCAGGTAAGCAGGGGGTGCGCCGGGCGTTCTAGTCACGAACGACGCTCAGCGTCGCAAGTCCGAATGGGCGCGCCGGCAGCCCGGCGACTGAGGTCACGAAAAAAGCGGATACCAACCGCCATCCTTCATGGCCGCTGGTATTCGCGACCGGCCCTCGTCCAGGCGCAGAGGCCACCTTCGATGTGCCGCGTCGCGGTGAGGCCGGCATCCATCGCGGCCTGTACCGCCATCGCACTGCGCTCGCCGAAGGCGCAGTAGAACAGCAGCGGCCGCCCGGTTGCCGCGGACAGCTCACGCAGCATGCCCCCGGCGCGGAGGTTTACGGACAGGTCGGGGTAGGGTGCGTGCACGGCACCATGGATGACGCCGTGCTTCGCCCGCTCCTCGGGTTCGCGCAGGTCCACCAGGATGAAGCCCTGCGCGGCGATCGCGGCCGCGGCATCCTCCGGCCCCATTGACCAGCCGCGGCGTGCGATCTCGCCCTGCAACAGCCCCTGACGCAGGTTGGCGGGCACGGCGACGTCCATCATCTTCGGGTTTGGCAGATGCAGGCTGTTCATCAGGGCCGCATAGGCCTCTGCGTCGCTCACCTGCAGGCGCGGGTTGAAGCGCTTTTCCTCGCCGATCGTGCTCATGGTATCGCCCTTGTAGTCGTGAGCCGGGAAAACCAGCATCTCCTCCGGCAACCGCATCAGGCGCTGCAGGCTGGCATATTGCTGCCGGGCGTCGCCGTTCTGGAAATCGGTGCGGCCGGTGCCACGGATCAGCAGCGTGTCGCCGGTGAAGACGCGGTCGCCCATCAGGAAGCTGTAGGAATCATCGGTGTGGCCGGGGGTGTAGAGCACCTCCAGGCTCAGACCCTCGACATGGAGCCGGTCACCCTCGCCGATGCGCATGGAGACCACGTCCACCTCGCTCTGCTCGCCCATGACGGTAATGCAGTGGGTGCGGTCGCGCAGCGCGCCGAGGCCGGTGACGTGGTCGGCGTGGAGGTGCGTATCGACGGCCTTCACCAGGCGCAGATTCAATTCCTCGATCAGCTTGAGGTAGCGGTCCACCTTTTCCAGCACGGGGTCGATGATCAGCGCCTCTCCGCCATGGCGGCTGGCGAGCAGGTAGCTGTAGGTGCCCGAGACAGTGTCGAACAGTTGTCGGAAGATCATGGCGCAGGCTCCCGAGGGCAGTCGTCCACGCGTGGGGCTGCCGCACGAACTCTAGGCGCCCGCCCCGTCCCACTGCAACGAATGGTATGCGGTGCCGGCCCTGGAGGGGCGCTGTGCCGTGCGTTGCGCAATATCAACCATGGGTGGATATTTCCTCCCCCAACGCGCCAGAGAAGCAGGACACGCCGCCAATGCCGCGCAGCGACACCGGTCTGGATTTCGAATTCGGCGAGACCACCGCCGCCCTACGCGACATGGTCGCCGATTTCGCCGAGCGCGAGATTGCACCCCTTGCCGCCGGCATCGACCGCGACAACGCCTTCCCGATGCATCTGTGGCGCCGCATGGGTGAGCTGGGCCTGCTCGGCGTCACCGTCGAGGAAGAGCATGGCGGGGCTGGGCTCGGCTACCTCGACCATGTGGTTGTCATGGAGGAGATCAGCCGCGCATCGGCCTCGGTCGGGCTGTCCTACGGCGCGCATTCCAACCTTTGCGTGAACCAGATCCGCCGCAACGGCAGCGCGGAGCAGAAGCGGCGCTATCTGCCAAAGCTCCTGAGCGGCGAGCATGTCGGTGCGCTTGCGATGTCGGAGACCGGGGCCGGGTCCGATGTGGTCGGCATGCGGCTCCGCGCCGAGCGCCAGGGCGACCGCTACATCCTCAATGGCGGCAAGATGTGGATCACCAATGGGCCAGATGCTGACGTGCTCGTGGTCTATGCCAAGACCGCGCCCGACGCGGGTTCACGCGGCATCACCGCCTTCATCATCGAGCGCGGATTTGCCGGGTTTTCCGCGGGCCAGAAGCTCGACAAGCTGGGCATGCGCGGGTCGAACACATCCGAGCTGATTTTCGCCGATTGCGCGGTGCCGGCGGAGAACGTGCTGGGCGAAGTGGGCGGCGGCGTTGCCGTGCTGATGAGCGGGCTCGACTACGAGCGCGCGGTGCTGGCGGGCGGCCCGCTCGGCATCATGCGCGCCTGCCTCGACCTGGTGCTGCCCTATACGCGCGAGCGCAAGCAATTCGGCCGGGCGATCGGGGAATTCCAGCTGATGCAGGGCAAGGTGGCGGACCTCTACACCATCACCAATGCGGCGCGGGCCTATGTCTATGCCGTCGCGCGCGCCTGCGACCGTGGGAAGCCGACGCGCAAGGATGCGGCTGGCGCGATTCTGTTTGCCGCGGAGAAAGCGACTTGGGCGGCGCTGGAAGCCATCCAGGCGCTAGGCGGCAATGGCTACACCAATGACTATCCGGCAGGGCGGCTGCTGCGTGATGCCAAGCTGTACGAGATCGGCGCCGGCACAAGCGAGATCAGGCGCATGCTGATCGGGCGGGAGCTTTTTGCCGAGGGCGGTTGAGACAGCTCGCCTTCGTTATGCACGCGCCCTCGATGATCGTGAGCGGGCGCTTCTGCACCTCGATGAATCGCGCATTGGGACGACCGGGACGGTGAGCCTGTTGGGACCGCCCGGTGTCCGGGTTGATGCCGGATGGCTCGGTGGCGACGGTGTTGAACCGCACTCTGCCAGGTCAGCTCCGCAGTCACGTCTGCGGCACGAGAGCGTTACTCGCGCTCGGCGGCGGGGCGTCACGTTACCTTCGT
>JAQGHV010000005.1 GCA_028288785.1 Rhodospirillales bacterium | reverse complement strand
CTGCGCTACGAGGTCAGCCGCAGCCTGGAAGGCGCCGGGCTGCCCGGCGATGCCGATTTGCGCACGATCTTCGCAACGCTGGAGGCGGAAGGTCGCGCCCGCGTCGCTGGCTGGTTTGGCGGCGAGGTCGCGGTGCGGCGCGCCGCGGACATGCGCTACGGGGAGCAGGTGTTCGAAGTCGGCGTCCCGCTCGACGCGGTGGATTTCGCGGCCGAGGGCCTTGGTGCACGCGTCGCGGAAGCCTTCCACGCGCGCCACGAACAACTGTTCACCTATGCGCTCCGCGGCGACGAGGTAGCGCTGGTCAATGCGCGCATTGCCGTGCTCGGGCTACTGCCCGGCGGGGAAGCGCAGGCGACACTGCCGCCCGGGCGCGCCACTGCATCGGACCGGCGCGTGGTCCTGGAGGGCGGCGAGGCCAGCATTCCCGTCCACGCTTTCGCGGCGTTGCCACCGGGAGCGGCGATACCCGGGCCTGCGATTATCGAGAGCGACACCACCACGGTGCTGCTGCTAGAGGGCGATTTGGCGCGGATGGATGCGCGCGGCTGGCTGGAAATCGCGCTGGGCTAAAATGAGCTGTTTTCTGCTCTTTAGTGCCGGTGCCGCCTCCGGCGGCCTGGCTCGCCGGGTTTCCCGCGGCGCCTGGTGGGGCGCTCGGCCCGCGATGCGAGCCGCAAGTCAATGAATAGGTGCAGTCATTCTTCTTGTCCGCTGGGTCGAGTCGCCCGCCGCTGCGCCAGCCATACGGTGTGCCCGCCGCAATCCGGGTCTTCGGCCACATGCTCCAAGACTTCGAAACCATGCGCGTCGAGGTGCTGCCGATATTCCTGAGGCCCCAAGCTCGCGTGGAACAGTGCCTCGCCGAACATCGTCCCCATCGCAATCCCATGCGCCGGACCCGAGGTGAACATCAGTGTCCCGCCCGGCTCCACATGCGCTGTGAACACCGCGAACATTGCGCGCTGATCGGCATGCGTCAGGTGAAAGAAGCTGTCCCAGGCCAGCACCCCGTCGAACCGGCGCCCGAGTACCAGGCGGCGCATATCCGCTGCGATCCAGCGCTGCCTCGGCGCCATATCCCGCGCCATCGCCAGCAACTGCGGAGAGGCATCGACACCGGTCAGGATATGCCCAAGCCCGATCAGATGCGCCGCAATCGGACGCCCCGAACCGCAGCCAAGATCCAGGATCTCGGCCGTCTGCGGCAATGGCTTCAGGAATTTTGCAAGCCAGGGAGCCTCGCCCCCCAGCACATCACCCCGCGCCTCGGACCAGGCCCGGGCGTGGCGGCGGTAGAGGCCGGTTATCCGGCCTGCGGCAGTCTCGTTCAGGCGGCCTTCTTGGCCTTGGCCTTCTCGAGCCGGCGCTTGATCACGATCGTCTCGATCGTCAGCTTCCGGTCCGGCGTCTCGAGCAGATAGCTGTCAATCCCGCCATTATGCTCGACCGTGCGAATGCCATTCGCCGTCAGGCGCAGGCGAATCTGCGCCGCGAGCACATCGGAGAAGAACGAGCTCTCCTGCAGATTCGGCAGGAAACGCCGACGCGTCTTGTTGTTCGCGTGGCTGACATTGTTCCCCGAGAGAACACCCTTGCCAGTGACGGCGCAGCGACGAGCCATGAAAGCAATTCCCAAACAGAAGGTCGCGCCAAGCCCAACAGGGCGCGCGAGAGAGGCGGTGTGTGGCGGAAGCCGCCGGGAAGGTCAAGGGCGGGCATCAATCCGGGAAAGGATCAATCACGAAGTACCGGCTGAAGCCGACGCTCGGCCGCGAGCGTGCGCCCGGCAACCCGCACTTCGCGGCAGCGTTTCGGATCGACGGTTCCACAGCGACGCCACAAAGGAGGAGATCATCCATGAACGCCTCGGACATCCAGGAACATATGACCATCGTCGGCTCTTGCGGTAACCCCGTTGGCACGGTGGATCACGTGCAGGGCGACCGTATAAAGCTGACGCGCAGCAGCGATCCTCACCACCAGGGTCACCACCATTTCCTCCCGCTCAGCCATGTCAAAGGCGTCGAGGAGGGGAAGGTGGTGCTGAACGTGAATTCCGAAGAGGCCAAGAAAGCCCTCCTGGCGCAGCTGCCCGGCTAAGCTTCGCCAAGCGGGCGGGGAACCCTGGGGCGCAGTGCCCCTGGGCTGCCTACCCTTGCTCGTCCCGCATCTCCCGCAGCTCACCGCTTTCCACCGAGTGGAGGGCGCTGCGCAGAACCTGGGCTATGGCACCATCGTCCATGGTGCGTGCCAGCAGCCCGAGGGCACCGCCGAGCAGGGCGGAGGCGATGGACAGGGGCGCGATCTTCTGTCCCACCATGTATTCGATGGCCTTGTCGATAACCGAGCCGGCGTGGCTCAGGTCTTCCGGGGCCATGCCTCGGGGGTCCATTTGCATCGGTGGCGCACTCCTTGGTCCTCCGGCAGATGGGGGCCGGAGGGGCTTTGGGGAAGGGTCGGGCGTGAATGGGGCTAGTGGGTGGCCGTCAGGGAGGATCGCGTCAAACCATACCGGGCGCGGCTTCCTCGGCCTGGCGGATTGATTTCCGTCCAAAGCCGGCAGCTTCCTGGGCGGCCGCAGCTGCCTCGGCCATGGCGACGGCTTCGGACTGGCGGCGCCACATATCGGCGTAGAGGCCGTCGGCCGCGATCAGCGCCCCGTGACTGCCACGTTCCGCGATCTGGCCATCCTGCAGCACGATGATCTCATCCGCCTCGACCACGGTAGAGAGGCGGTGGGCGATGAGCAGCGTGGTGCGGTTGCGCGAGATGTCGCGCAGCGCGGCCTGGATTTCCTGCTCGGTGCGGGTGTCTAGCGCGCTGGTCGCTTCGTCCAGGATCAGGATGCGGGGGTTTTTCAGGATGGTGCGCGCAATGGCGACCCGCTGTTTCTCGCCGCCCGAGAGTTTCAGGCCACGCTCGCCGACCCTAGTCTTGTAGCCATCCGGCAGTTTCAGGACGAAGTCGTGCACCTGGGCGAGGCGGGCCGCGGTC
Source organism: Rhodospirillales bacterium (assembly GCA_028288785.1). Lineage (GTDB taxonomy): Bacteria > Pseudomonadota > Alphaproteobacteria > Acetobacterales > Acetobacteraceae > Plastoroseomonas. Next base: position 841 of record JAQGHV010000005.1, on the reverse strand, counting down.
TCGATCTCGGCCTCCGTGGCGCCGGGGCGGCCATAGGCGATGTTGTAGGCAATGGTGTCGTTGAACAGCACTGTGTCCTGCGGCACCACGCCGATGGCGGCGCGAACGCTGTCCTGGGTGACGCTGCGGATGTCCTCGCCATCGATGAGGATGCGGCCGCCGGTTGCGTCGTAGAAGCGGAACAGCAGGCGCGAGATGGTGGATTTGCCCGCCCCCGTCGGTCCCACGATGGCGAGCGTCTTGCCTGGCGGCACGACGAGGGAGACGCCCTTCAGGATCACGCGGTCGGGCCGATAGCCGAAGCGCACATCCTCGAACGCCAGCGCGCCGGGGCCGGGCTTGAGCGGCTGGGCGCCGGGGGCGTCAGCGATCTCGCGTTCCTGCTTGAGCAGGCCGAACATCGCTTCCATGTCGATCAGCCCCTGCTTCATCTCGCGATAGACGAAGCCCAGGAAGTTGAGCGGCAGGTAGAGCTGGATGAGGTAGGTGTTCACGAGCACGAAATCGCCGACCGTCATCGCCCCCGAGGCGACGCGGCTGCCGGCCATCAGCATCACCAAAGTGAGGCCGACAGCGATGATGGCGGCCTGGCCCGCATTGAGTGCGTTGAGCGTCTGCTCCGAGCGAATCCACGCTGCCTCATAGCGGCCGAGGGAGGAATCGTAGCGCCGCGCCTCATGCGCCTCGTTGTTGAAGTACTTGACCGTTTCGTAGTTCAGCAGGCTGTCCACCGCCTTGGTGTTCGCCTCCTGGTCGGTCTCGTTCATCTCGCGCCGGAAGCGGGTGCGCCAATCGGTGAAGACCAGGGTGAAGGCGATATAGACGATGATGGTGCCGAAGG
>JAQGHV010000001.1 GCA_028288785.1 Rhodospirillales bacterium | reverse complement strand
TCGGCACCCGCCAACGGCGGTGCCTTCAGACCGGCACCAGCCGGCGCTGCTCGCCCTCCGGCAACACCACCCGCACGGCGTCGCCCGGCCGCACGTCGCCGCCGGTGAGCACCGTCGCCATCACGCCGGACTTCCGCACGAGACCGCCACACGCGTCGCGCCCGAGCATCGCCTTCATCAGCCCAGGCCGGTACTTGTCCAGCTGGCTACATGGGTTGCGTAGGCCACTGACGCGGACGACCGCCGCCGCGCCCAGCATCAGCAAAGCGCCCTCCGGCAGGCTGAGCAGGTCCACGCCGCGCACCGTGACGTTCTCGCCAACCGCGCCGGGCGCGAGGTCGAGCTCATCGAGCAGCTCGGCATGGATCAGGTGCACCTGGCGAAGGTTCGGCTGCGCCGGGTTCTTCGCGACGCGCGATCGGTGTTTTACCAGTGCCCCGCTATGCGCATCCCCTGCGACGCCCCACCCGGCGATGAGCCTGATCGAGGCTTGCAGCGGCTTGGAGAAACCATGCCTAGGGCTGACGGCGACGGCGGCGACGGTGGGTTGCATCGTTCGAGGATAGACTCGGGCCCGGCGCGACACCACCGCGGCCCCCATTCCGATCAGCGCAGCCAAGGTGATGTCAGTGCGATGAGGCCCCCGATGGCCCCGCGATGCCGACTTGCGACGCTGAGGCGCTACCAAGCCAGATATCAGCCGCGCCCAGACATACGAGAACCCAAGCCCCGATCCGCCCTACCCTGTCCCTTGGCGATGCGTAGGCTAGGACCTACCGGCGCCGCCTGCCTATAAGCGTCCCGCATGAAGCGTCTTGACCCGGTATCGCGGATGACCCCGGCGGAACCCTCGCCGAAATTTCCGGCATGAACCGCCCTGGACCCGCATTCGCCGATGACCTCGGCGAGACCCTGGCCGAAGCATTCCGGCTGCTCGGCGTCGGTGTGGCCGACCGGCGCAGTCCGATCCACACGCCCAGCCTCGCCAGCATCGGGCCCGATGGCGCGCCCCGCCTGCGCACGCTAGTCCTGCGCGGCTTCGATCCGGCTGACCGCACGCTGCGGCTGCACACCGATCCTCGCTCCGGCAAGGCGCACGAGATTTCCGCCGACCCGCGCGTGGCGCTGCACGCTTATGATGCCGGCACCCAGGTCCAACTGCGCCTCGACGGCACTGCGACCCTGCACACGGATGACGCGATCGCCGATGCAGCCTGGGCCGCGACCCCGCCGACTGCGCGCCTCGTCTACACCTCCACTTTGCCGCCCGGCGATCCGATCCGGACACCCGCCCTCCCCGCGCCCACCAGCGACGGCCGCGAGAGCTTCGCCGTCCTCCTGATGCGCTTCGAGGCGCTCGAATGGCTGTGGCTCAGCGCGGACGGGCATCGCCGCGCGCGCTTCGCGTGGGACAGCGCGGGCGAAGGCAGCGCAGAATGGTTGGTACCATGACCCAGCCCCCCAAGGATTCGCTTCTCGAACTCACCATCCTCTCGCAGACCGAGGCGGTCGGGCCGGAGAACAGCATCTCTCCATCCGAGGTCGCGCGCGCAGTGGCGCCCGAGGATTGGCGCCCACTTATGACCGCCACGCGCCGTGCCGCCCTGCGGCTCCAGGCAGCCGGGCGCATCGAAATCCTGCGCAAGGGCAAGCCCGTGCCGGCCGACGAAGTCCGCGGCGTCATCCGATTGAGGATCATCCAATGACATCTCCCCTCGTCCTGTTCCGCCACGGCGCCGAGGGGATCGAGGCCACGCCGATCGATTTCGACACCTTCACCCTGCCGAGTTCACCCAACACCTGCCTCGCCGCCCCGCATGGGCACCCGCTCCCTTCACACCTGCGAATTCCCCCGGCGCCAATGGGCATGGACGCCGCCTGGGCCGCGTTGAACCGCGTGGCCGATGGTCGCCCGCGCTGCTTCCCCCTCTATGTCTGGCCGGAGCGGCGCCAGGCGCAGTGGGTCGAGCGCAGCGCCACGCTGAACTTCCCCGATATCATCGTGGCCCAACTCATCCCCGGCGAGGGCAGTACCGGGCTGATCCTCTATTCGCGCAGCCTGTTCGGCTATTCGGACTTCGGCGCCAATCGCCGCTGCGTCACCGAATGGCTTGCCGTCCTGGACGCCCAGCCGCCTTCGCCCTGAGGCCGCCCCTTCCCCGCTTTTTCCTCTCGCGTCCCAGAGGCCAAACGCATGCGCCTGATCGCCCCCTTCTTTCGCGACGTCTGGTCGATCGCCGGTCCCTACTGGCGCAGCGAGGAACGCTGGAAGGCGCGGGCGTTGCTGGCGGTGGTGATCGCGCTCAACCTGTCCCTGGTCGGCATGACGGTGCTGCTCACCTACTGGCAGCGCGCCTTCTACAACACGCTGGAGACCAAGGACCGCGACGGCTTCTTCGACCTGCTCTTCACCTGGCAGTCCGGCGAGGACGGCTTTCTGCCGGGCTTCGCCATCCTGGCTGTGCTGTATATCTTGATCGCGGTCTACCAGCTCTATTTGCGCCAGGCCCTGCAGATCCGCTGGCGTCGCTGGATCACCGAGAACCTGCTGACCGCCTGGCTCGAGACCGGCGCGCATTACCGCATCGCGCTGACGGACCCCGCGACCGACAATCCCGACCAGCGCATAGCCGAGGATGCCCGGCTGTTCGTGGATGACACCTTGACCCTCGGGCTCGGCGTGATGAACGCGCTGGTGACGCTCGGCAGCTTCATCCTGGTGCTGTGGTCGCTGTCGGGCCCGGTCGAGATCCTGGGCGTCTCCATCCCCGGCTACATGGTGTGGGTGGCGCTGATCTATTCGGTGATCGGCACCCTCCTGACGCACCTGATCGGCCGGCCGCTGATCGCGCTCAATTTCTTCCAGCAGCGCGTGGAGGCGGATTTCCGCTTCTCGCTGGCCAGGCTACGGGAGAACAGCGAAGGCATCGCGCTCTACCATGGCGAAGTGGATGAGCATCGCGGCCTCTCGGAGCGGTTCCGGGCCCTGACCGAAAACTGGTGGGCGATCATGACGGCCACCAAGCGCCTTACCTTCTTCACCGCGGGCTTCAACCAAGTGGCGAGCATCTTCCCGATCGTGGTCGCCGCACCCGCCTATTTCGCCGGTCGCATTCCGTTGGGCGGGCTGGTGCAGACCTCCTCCGCCTTCGGGCAGGTGCAGGGCTCGCTTTCGTGGATCGTCGAGAATTATTCGCGCCTGACAGAGTGGCGCGCGACGGTCGATCGGCTCACCGGCTTCCGCCATGCGCTGGCCGCCGCCGCACGCAGCGAGGGCGGGCTGCACCGGGCGTCGGGAGGCTTCTCTCTGGCAAATGCGCGGATCGCGCTGCCGGATGGACGGGTGCTCGCGGAAGGTGCCGCGCTGACGCTTGAGCCGGGCGAGGCGGTGATGCTGAAGGGCGCCTCCGGCGCCGGCAAGTCGACCATTTTCCGCGCCATCGCCGGCATCTGGCCCTTCGCGGAGGGCCAGCTTTCGGTGCCGGACGGCGCACGGCTGCTGTTCCTGCCGCAGCGGCCCTACTTGCCGCTCGGCACGCTGCGCCGGGCCGTCGCCTATCCCGAGGACGACGCGCGTTTCTCCGATGCGGAGATCGGCGCCGCGCTCACCGATGTGGGGCTGCCGGGGCTGGCTGGGCAGCTCGATACCGATGCGCCCTGGGCGCGCAGCCTGTCGGGTGGGGAGCTGCAGCGACTCGCCATCGCGCGGGCGCTGCTGGTGAAGCCGGATTACCTGTTCCTCGACGAAGCGACGGCCAGCCTGGACCAGGAGTCGGAAGCGACGCTCTACGCCTTGCTGCGCGAGCGGCTGCCGGGGACCGCGATCCTGTCCATTGCGCATCGCGAGAGCGTCGCGCGCTTCCATGACCGCCGTGTCAGGCTTGCGGACAGGGTTCTGGTGCCAGCGTGAGGTCAGGCGTAGCGCAAAGGTGGCGAACGTCCACGGATGGTGATGCACTCGGACGGCTTTCACTTGCGGCAGGAGGTCATGAAGCGAGGAAGCCTGACCGCCTGCTTCCGTCGCTGAACGCTGTGCCGTCGCCGGCTCCAGTAATGCGGCTTCACTGGCGGGCAGGTCGTTCAGTTGCCGGCAGGTTCCCTGCGCCGCACTTAGCCTCGCGCAATCCCGTCCGGCGACGCCGGCGTTCCCGCTCGTGCCCGGCGCAGCGTTGCGTAGGGCATAAACATCAGCGCGCCAGAACCCTCAACAGGCTCTCACCATAACGAGCGCGCTTCGATGGTCCGATCCCCGGGACGCTCTCTAAATCGGCGCTTGCGTCCTCGGTGAGCGCATCCAGCGTCTTGTCCGCGAAGATCACGTAGGGCGGCACGCCCATCCCCTGCGCGAGGCAGCGGCGCCAAGCGCGCAGGCCCTCCGCGACACCATCCGTCGCCCGCGCGGCGGCTTCGGCATCCGCGAACAAGGCCGCATCCGGTCCCTCCCCCGGCGTGCGCGGCGGCGGCGCTTCGCCCGCCGGCACATCGCCGCCCAGCACCGTCAGGATCGCTGCGCCGTAGCGTTCCACACGGGAACGGCCGACGCCAGGCACCTCTAGAAGCTGCGCGAGCGTCAATGGCCGACGCTCCGCGATATCCGCCAGCGTCTTGTCCACGAACACCACATAGGCCGGCACGCCCTGCGCCTGCGCCACGCCACGCCGCCAGACGCGCAGTGCCTCGAACATCGGGTCCGTCGAGATCGCGGTGCGCGCCGTCGCTTGGCCACGCAGGGGTGCGGCGTCCGGCACGCGGAAGAACACCTTTTCCTCGCCGCGGAGCACCGGGCGCGCCGCCTGGGTCGCGACGGGCACCGAGCCGTGCTGACCCGCCTCCACCAGGTCGATCAGCCCGCGCGCGACCATCTGGCGCATCACGCCCTGCCACTCGGGTTCGGAGACATCCTTCCCCACGCCGAAGGTGGGCAGCTTGTCGTGCCCCATCTGCAGGACGCGGTCGTTCGACTTGCCGCGCAGCACGTCGATCACGTGGCGCGCGCCGAAGCGCTGCCCGGTGCGCAGGATGGCCGAGAGAAGCTTCTGGGCCACCACCGAACCATCGAACATCTTGGGCGGGGAGGCGCAATTGTCGCAGTGCCCGCACGGTCCGCCGGTATCCTCTCCGAAGCAGCGCAGCAGCATCCGCGTGCGGCACTCGCTGGTCTCGGCGATGGCGATCATGGCGTCCAGGCGTTGGCGCTCGATGCGCTTCTGCTCGGGCTCGGCGGTGCTTTCCTCGATGTGGTGGCGGGCCACCGCGATATCGGCGGCGGAGTAGAGCAGCAG
>JAQGHV010000322.1 GCA_028288785.1 Rhodospirillales bacterium | reverse complement strand
ACCGGCAGCTTCGGCCGCTGCGTGCGGAGTGCCAGCGCCCCCTCCAGCGCATGACCCGCACGCAGTACCAGCGCATCCTCGAACGGGCGCCCAACGAGCTGCACCCCCAGCGGGAGCCCAGCTGGCGAGAAGCCGCAGTTCACCACCAGGCCCGGCTGCCCCGTCAGGTTGAAGGGCATGGTGAAGTTCGGCCCCTCGAAGCTTGCCCACTTCGTCATCTGCTCGATCGGCCGCGCCTCGCCCGGTGCGCCCGCGGTCAGCAGGATGTCGAAGCGCTTCATCTCGCCGCTGACCGCGGCGTTCAACTCACGCCGGCGCCGCTGCGCCTGGATGTAGTCCGCACCCGACACGGTCGCCGCGACCGCCAGGCGCTCGCGCAGGAACTCGCCATAGTCGCGGAAGCGCGTCCGCAGCCACGGCTCATGCGCCGTAAAGGCCTCCGTCGCGAGGATGAGCCAGCCTGCGGCGTTGAAATCATCGAGCGGCGGCAGCAACGCATCCCCGATCTCCGCCCCCGCCTCGCGCAGTGCCGCGACCGCCGTGTCGATGGCACCCTGCATTGCAGCGCTCACCGGCAGATCCGTCTCGTGGAAGTTCCGGATCACGCCGATCCGCAGGCCCTTCACGCCATCGCCCAGACCGGTCAGCACATCCGGCGCCGGCCGATCCGCCGAGGATGGATCGCGCGGATCATGCCCCACCATCGCCTGCAACAGGAGCGCGCAATCCTCCACCGTCCAGGCCAGCGGCCCGGTCGTATCCAGGCTCGACGCCAACGGCAGCACGCCGACGCGCGAACACAGCCCGTAAGTCGGCTTGATCCCGGCCACGCCGCACAACGCGCCCGGCATGCGAATGGACCCGCCGGTATCGGACCCCGTGCCACCAAGGATTACCCCGGCCGCCACCGCCGCACCCGTCCCCGACGAAGATCCGCCAGTAAACCGCGTGATGTCCCAGGGATTGCGCGCCGGTGGCCAAGGCAGATCAAACGACGGCCCGCCCCAGGCAAACTCATGAGTTGCCAGCTTGCCGAGCGAAATCGCGCCCGCCTGCTTCCACAGCCGCACCACCGCCGCATCCTCGGTCGGCGTATTGTCCAGCAGTACGCGCGAGTGCCCGGTCGTCGGCACCCCAGCCGTCTCATAGATGTCCTTGTGCGCGATCGGAATGCCGTCCAACGGCCCCATCGGCGCCCCTGCCATCCACCGCGCCTCGCTCTCCGCCGCGGCCACCATTGCAGCCTCCCGCGTAAAGCGGATGAAGGCGTGGATCAGCGGGTTCAGCCGCTGCGCACGATCCAAACAGTCATGCACCAACTCGCGCGGCGATAAACTCCTATCCGCAAACCCCCGCAGAGCCTCGGCAATCGTCGGCGTCGCCATCACTCGACCACCGGCACGAACACCGTCGCCGGCTCCGCACCCACCGGACGCACCACCCGGACCGCCGCAGCAAACCGCCGCACATGCGCCGAAGCCGCGCGAATGCCCTCCGCCTCCGACTCACTCAACACAATCCCAGCACGCGCCATGACGGCATCGAACACCGGACGAGAAAGCGGCTCAGGCATGACACAACCCCCACACTGCGCGACGACAGCATGACGCAGGCGGGAGCGAGGGTGAAGGGAAGAAAGGCGAGGGCGCTGCCCCCGGACCCCCGCCGGGGATCGCGCCGATCCCCGGGCCCCTGCGTGTTCTGGTCCTGAGTTGGGAAGGGCCGGGACTTCATCAATGTTGGGCCGGGTAGCCGAGGGCGGCGCATTGCGGGAGCCCCTGATGGGCAGCGCCGACTTAGCGCCGCCCTCGGCTACCCGGCTCGCCTCCGGCGAGACTCAAACCCCTTCCCAACCCAAGGAACCACACCCGGAGGTCGAGGATCGACACGATCCTCGCGGGGTCGAGGGGCGGAGACCTCGCCTTGCTTCCTTACTCCCCTCGCCTCCCGCCCCGCGTGGTGCGGTTGTCGCCGGGGCGGAGGCGGAGGTTGTCGCGTACGTTGGTGAAAGGGAGGGTCGAGGGGTCGGCGACGACGGGGCCTGGGGCGGCGGCGATGATGACGCTGTCGGCGATGGGTTGGAAGTCGGCGCGGAAGTGGACGCTGGATTTGAGCGCGAGGATTTTCTGGGCGCTGGGTTCGACGCCGATGTGGCAGAGGAGGGCCTGGTCGAGCGCCTGCATTTTGCGGGTGACGATAATGACGCGGACGCCGGGGGCGACCTTCAGGAGCGCGGTGGGGCCGAGGTCGGCGGGGTTCCCGGCGCCCATCGGTCCGGTGCAGACGAAGCATCCGTTGGTGAGAGCTTCGATGGTGCCGGTGACGGAGAGCGGGGCGCCGTCGCTTTTGCCGCCAAGGTTGAGGCTGATGTTCGCTCCGGTGCCGGCGGCGTTGCAGGCGGCCGCGGATTCCGCGTCGTTGATGAGGGCGAGGACGGCTCCTTCAGCGTTCTGCGCGATGAGTTCGGCGAGGAGGCCGGTGGTGTCGCCGTGGCCGCCGCCGCCGGGATTGTCCTGGGTGTCGGCGAGGATGATGGGGCGCGTTGCGGTGGCGGCGGAGCGGATGGCTTGCGCAACGGCCTCGGCGGCGGGGATGGCGCCGCGGGCGAATTCGGCCTCGTGGGCGGTGATGAAGCGGGCGAGCGCGTCGGCGGCTTCGACGGCCTGGGCTTCGGTGTCGGCGTAGGCGGCGATGGCCATGCCGCACCCGGGGAAATTCGCGTAGGGGAAGCCGAAGCAGAAGCCGAGCTCGACGATCCCTGGCGCTTCGGCCAGGCGCGCTCGCTCGGCCATGACGTCGGCCATGGGCGAGACCATCGTGCATTGGCCTGGCAGCGGGGTCCAGAAATCGAGCTCGCGGAAGACTTTGGCGGGGCGGGTGCCGGTACGGATCATGTCGAGGAGGATGCGCGTGGCCTGCGCGCCGGCCTGCTTCTGATCGATATGCGGGTAGGTGCGGTAGGGCACCAGCACGTTGGACAGCGCGACCATGGCGGCGGTCTTGTTGGCGTGCGGGTCGAGGCTGCAGGCGATGGGCATGTTGGGCCCGACCACGGCGCGGACCCGGCGCAGCACTTCGCCCTCGGCATCGGGGAAATCGACCGCGACCATGGCGCCGTGGAGCTCCAGGAACACGCCATCCATGGGGCCTTCGTCGAGCGCGTCGGAGAGGGCGGCGACCAGCAGCGCGGTGACGCGTTCGAACGCATCCGGCGTCACCGGCCCGGCGGGGTTGGCGAAGCACCAGGCGAGCGGGGCGATGGTGGCGCCCGCCGCTTCGAGCGTGGCGATGGCGCCGGCGATTGGCACGCTGGTGGTCCGCATCGTGTCCACGAGCGTGGCCGCGTGTTGGATGGGAGGGAACCCGCCAGGCCGCGCAAACTGCGCCCAGCCGGTGGGCATCGGCGCGAAGGAATGGCTTTCGTGCTGGAAGCCGCCGATGGCGATGCGCAGGGGGCGCGACCCGGTCGTAGCGGCCATCACGTGCGCACCAGCCCGGCGGTTTCCAGCACCGCATCGGCGAGCACCAACAAGCCCGCCTCGGCCCAGCGTGGCGTGATGCTCTCGGCCTCGTTGTGCGACAATCCGCCATGGCAGGGGATGAACAGCATCGCCGCCGGCAGCACGCGGCCGACATGGATCGCGTCGTGCCCAATCGGTGTGGGCAAGGTGCGGCGGGCGATGCCGCGCCGGTCGGCGGACTCCTCCAGCCGGCCCTTCAGCACGGCGTCGAACGGCACCATCGGGTATCCCCAATCCTGGGCGATCGTGATGGTGACGCCACGCGCCAGCGCGATGAGATCGGCCTCCGCACGGAACTCCGCGAGCATCGCGTCGATCCCTTCCTGCGAATGCCCGCGCAGGCTGGCGCCGAGCGTCACGCAGGAGGGGATATTCCCCCGGGTATCCGGAAACAGGCTGAGCCGCGTGACCGACCCAAGCCCCGCATGCGCGAGCGC
>JAQGHV010000349.1 GCA_028288785.1 Rhodospirillales bacterium | reverse complement strand
GCGCCGGTCATCTGGCGGTTGACGCGGGCGGGATTCGCGAGCGGCCCGAGCAGGTTGAAGATAGTGCGCACAGCCATCTCGCCGCGTGGCACCGCCGCGTGGCGCAGCGCCGTGTGGTGGCGCGGTGCCATCAGGAACACCATGCCGACATCGCGCAGGATCATGCCCAAATTCTCGATCGGCGCATCGAGGCCGATGCCCAGCGCGGTGATCGCATCCGCCGCACCGGATTTCGAGGAGACCGCGCGGTTGCCGTGCTTGGCGACCGGCACGCCGCTTCCCGCCAGCACGAAGGCGGCGGCGGTCGAGATGTTGAGCGTGCCGGCGCCGTCGCCGCCGGTGCCGACGATGTCCATGGCGCCGGGTGGCGCTTCCACGGTTACCATGCGCGTGCGCATCGCACGCACGGCGCCGACCATCTCCGCGACGGTTTCGCCGCGCACCCGCATGGCCATGAGCAGCCCGGCGATCTGCGACGGCGTCGCCTCGCCCTGCATGATGATGCCGAAGGCGTCTTCGGCGGCGGCCGCGCTCAGCGTCTCACCGGCGGCCAGGCGGGTCAGGACCGGCTTTAAGGTAGGGGCGTCCATGTCGGGGCTCAGGCCGGGGCCAGCGCCTTGACGCCGGCGAGCGTCAGGAAGTTCCGTAGGAGGTCGTGGCCATGCTGGCTGGCGATGCTCTCGGGATGGAACTGCACGCCGTACAGCGGCAGGTCGCGATGCGCGACGCCCATGACGATGCCATCGTCCGTCCAGGCGGTGGCGACCAGCTCCGGCGGCAGGCTCTCCCGGCGCAGGATCAGCGAATGATAGCGCGTGGCGCGGAACGGGGAGGGGAGGCCGGCGAAGACATCGGTGCCGCCGTGATGGATGTCCCACACCTTGCCGTGCACCGGCTCGGGCGCGCGGACCACGGAGGCGCCCAGCGCTTGGCCAATCGCCTGGTGGCCAAGGCAGACGCCGAGGACCGGCAGCTTCGCCTCGGCGGCGAGTGCGATGAGCGGCAGGCAGATGCCGGCCTCGCTCGGCGTGCAGGGGCCCGGCGAGAGCACGATGGCATCCGGGCGCATCGCAAGCACCGCCTGCGGGTCGATGGCGTCGTTGCGCTTCACGATGACCTCGGCACCCAGGTCGCCCAGGAAGTGCCAGAGGTTGAAGGTGAAACTGTCGTAGTTGTCGATCAGCAGGATCATGGTGCGATGCATGAACCGGGTGCGCGCCAGAATCAAGCGCGCCGCTGATGGGGCGAGTTGATGGGCTGATCTCCCCATGCTGCACTGCGGCATTCCGCAGGAGCCGCTGATGTCCAAGCCCTCGATCATCTCCGCCATGCCGCTGCACCACGCCCTGCGCGATCGGCTAGCCGAACACTACACCCTGATCGCGCCGCCGCCGCGCTGGGAGGCGGAAGCGCTGCCGCCGGAAGCGCGCGACGCACGCGCGCTGATCACGCTGGGGCGCTTGGGTGCCAGTGCCGCGATCCAGGCGAGCCTGCCGGAACTGGGCCTGATCTGCTGCTACGGGACCGGCTTCGAGGCGGTGGATCGCGCCGCCGCCGCCGCGCGCGGCATCCAGGTGACCCATGCGGGCCATGCCAATGCCGTCGCCGTCGCGGAGTTCACGATGGCGCTGCTACTGGCCAGCGCGCGCCTGATCCTGCGCGCCGACAAGGTTGTGCGGGAGGGTAGCTGGGCGAGCCTCACGGTGGACCGGATGCCGCAGGTGCCGGGCCTCGCCGGGCGGCGGATCGGCATCTACGGCCTGGGTTCGATCGGGATGCGCGTCGCGAGCCGGGCGGCCGCCTTCGACACGGAGGTCGGTTATCACGGCCGCAGTGCGCGCACGGACGTGCCCTACGCCTATCATGGCAGCCTCATGGATCTCGCCGAGTGGGCCGATGTCCTGGTCGTGACGGTGCGGGCAAGTGCGGAGACACGGCACTCCGTCAACGCCGCCGTGCTGCGGGCGTTGGGGTCGGAGGGGATCGTGGTCAACGTCGCGCGCGGCAGCGTCGTGGATACCGAGGCGCTATGCGAGGCTCTGGAAGCCGGGGTGATCGCCGGCGCCGGGCTCGACGTCTATGAGAGCGAGCCTGACGTTCCGGAACGGCTGCGCGCCGCGCCGAACACAGTTCTGACGCCCCACATCGCCGCCTTGTCGCGCAGAGCCCAGAAGGCGCAGCAACAGGTGGTCATCGACAATCTGGAGGCGTTCTTCGCGGGAAGGCCGGTACGCTCGCTAATCCCTGGCTGAAGTTCCCGCCGCGGTGTTCTGCCGTGAGTTCGGCCGCTTCGCCGCGAAGCGGACCGCTTCATCGGCCGCGCGGAACAGGGCGCGCGCCTTCTGCCTGGTCTCCTCGAACTCCGCCTTCGGGTCGGAGTCTGCGACCACGCCGGCGCCGGCCTGCACGTGCATGACGCCGTCCTTCACCAGGGCGGTGCGCAGGCCGATGCAGGTATCCATGCCGCCATCCGCCGCGAAGTAGCCGAAGCCGCCCGCATAGATGCCGCGCCGCGAGGGCTCCAGCTCCTCGATCACTTCCATCGCGCGGATCTTCGGCGCTCCGGTGAGGGTGCCGGCGGGGAAGCCGGCGATGAAGGCGTCGAGACTATCCAGCCCCGCGCGGAGCTTGCCCTGCACCTCGCTGCTGATGTGCATGACTTGCGAATAGCGCTCGATTTGAAACTGCGCGGTGACACGCACGCTGCCGATCTCAGAGACGCGGCCGACATCGTTACGACCGAGGTCGAGCAGCATCAGGTGCTCGGCCCGCTCCTTCGGATCGGCCAGCAACTCGACTTCGAGCGCGTGATCTTCCTCCGGCGTCGCGCCGCGGCCACGGGTGCCCGCGAGGGGGCGCACCGTCACCATCCCGTCGCGCAGCCGCACCAGGATTTCGGGCGAAGCGCCCACCGCCGCGAAGCCCGCGAAGTCGAAGTGGAACAGGAAGGGCGCCGGGTTGATCCGCCGCAGCGCCCGATACAGCGAGAAGGAGGGCAGCCCGAAGGGGATCGAGAAGCGCTGCGACGGCACGATCTGGAAGGCGTCGCCGGCGCGGATGTAGTCCTTCGCGCGCTCCACCGCCGCGATGAAGCTTGCCTCGGTGAAGTTGGAGCTCGGCGCGGGCGGGGCAGGGAGGTCAGCCGGGGGTGCCGCGCGCGGCACCGGGCGGTCGAGCGCTGCTTCCGCCTCGTCGAGCCGGGCATTGGCCAGGTCCCAGGCGGCGGGCGCGTCGCCCGATGCCTCGGGCCAGACCGGCGCGCAGAGCGTCAGCGTGTCGCGCACATGGTCGAACACGGCGATGAGGGTGGGGCGCATCAGCACGGCCTCAGGCACGCCGAGCACGTCCGGGTTGGCGGCCGGCAGCTTCTCCATCAGCCTGACCATGTCGTAGCCGAGGTAGCCGTAGAGCCCCGCGCCGATCGGCGGCAGCCCCGGCGGCAGCGCCATGCGGCCGAGCGCGATCACCGCACGCAGGCTGTCCATCGCGGGTTCCTCCGCTGGCACGAAGGCCTGGGGCGCCGAGAGGGCGTTCCGGTTGATCTCGGCCTGCCCATTGCGGCAGCGCCACACCACGTCCGGCGCCAGGCCGATCGCGGAATAGCGGCCACGCGCCGCGCCGCCCTCGACGCTCTCGAGCAGGAAGGCATAGGGCTTGCCATCGGCCAGCTTCAGATAGGCGCCGACCGGGGTTTCCAGGTCGGCCACGCGCTCGCGCGCGACGACACGGCCGCCGCCCGCCTCAAGCGCTGCCGAAAAGGTCGCGAAACCGCCACTCATCGGCTGAGGCTTTCGAGCAAGGTCTGGTTCACGCGCACCGTGCTGCGCGCACGAAGCGCCGCCTGGAACTGCGCCTCCAGATCGTCGCCGATGGAGCGGCGGACCTCCGCCCGCATCCGGTCCAGCGCCGCGGCTTCGGCGCTGAGGTCAGCGACCTGGATGGCGACCACCTGGCCCACCGCGAACCCGTCGCGCGTTGCGACCATCGTCGCCTCGCCAGCGGCGAGCTCGAACAGGGGGGCGAGCAGCTCGGGCGGCACCGGGCCGTCGCGCACCGGCTCGCGGCCGATCGGGCCGACGCGGCCCGTCGTCGCATTGGTCACGGCTGCAGCGGCGTCGAAGGCAGTGCCGGCGCGCAGCGCGGTCAGCATGGCGGTCGCGGCTTCTTCCTGTGCGCGCTTCTTCGCATCCAGGCGCCAAGCCTCGCGCACTTCCGCCTCGACGCTTTCGTACGGCTTGAGCGCGGGCGGGATGATCTCGCGCAGCTCGATGCCGATGAAGCCGTCCACGGCCTCGTTCAGCCGCGCCGCATCGCCGCTATTCGCGGCAAAGATAAGCCGCAGCGTCTCCGGCCGCTGCACCGTCCGCACCGGCAGCGTGACCTCGGCACCGCTGGCATCGCGGCCCTGCGCATCGGTCCGAACCACTGCATAGGCGAGGTGCCCCTCACGGGCGACTTCCTCTAGCGTGGCACCGCCGGCGAGCTGGTCCTCGAAGCGGGTCGCACGCTCGAAAGCGAGGTCGAGCGCCTTTTCCAACGCGAGTTCCTGGCGCAACTCGGCGGTGACCGTCTCAAGCGTGCGGGTGACGCCCGGGATGATCCGCTCGGCGCGAAAGACGTGCCAGCCGAAGGGGCTCTGCACCGGCGCGGAGACGGCACCCTGGGCAAGGGCGAACGCCACCTCGGCAAGTGCCGGCAACGGCAGCCCGGCGCGGTCGGTCTCGGGCAGCGCGACGGCCTGGCCCTGCGCGGCGGTCGCGGCGGCCTCGATCGTCGCCCAGTCGGCGCCGGCCTGCCATTGCTGGGCGATGGTCTGGGCGGCCGCCTGGTCACGCAGCAGCACCTGCTGCAGCACCCGGCGCTCGGGCGTTTCGAACTGGGCGCGTCGTGCCTCGTAGGCGGCGGCGATGTCGGCATCCGCGACCTGCACCTCGGGTGCCAGCATCTCCGCGGTCAGGGTGGCGACGACCGCCTCGCGCATGGCGGGGGTCGAGAATTGCGCCGGGTTGTTCTCGTGGAAGCGGCGCAGCTGGGCTTCGGTGGGTGTGGGCGGCGGCGGCGCGGCGGCGGTCGGGAAGCGCGCGACATCGGCGGTGCGGCGTTCCTGCAGGAAGCGCGTCAGCGGCTCGGCCATGGCGGCGGGCGCGATGGCGCCGCCACGAATGGCACCGGCGATCTGCTGCCGCGCGAGGTCGGAGCGCATCAGGGTCAGGAACTGGGCCTCGGTGAGGTCGTTGGTACGGAGGAAGTTGAACAGCACGTCGCGCGAGAAGCGCCCGTCAACGCCTTGGAACTGCTGGATTGCGAAGACGGCCGAGGTCACCGCCACATCCGGCACGACGACGCCGAGGCGATCGGCCTCGCCACGCAGCACCCGGTCCATCACCAGGCCCTCGACCGCCTGGGCCGCGAGCGCCTTGCGGATCTCCTCGCCGCCCTGGAAGTTCGGGCCGAGCTGGCGCGTGATGCGGGTGATCTCGCGCCGAGCGGCCGCCTGCGCCTCCTCGAGCGGAATCGGCTGCCCGTCGACGCGGGCGAGGGCGGAATCGCGCCCGGAACTGCGCACCACATCCTCGATGCCCCAGATCACGAAGGAGCCGATCAGGAGAAGGAAGAGCGCCTTGGCGAACCAGGTGCCGGCGAGTTTGCGAAGCGAGGTGAGCATGAGTATCCAAACTGGAAACGGGGCCGGACCATAAGCGAAGCGCGGGCCGGTTGCCAAACGCCGGTCGCCGCAGTAAGCGCGCCGGAAACCGGAGAGCGCGCCATGACCCCTGGGATCCGTCCGTTGATCGCGGGCAACTGGAAGATGAACGGCACCATCCGCGAGGCGATCGCGCTCGCCGAGGCGATCGGGCAGGGCGCCCCCCGCGGCGAGGCCGACCCGGACCTGGTGATCTTCCCGCCCTTTCCCCACCTCCACGCCGTGGGCTCCACCCTGATGGGCCGCGGCGTCGCGATGGGTGCCCAGACCTGCCACCCCGAGCCGAAGGGCGCCCATACCGGCGACGTCTCCGCCGCCATGCTGCGCGACATCGGCTGCGCCTATGTACTGGTGGGCCATTCGGAGCGCCGGCTGAACCACCATGAATCGGATGCCGATGTGCGCGACCAGGGTGCCGCCGCCATCGTGGCGGGCCTGGTTCCGGTGCTCTGCCTCGGCGAGACGATGGCCCAGAAGGCCGCGGGACAGTCGGAGAGCATCATCCAGCGGCAGCTGCAGAACAGCCTGCCGGATGGGTTCTCCGCCGCGCGCGGCGTCGTCGCCTATGAGCCCGACTGGGCGATCGGGACCGGCCGGACCCCGAGCGAGGAGGACATCACCACCATCCATGCGCTGCTGCGCCGCCTGGCACCCGTCGGCACGCGGCTGCTCTATGGTGGCTCGGTCAAGCCGGGCAACGCGCCGGTGATCCTGGCACTCCCCAATGTGGATGGCGTGCTGGTCGGCGGGGCGAGCCTCGCCGCCGCCGATTTCCTGGCAATCGCCGCCGCTGCCAGCTGAACTTCTACTTGGCCTAGGCAATCGTTGCGATTTCGTCCTAACCTTGCTTGCGGCCGATCTTGGCGCGACGAGACAGGGGTGGCGTCATGGGACAGATTGGTACGAAGCCGAAGAACAGCACCACCTGGTGCGCGGGGCTGTGGGATTTCGGCAAGCTCAACAACACGCAGACCGGCCAGCAGGGTGAACTCCAGCTGCACGCGACCATCACCATGGCCGGAACCGCGGCTGGCGTGGGCTTCCACCTGTCAGCCTATGCGTTGGGCGGTGGCGGGTATGTGCTGAGCGACTGGGACCCGGCCAACGCCATGTCCCGGCGCTACTACGAGCCGACCGGCCTGGCGACGGGCCAGTTCCGGCACAAGGCCGGGCACATCAACAGGACGCCGGCGACAATTGCCAATATGACCTACCTGGCGACCATGGAATCGGAAGCCTGGGCCTACTTCCTGACGCTCTACCCCGCCTACAAGGCGCCGGTGGTGTTCACAGTGAAAAAGAGCGATTTTCCCGCACTGGGAAGCTGAGGCCACGCCGCTTCACGCTGCCCCCTACCCAGCGGCGGCGGAGGCGGCTAGAAGCTCCCGCCATGGCCTCCTTACTCCTCGCCCTGCATATTTTCGTGACCCTGTCCCTGATCGGCGTCATCCTGCTTCAGCGCAGTGAGGGCGGTGGTCTCGGTGTCGGCTCCTCCCAGGGCATGGGCGGGTTCATGAGCGGACGCGGCACGACCAACCTGCTCACCCGCACCACGGCCATCCTGGGGACGCTGTTCTTCGTGCTGTCCATTTCGCTGGCCCTGGTCAACCGCGGCAGCGTGCAGCAGCGCTCCATCCTCGACCAAGCGCCGCCGGCCGCCACGGCGCCAGCCGCGCCTGCGCTACCGAGCCTTCCGGCCGTGCCCACGAATTAAGCGGCTACTCGGCGCCTATATCCGACCACTCTCAACGCGCATGGCCGCGCCCCGCAGGTTGCGGGTGGCGCCAACGCGCGCTTCCCGCTAGGAGGAACGCCCATGACGCGGTTTGTATTCATCACCGGCGGCGTGGTTTCCTCCCTCGGCAAGGGCATCGCTTCGGCGTCGCTCGGCGCGCTTCTCCAGGCGCGCGGCCACACGGTGCGACTGCGCAAGCTCGATCCCTATCTCAACGTCGATCCCGGGACGATGTCGCCCTATCAGCATGGCGAGGTCTTCGTCACCGATGACGGCGCCGAGGCCGACCTCGACCTCGGCCATTACGAGCGCTTCACCGGCGTCCATGCCGCCAAGGGCGACAACTGGACGACCGGGCGCATCTATTCGGACGTGATCGCGGCCGAGCGCCGCGGCGACTACCTCGGCGGCACCGTCCAGGTGATTCCCCACATCACCGACAAGATCAAGGAAGTGGTCCAGGCCGATACCGATGGCTACGACTTCATCCTCGTCGAGGTCGGCGGCACCGTCGGCGACATCGAGTCGCTGCCCTTCCTGGAAGCCCTCCGGCAGCTTGCGAACGAGCTCGGCCACCAGCGCAGCATCTTCATCCACCTGACGCTGGTGCCCTACATTCCCGCCGCCGGCGAGCTGAAGACCAAGCCCACCCAGCATAGCGTCAAGGAACTGCTCGGCCTCGGCATCCAGCCGCAGATCCTGCTCTGCCGCTGCGACCGCCCGATCCCCGAGAATGAGCGCCGCAAGATCGCGCTGTTCTGCAATGTCCGCCCCGAAAGCGTGATCCCCGCGCTCGACGCCGCCTCCATCTACGAGGTGCCACTGCGCTACCACGAGGAAGGGCTGGACCGCGAAGTGCTGCGCCATTTCGGCCTCTCCGTGTACGGGGATCCCGACATGACGCGCTGGAACCGCATCCTTGGCGCGATCCACGCGCCCGAGGGTGAGGTCAACATTGCCATCGTCGGCAAGTACACGAACCTCCTCGACAGCTATAAATCGCTGGCCGAGGCGCTTGCCCATGGCGGCATCGCGCACCGGGTGAAGGTCAATCTGCGCTGGGTCGACAGCCAGACCTTCGAAAATGGCGACCGTGAGGCCGTCGAACGCCTCGAAGGCGTGCACGGCATCCTCGTTCCCGGCGGCTTCGGGGAGCGTGGCTCGGAAGGCAAAATCGAAGCGGTCCGCTTTGCCCGTGAGCGGAAAATCCCCTTCTTCGGCATCTGCTTCGGCATGCAGATGGCAGTCATCGAGGCTGGGCGGAACCTGCTCGGGCTCACAGGCGCTTCCTCGACCGAGTTCGGCCCGTGTGCCGAACCGATGGTGGGGCTGCTGACCGAGTGGCTGCGCGGCAATGAGGTGGAGAAACGCGCCGCCGCTGGCGATCTCGGCGGCACCATGCGACTCGGCGCTTATCCTGCGAACCTGGCGGAAGGCTCCCTGGTGCGCGCCGTCTACGACGCTTCCAGCATCGAGGAACGCCACCGCCACCGCTACGAGGTGAATGTCGCCTATCGCGGCAAGCTAGAGGACGCGGGGATGCGCTTCTCCGGCATGTCGCCCGATGGCGTGCTGCCCGAGATCGTCGAGTATCCGGACCATCCGTGGTTCATCGGGGTGCAGTATCATCCCGAGCTGAAGTCCAAGCCGTTTGAGCCGCATCCGCTGTTTGCCGGGTTTATTGGGGCGGCGGTGCGGCAGGAGCGGTTGGTTTAGGCGAGGCCGTGGAAAGGAATTTCCCCGGACCCCATTCTTTTAGTTTTGCCACTTGGCACCAACCGCGCGGGCGATCCCAATGAACGAACAATCGGCGGTTCGAATCCAGAACCTGACGGTCGGCAATCACCAGCCGCTCGTCTTCATCTCAGGGCCATGCCAGATCGAATCCCGTGCGCATGCGCTGGAGACGGCCGCTGCGCTCGCGGAGATGGCGCGCAACGCCGGCATCGGCCTCATCTACAAATCTAGCTTCGACAAGGCCAACCGCACCTCCGGCTCCGCCGCGCGCGGGATCGGCATGGCCGAAGGGCTTGCCATCCTCGCCGAGGTTCGCGCCAACACGGGCTTGCCCACGCTGACCGACGTCCACACCGCCGAACAATGCGCGCCTGCGGCCGAGGCGGTTGACGTCCTGCAGATCCCCGCCTTCCTGTCGCGCCAGACCGACCTGCTGATCGCGGCCGGCGAGACGGGGGCGGCGATCAACGTCAAGAAGGGCCAGTTCCTCGCACCCTGGGACATGAAGAACGTCGCCGCCAAGATCGCCTCCACGGGCAACCAGCGCATCCTGCTTTGCGAGCGCGGCGCCTCCTTTGGCTACAACACCCTCGTCTCCGACATGCGTTCCCTCCCGATCATGGCCGAGACCGGATACCCCGTGGTGTTCGACGCCACCCACTCCGTCCAGCAGCCAGGCGGGCAGGGGAGCAGCAGCGGCGGCCAGCGCGAATTCGCGCCCATCCTGGCGCGGGCGGCGATCGCCGTCGGGGTCGCGGCCGTCTTCATCGAGACCCACGAGGACCCGGATCACGCACCCTCCGATGGCCCCAACATGATCCCCTTGCGCGAAATGCCCGCGCTGATCGCCCGCCTGATGGCCTTCGATCGCCTCGCCAAGGCAGGCTGACGCCGCCCATCCTCCAGCGGCCAGCGTCTCGGGCCGATCGTCGCTCTTAGCGGCCCGTTCACCAATCTGCGGGACAATACCCGTGCGGTTCCCATTCCGAAGGCCGCAGGGAAGCTGGCCGCATGCGCGTTGCCTACACGAAAGAAGGCCAGCCGCTACCGGTGTTCGAGGTGGGCGATTTCGTGCGCATCAAGCGCGACGATCTAGGCTTGCCCATCGCCTATCGCGGCGGCGAGTGGGGGAAAGTCGTCTCGGCCGACGCACAGGCGGTCGATATCGAACTCGCCGGCTTCTCGCGGCCTGCGACCGCCATGCTGCCTTATGCACGCGGGGTCCCCGCATCCTGGCTGGTGCCCTGCGATGACCACGGCGCCGCCATCCTTCTGGATCAGCGCGACGTGAGCCGCACCGGGGTGCGGGCGTCCCGCTTCGATGATCACGCCGCGCGTCGCTCCCGTGTCACCCAGGACCACGCCGCATCGTTCGAGGTCGGTGACCTCGTTCGCATGCGCCGCGACGAGCAGGGCGAGTTCGTCACCGCCCAGGCCGGCGAATGGGGCAAGGTCACCGGCGCTTCAGGCGGACACCTGGATATCCGCTTCGCCGGCCATTCCCGCCCCAAGACGGCAAGCATGCCCGTGGCACGCGGCATTCCCGAACGCCTGGTGGAGCACTGCGACCGCACTGGCCGCGTCACCGCTACCGCCCCAGGCCTGCGTGCTACGCGCCGCTGGCGCTGAGGCAGCGCTTGCCGTCCGGCGCCGGGCGCTCTATCCGCCTCGCGACAGCAGAGACGGAGATCCCCCCGCATGGCCTCTATCGAAGACATCATCGCCCGCGAAGTCCTGGACAGCCGCGGCAATCCCACTGTGGAATGCGAGGTGGTGCTCGATAGCGGCGCCTCCGGCCGCGCCATCGTCCCCTCCGGCGCCTCCACCGGCGCGCATGAGGCGGTCGAGCTGCGCGACGGCGACAAGGCGCGCTATGCGGGCAAGGGCGTGCTCAAGGCCTGCGGCAACATCGAGGGCGAAATCTTCGACGCCATCGGCGGCATGGACCCCTTCGAGCAGATCAAGATCGACGAGACCCTGATCGAGCTGGACGGCACGCCGAACAAGGCACGCCTGGGTGCGAACGCAATGCTGGCGGTCTCGCTGGCCTGCGCCAAGGCCTCGGCGAACGAGCTTGGCATTCCCCTGTATCGCCATGTCGGCGGCACCTTCGCGCGGACCATGCCGGTGCCGATGATGAACATCATCAATGGCGGCAAGCACGCCGACAACCCGATCGACATCCAGGAATTCATGGTGATGCCGGTCGCCGCCGGCACCATGGCGGACGCCGTGCGGATCGGTGCCGAGATCTTCGGCGCCCTGAAGAAGCAGCTTCACGACGCGCACCACAACACCAATGTCGGCGACGAGGGCGGCTTCGCGCCCAACATCGGTTCCGCCGACGAGGCCCTGGCCTTCATCGCCAAGGCCTGCGAGGCGGCCGGGCACCGCGTCGGCGAGGATGTGGTCTTCGCGCTCGATTGCGCCGCGACCGAGTTCTACGAGGGCGGCGTCTACAAGCTCGCGGGCGAGAACAAGACCCTGGATCAGGGCGGCATGGTCGATTACCTCGCGGCGCTCTGCGCGAAATGGCCGATCGTCTCCATCGAGGACGGCATGTCCGAGGATGATTGGGAGGGGTGGAAGCTGCTGACCGACCGCCTCGGCGCCACCGTGTCGCTGGTCGGCGACGATCTGTTCGTGACCAACCCCGAGCGCCTGCGCATGGGCATCGAGCGCGCGACGGCGAACGCTATCCTGGTCAAGGTGAACCAGATCGGCACGCTGAGCGAAACGCTCGACGCGGTCGAGATTGCGCACCGCGCCGGCTACCAGGTTGTCATGAGCCACCGGTCCGGCGAGACCGAGGACGTGACCATCGCGGACCTCGCGGTTGCCACGAATTGCGGGCTCATCAAGACCGGTTCGCTGAGCCGCTCGGATCGTCTGGCCAAGTACAACCAGCTCATCCGCATCGAGCAGGATTTGGGCCCGGCGGCGCGTTATGCCGGGCGTTCCGTCCTGCGGCGCTGAGTTTTCGCCGCGCAGCGACGTTTTCTGCGCCGCTGACGCGGTTGCTGCTTGCCAAGTGGACGCGATGTTGATTCTCTAGCGCTGAGGTCTTGGGGATTGCGCGGTTGAAGGGGTTCGGTCAGGCATTGAAGCGTCGTGCGAAGGAAGCGGTACTGCCGCTCGCCTTCCTCGCGGTGTGCTTCTACTTTGGCTGGCACGCGCGCCATGGCGAACGCGGCCTGATCGCGCATGCCCAGCGCACCGAGGAAATCGCCGTAGCGCGGCGCGATCTCGCGCTGGCGGAAGCGGCGCGCGATACCATCGAGCGCCGGGTGCAGGGCTTGCGCGGTGACCACGTCGATCGCGACCAGCTGGATGAGCGCGGGCGTGCGCTCCTGAACATGGTAGGGCGCGATGAGATCGTGCTGCCGTACCCGCCCGGGCAGCGGCTTTACTGAGAGACTAAGCCGGCAAGGCCCTCAGCTGCGGCAGCGGTGAACGCAGCAGCACCAGCAACGATACGAGGAACCCGAACGCGGCGAGCCACACTGCGGCCTCCGGCCCTCGCCACGCTGCCAAGGCGCCGCCGGCAAGGGCGCCCAGCGGACGCACGCCGAACACCGCCACCTGCAGCGTCGCACCCACTCTCCCGAGCAAGCCAGCCGGCGTCACCGAATGGCGCAAGCTGGTCTGCGCGATCTGCCAGAGCATGGGCCCGAAGCCTAGCAGGAATTGGCCCAGTGCCAGGCACACCACAGCCACGCCGAATGGCGCCGCCATGATCGCGACGACGGCAAGCGCCGACAGTAGCGGCCCCGCCAGCAGCGAAAATCCCGGGCTGGTGCGCGCCCCGAGCCAGGGCGCGACGAGCGCGCCAATCACCAGCCCCGCACCATGGGCGCCGAATGCAGCCCCCGCAGCCGCCGGGCTCAGCCCCAGCGGTCCCAAGGCCAGCGGCACCAGCACCGCCTGCAGCGCGAAGAAGGCGCTGTTCCATGCGATGGCGACCAGCGCGATGGCGGTCAGATGCGGCTCCGCCCGCACGAAGCGGGCGCCTTCGAGAATGGCCGCCACGATGCGCGGCCGTTCGGCCTGGACCGGCACCCCGATTAGGGGCAAGCGAAACGCCGCCACGGTGGCGATCAGCCCGGCCACCGCAGCCAGTGCGAGGGCCGCCTCTGGCGCACCCCAGGCCGCGCAAAAGCCGGCAAGGGGAGGGGCCGCGAGCGTGGCAATGGCGCGCGCCAGTTCCAGCGACGCGTTCGCCCCCGCCAAGTTCGATCGCGGCACCAGCTGCGGCACGATCGAGAACGCCGCCAGCACGCCCGGCACCACCGCGGACGCGGCGAGAAAAGCCGCCAACGCCAGCCACCCTGTTCCGGGTGCGATCAAGGCGACCATGCACAGCAGCGTGGCCCCGATCGCAGCGCCGCGCAGCACCAGGGCACGCGGCGTGCGGTCAACCAGCACCCCGGCCGGCAACGCCACGAGCAACCAGGCGGCACCCTGCGCCGCGACCAGGGCACCGACCGTGGCGGGGCCGGCGCCGAAAGCCAGGGTGGCGATCAGCGGCAACGCGGCCAGGGTGATCTGGTCGGCGGCGTGCAGCCCCATCAAGGTGGCCAGCAGGGCTGGCGGCGCGATGGATTTCATGGTCGGCTATGTCCGGATGTGGTGCAAATAAATGCGCCGGCGCTGCGCAACCGGTCTTCCGGAAATTGCGCCGGAAGGCGCACGCGCGAAACTTAACCAAAAGTCAGTTAACTACCGTATTGCATTGCAATAAAAGGATTTTCGGTCCGCTGATCCTTGCGGTTCTCATTCCTAGCCCCTATTGGAGGGGCAAGAGAGTTGCATCAACGGGGAGGAGTGGCCGCATGGCCCAGGGCACCGACACGGCAATCAAGCGCCGCGGCAAGGCAACGCCTCCCGCCGCAAACCAGGCATCATTGTTCCGCGCCTACCGCGACATGCTGTTGATTCGCCGCTTCGAGGAGAAGGCCGGTCAGCTTTATGGCATGGGGCTTATCGGCGGTTTCTGCCACCTCTATATCGGGCAGGAAGCGGTCGTCGTCGGCATGCAGATGTCGCTCCAGCCCGGCGACCAGGTCATCACCTCCTACCGTGACCACGGCCACATGCTCGCGACGGGCATGGAAGCGCGCGGCGTCATGGCGGAGCTGACCGGGCGCATCGGTGGCTACTCGAAGGGCAAGGGTGGCTCGATGCACATGTTCAGCCGCGAGAAGGGGTTCTATGGCGGCCACGGCATCGTCGGCGCGCAGGTGTCGCTCGGCGCCGGCCTCGCCTTCGCCAACATGTATCGTGCGGATGGTCATGTCGCGCTCGCCTATTTCGGCGAGGGTGCGTCCAGCCAGGGCCAGGTGTTCGAGAGCATGAACCTGGCGGCGCTGTTCAAGCTGCCCTGCGTCTTCGTCATCGAGAACAACAAGTACGGCATGGGCACCAGCGTGGAGCGTGCGTCTGCCTCGCTAGACCTGTCGAAGAATGGCAGCCCCTGGGGCATCCCCGGCGAGCAGGTGAACGGCATGGATGTGCTGGCGGTCCACGAGGCCGGCGAGCGCGCCGTCGCGCACTGCCGCGCGGGCCTAGGCCCCTATCTGCTCGAGATGAAGACCTACCGCTACCGCGGCCACTCCATGTCCGACCCGGCGAAGTACCGCACGCGGGAGGAGGTGCAGAAGATGCGCGAGCAGTCCGATTGCATCGAGACTGCGCGCAAGCTTCTCATGGAATCGCACGGCGTCACCGAGGCCGACCTGAAGGTGATCGACGACGAGGTGAAGGCCATCGTCACCGACGCCGCCGAATTCGCGCAGGCAAGCCCGGAGCCGGACGAGAGCGAGCTCTGGACCGATATCCTCATCGAAGGGACCCGCTGAGATGGGCGTTGCGATCCTGATGCCGGCGCTCTCGCCGACGATGACCGAGGGCAAGCTTGCCCGCTGGCTGAAGAAGGAAGGCGAGACGGTAAAATCGGGCGACGTCATCGCCGAGATCGAGACCGACAAGGCCACCATGGAGGTTGAGGCCGTCGATGAGGGCACGCTGACCCGGATCCTCGTCCCGGAGGGCACCGAAGGTGTCAGCGTCAACTCAGTTATCGCCGAGCTCGATGGTGGTGAAGCCGGCGCGGCTGCCGCGCCCGCCGCCAGTGCTCCCGCTGCCAGCGCGCCGGCTGCGGAGGCAACCTCGCCTGCCACCAAGCCTGCATCCGTGCCGGCGACCGTGGCGCCCTTCCAGCCGGAAAAGGACTGGGGCGCCACCGCCCCTATCACCGTGCGTGAGGCACTGCGCGATGCGATGGCCGCCGAGATGCGGAATGATAGCGACGTCTTCCTGATCGGCGAGGAGGTCGGCCAGTACCAGGGCGCCTACAAGATCAGCCAGGGCCTGCTGGATGAGTTCGGTCCCAAGCGCGTCATCGACATGCCGATTACAGAGCATGGCTTCACCGGCATGGCCGTGGGCGCTGCGATGACCGGATTGAAGCCGATCGTGGAGTTCATGACCTTCAACTTCTCGATGCAGGCCATTGACCACATCATCAATTCCGCCGCCAAGACACTGTACATGTCGGGTGGCCAGCTCGGCTGCCCGATCACCTTCCGAGGGCCCAACGGCGCGGCCTCCCGCGTGGCCGCGCAGCACAGCCAGTGCTACGCGAGCTGGTACGCGCATTGCCCGGGGCTGAAGGTGCTTGCCCCCTGGTCCGCGGCCGACGCCAAGGGCCTGCTGCGCGCCGCCATCCGCGACCCGAACCCGATCATCTTCCTCGAAAACGAGATGCTGTACGGGCAGACGTTCGACTGCCCAACCGACCCCGACTTCATCCTGCCGATCGGCAAGGCGAAGGTCGAGCGGGAGGGCACCGACGTCACGCTAGTGGCCTTCTCGATCATGGTCGGGATGGCGATGCAGGCCGCCGACAAGCTGGCGGAGCAGGGCATCAGCGCCGAGGTCATCAACCTCCGCACGCTGCGCCCGCTCGACATCGAGACCATCGTGACCAGCGTGAAGAAGACCAACCGGGTCGTGACGCTCGAAGAAGGCTGGCCCTATGCCGGCATCGGCGCCGAGGTCGCGATGCAGATCATCGAGAACTGCTTCGACCATCTCGATGCGCCGCCGGTTCGCGTGCATGGCCTGGATGTGCC
This sequence comes from Rhodospirillales bacterium, assembly GCA_028288785.1. Classification (GTDB taxonomy): domain Bacteria; phylum Pseudomonadota; class Alphaproteobacteria; order Acetobacterales; family Acetobacteraceae; genus Plastoroseomonas. Next base: position 5,773 of record JAQGHV010000349.1, on the reverse strand, counting down.
GATGCCGTATGCCGCTAATCTCGAAAAGCTGGCGCTGCCGCACCTCGACCATGTGGTCGATGCGGCAAAGCGCGTCACCTATCGCTGAGGGGCACGCGCCATGGCCACGAACATTTTGATGCCCGCCCTTTCGCCCACCATGACGGAGGGCAACCTTGCCCGCTGGCTCAAGGCGGAGGGTGATACGGTAAAGGCCGGCGACGTCATCGCCGAGATCGAGACCGACAAGGCCACGATGGAAGTCGAGGCGGTCGATGAAGGCGTGCTCGGCAAGATCGTCGTCGCCGCTGGCACGCAGGGGGTGGCTGTAAACGCCGTCATCGCGGTGCTGGTGGAGAAGGGTGAGACGGTGCCAAACGCGGCGCCGGCTGCCGCACCTGCGGCCCCGCCACCCGCCGCACCTGCGCCGGCCGAGAAGATCGCGCTGAACCCGCAGCCCATTCCACCGGCGGAGAAGGCGGCGCTCAACCCGCAGCCGCTGCCACCCAAGGCAAACGGCCATGCCGCTGGCGATCGCGTGTTCGCGTCGCCGCTGGCGCGCCGGATGGCGCAGCAATCCGGGCTGTCCCTCGAAGGTGTCGCCGGTAGCGGCCCGAACGGCCGCATCGTGAAGGCCGATGTCGAGGCGGCGCTCGCGAAGCCCGCCGCGGCTCCTACCGCACCCGCGCCGGTCGCCGCTGCGGCACCGGCTCCGAAGCCCGCAGCACCGGTCGCCATCACGGCGCCGCACACGGCTGTGCCGAACAGCACGATGCGGAAGGTGATCGCCCGCCGTCTTGCGGAGTCGAAGGCGACCATTCCGCATTTCTACGTCACGATGGACATGCACATCGACGCGCTGCTGAAGCTGCGCGCCGATCTCAACGCACGTTCGCCGAAGGACGGCCCGGGCGCGTTCAAGCTCTCGGTCAACGATCTGGTCATCAAGGCCACGGCCGCGACGCTGAAGCGCTATCCCGGTTGCAACGCGACGTGGACGGACGAGGCGACGATCCAATACAGCGACGTCGACATCTCAGTGGCCGTGTCGATCCCCGATGGTCTGATCACGCCGATCATCCGGCAGGCCGACCGCAAGGGTCTCGCCGCAATCAGTGCCGAGATGAAGGACCTGGCCGCCCGCGCCAAGACCGGCAAGCTGAAGCCCGAGGAGTTCCAGGGCGGCGGCTTCTCGATCTCCAACATGGGCATGTACGGGGTGAGCGACTTCTCCGCGATCATCAACCCGCCCCAGGCCGGCATCCTTGCGGTGTCCGCCGGCGAGCAGCGGCCGGTGGTAAAGGATGGTGCGCTGGCGATCGCGACGGTGATGACGTGTACGCTCAGCGTGGATCATCGCGTCATCGATGGTGCCCTCGCCGCCGAATTCATGCAGGCCTTGAAGCGGACCATCGAAGATCCGCTGAGCCTGATGCTGTGAGCAGGTCTGGAGGGATTGCTCGCCCTCCACTAGCCAAAAGTAAAAGGAAGGGGTTCGGGGGAATTCTTTCCCGCGATCTTCTCCCATGACCCCCTTTACCCTTCGCGACGCCACCCCCTCGGACCTCCCCACCGTCATCCGCCTGGTGCGCGCTCTCGCGGAGTACGAAAAGCTCGCTCACGAAGCGAACGGCACCGCCTCTGATTTCCACGAGGCCTTGTTCGGTGAGACGCCGCGCGCAGGTGCGATGATTGCGGAGGTTGCCGGCGCTCCGGTGGCGCTCTGCGTCTGGTACCGCACGTTTTCCACCTTTACGGCGCGGCACGGCATCTGGGTTGAAGATGTCTTCGTGGAGCCCGACTTCCGTGGTCGGGGCATCGCAAAGGCCATGTTCCGTACCTTGGCGCGCCGGGTCCTCGATGAGGGCGGCGCACGCCTCGAATGGTCGGTGCTCGATTGGAATGCGCCGGCCATCGCCGCCTACCGGGCCATGGGCGCTCGTGCGCTCGATTCCTGGACCATGCAGCGCGTCGATGGCGCCGCACTCGCAACACTCGCCGGAGACTGACCGATGGCCGACAGCTTCGACCTCATCGTGGTTGGCGGCGGCCCGGGCGGCTATGTCGCCGCCATCCGGGCCTCCCAGCTTGGCATGAAGACCGCGTTGGTGGAGCGCGCCGAACTCGGCGGCATCTGCCTCAACTGGGGCTGCATCCCGACGAAGGCGCTGCTGCGCGCCTCCGAGATCAACCACATGCTGCACACGCTGGATGCCTACGGGTTCGCGGCCGACAATATCCGCTTTGATTTCGCCAAGGTGGTGAAGCGCAGCCGTGCGGTGGCGGGGCAGCTTTCGGGCGGCGTGAAGCACCTGCTGAAGAAGAACAAGGTCACTGTGTTCGACGGCCAGGCGAAGCTTGCGGGTCCCGGCAAGGTCGCCGTCGCGAAGGACGGCAAGCCCGTCGCCGAGCTCGCCGCCAAGCACATCATCCTCGCGACCGGCTCTCGCGCCCGGGTGATCCCGGGCATCGAGCCCGATGGCAAGCTGATCTGGTCGTACCGCGAGGCGATGGTGCCCACGGCCTTGCCGAAGCGCCTGGTCGTCATCGGTTCGGGCGCCATTGGCAGCGAGTTCGCCAGCTTCTACCGCAACATGGGTTCGGAAGTGACGCTGATCGAAGTCATGGACCGCATCCTGCCGGTGGAGGATGCGGAGGTCTCCACCTTCGTGCAGAAAGCCTTCGTTAAGCAGGGCATGACGGTGATCACCAACGCCAAGGTGCAGGGCGTGCGGAAGGAAGGCGACAGCGTCACCGTCATCGTCGAGACCGCCAAGGGTGTCACGGAGATCAAGGCGGACCGGGTTATCTCGGCCGTCGGCATCGTCGGCAATGTCGAGGATATCGGGCTCGAGGGGACCAAGGTCGAGGTCGAACGCAGCCACGTGAAAATCGACGGCTTTTGCCGCACCGGAGAGCCGGGCATTTATGCCATCGGCGACGTCACCGGTGCGCCGTGGCTGGCACACAAGGCCAGCCATGAGGGCGTGATCGCGGTGGAGGCGATTGCCGGCCTGCACCCGCACGCGATCGACATCCTCAACATCCCCGGCTGTACCTACTGCCGGCCGCAGGTGGCCTCCGTGGGCCTCACGGAAGCCGCCGCCAAGGCCGCGGGCCGCGAAGTGCGCGTGGGCCGCTTCCCCTTCATCGGCAATGGCAAGGCCATCGCGATGGGCGAGCCGGAGGGCTTCGTGAAGACCGTGTTCGACGCCAAGACGGGCGAATTGCTAGGCGCCCACATGGTCGGGCCTGAGGTCACAGAGTTGATCCAGGGCTACGTCATCGCGCGCACTCTGGAATCGACCGAGGCCGAGCTCATGAACACGATCTTCCCCCACCCCACGGTCTCGGAAGCCATGCACGAAAGCGTCCTTGATGCTTATGGCCGGGTGATCCACATCTAGCGGCATGCGAGTAGAGATCGATCACCGGGTAAAGCCGGACGCGGAGCGCCAGACTCTGAAGGCTGGCGCGGAGCGCCACCCGGAGAAGGCCAACCGTCCGGACAACCCGATCCAGCGCAAGCCGGACTGGATCCGCGTCAAGGCGCCGACGCATCCGATCTACAAGGAAACCCGTGACCTCATGCGGGAGAACCGCCTGGTCACGGTGTGCGAGGAAGCGGCCTGCCCAAACATCGGGGAGTGCTGGTCCCAGCGCCACGCGACCATGATGATCATGGGCGACACCTGCACCCGCGCCTGCGCCTTCTGCAACGTCGCGACCGGTATTCCCCGCGCGCTCGACTCCGATGAACCCCGCCGCGTCGCTGATGCCGTCGCCAAGCTCGGCCTGCGCCATGTCGTGATCACCAGCGTCGATCGCGACGACCTCGCCGATGGCGGTGCGCGCCATTTCGCCGAGACGATCCTGGCGATCCGCGCGGCGACTCCGACCACCACGATCGAGGTGCTGACACCCGACTTCCTGCGCAAGGATGGCGCAATGGAGGTCGTGGTCGATGCCCGCCCGGACGTGTTCAACCACAATCTCGAAACCGTGCCCGCGCTGTATCCATCGATCCGGCCAGGTGCGCGTTACTACCACTCGCTGCGGTTGCTCGACCGTGTGAAGGGGCGTGATGCGACTGTGTTTACCAAATCCGGCATCATGGTTGGCCTGGGCGAGACGCGGATCGAGGTTCTGCAGGTGATGGATGATCTGCGCAGCGCGGATGTGGATTTCCTCACCATCGGCCAGTATCTGCAGCCCTCGGTGAAGCACGCGAGGGTGGACCGCTTCGTCCCACCTGATGAGTTCGACAGCTACGCCACCGCCGCCCGCGGCAAGGGGTTTTTGCTGGTCTCCGCCACCCCGCTCACGCGCAGCAGCTACCATGCGGATCGCGACTTCGCGGCTTTGGCGGATGCCCGCCGCGCGGGGCAGGGGGCACGCGCCTGAGATGCCCACGCATGCCGAAAAGCGCATCCTCCGCGCCACGCCGGAGCAGGTGTTCGACGTGGTCGCCGATGTGCGCCGCTACCCGGAATTCCTGCCCTGGTGCGTTGCCGCCCGGATCATCACGCGCACGGATACGGTGCTGACGGCGGACCTCACCATCGGGTTCAAGGTGTTCCGCGAGACCTTCCGCAGCGAGGTGACGCTGGACCGGCCCGGGCATGTGCAGGTGCGCTACCTGAACGGACCTTTCCGCTACCTGAACAACCAGTGGCGCATCAGCCCGCACGCCCAGGGCTGCGAGGTGGATTTCTTCGTCGATTTCGAGTTCCGTTCGCGGCTGCTGCAGGCGGTGATCGGAACGGTCTTCAATGAGGCAGTACGGCTGATGGTGAGGGCTTTCGAACGCCGGATCATGGCGATGTATGGCGGCGCACCAGTGCCGAATGCGCCGCCGCAGCCGCTGCCGCAGGGGTAAGGTTGCTTCCGACCGAATGACCCCCTGGCCGGCAGCCTCCGCCGCCGCTAGCCTCCCCGCCATGGTCCATGCCCCCTCCCGGCCTCCTGCCGGCGCCCCGCCCGTCCGCATCAACCTGTATTCGGACACCCAGACCCTTCCGACGCCCGCCATGAAGGACGCGATGATGCGCGCCGAGCTGGGCGACGAGCAGCACGGGGATGACCCCACGGTCCACGCCCTGAACGACCGCATGGCTGCGCTGATGGGCAAGGAGGCGGCGATGTTCCTGCCCTCTGGCACCATGTGCAACGTCATCGCCATCCTCACGCATTGCCGAAAGGGCGATGAGGTCGTGGCGCACGAGACCTCCCACATTTTGCACAGCGAAGGCGGCACCCACGCCGCGCTCACCGGCGTGCAGATCATGGGACTGAAGGGCGCACGCGGCATGTTCAGCGCCGATGACGTCCGCGCGAACATCCGCCCGCGCACCCGCTACGCCCCGCCGCAGCGCCTGCTGGAAGTCGAGCAGACGGCCAATATCGGCGGTGGCGTCGTCTGGCCGCTGGAGCAGCTCAACGCCGTCGCCGACGTCGCCCATGGCCAGGGCTGGTCCACGCATATGGATGGCGCACGGCTGATGAATGCCTGCGTCGCGGCGGGCATCCCGGCTGCCGAGATGGTCGCGCAATACGACAGCGTCTGGCTCGACTTCACCAAGGGCCTGGGGGCACCGCTCGGCGCCGTGCTCTGCGGGAGCAGTGAGTTCATCGGCGAAGCCTGGCGCTGGAAGCAGCGGCTCGGCGGCTCGATGCGCCAGGCCGGCATCGTCGCCGCCGCCTGCCTCTATGCGCTGGACAACAACATCGACCGCCTGGCCGACGACCACGCGAACGCCAAGGCGCTCGCCCGCGGCCTCGCCCAGATCGAGGG